>JANOPP010000039.1:0-69196 GCA_031421915.1 Myxococcales bacterium | reverse complement strand
CGCGCCGCCGTTCCGATCCGATCTCGGTCTCACCCATGGCGACCTCCCCTTCGCGCGCGAGCATAGGCGAGAGGTCGCGAGTTCGATCCGAAATTTTCGGGGGGGGCACGACGAAACTTCGCGCCGCATAGCGTCATCGGGAGTCGATGCGCAAATTAGTACGTGAGCAGCGCGTCGAGGTGCTGGCGCTCCCAGTGGCGCGCTTGATCGTAGTTCGCGAACTGCGATTCGTCGGCGAGGAACTCCTTGGAGTGGAACTCCCGGCGGCCGTTCTTGAGCCGGATGTCGTGCACCTGATGCAGCATCTCGTGGAAGACGATCCACGCGACGAAGAACCGGGGGACGAACGCGCGATCGAGCGAGCGATGAATCCGGATGAAGCGGTCCTCGACGGAGTAGCTGCCCATCTTGATGCTGTTACGGCGGCGGGGGCGGCCCGTGCGCGCGCCCCACGTGATCGCGGCCTCGATCCGGTTGTCGAAGTACAGCGCGTTGAGCTCGTCGAAGATCTGGCGGAGGTCGTGGTGCTCGCCGGCGGTGAAGATCACCTGCGCCGGCGTGCGACGTGCGCGACCTTTGACGTGGTCGTTGTTCGCGTCGATGAAGTCACCGAGTACGCGTGACGCATCCGCGTCGTTCTCGGCGATGTACCGCGCGAGCGCCCGCGTGATCACGGGGTCTGCGTCGGCAAACATGTGGTGGAGGCGGACCTCGTAGCGCTTCTCTTTCGAGATCCGGCGCACCGAGATCATGGTGTAGCGGTTATCGGTGAGAGTGACCTGGACCTTGCCCTTCGCGAGGTGCGCGCGAATGCGGCGCTCGAGGCTGTCCTGTGCTTCGGTGATCTCTGCCGGGGTCGGTGCAGCGCTCTTGCGCCGCCGCATGACCTCGACCAGGCCCGCAGCACGGCTCGCACCGTCACTGGACAGCGACGAGCTGCCAGTGCACGGGTCTGCGCTCGGGACTGCGGGGGTGGCTGCCAACGCTTCGCTCAAATAGAACTCCTCTTATTCAAGCACATCATTACGTAGGTGGCTGGAACGCAGCTCACCCCCGCGGCGGGGGCATGTCCCCTGCCGCCAAACGACGGTTCGACCCGTGTGGTGGCGATCCCTCCCGCGCCCGAAGTCCCTACGCCGCCAACAAGAAAATGCTAACGCGGCGCTTCGTGGTGGATCAAATTCCTTGTGGATAAAGGGATCGGATCCGATCGCAACTACTGGGAAAACCAGATGTGGGGCGGGATCGCACCAGGGGCCTGTGCACTGCGCTATCGTCCCCGGTGATGAGCTCGTTTCTGTCGTCGCACACTCGTACCCACAGTGCAGGTGCCCTTCGGGCGTCGGACGTGGGCAAGCAAGTCGTCCTAACGGGGTGGGTCCAAGGGTATCGCGACCACGGCGACAGGATCTTTGTCGACCTTCGCGATCGCGAGGGAATCACGCAGATCGTCGCCGACAAGACCCGGCTCCCCGACATCCACGCGATCACGGACACGCTTCGCGCGGAGTGGTGCATCGGCATCCGTGGCGAGGTCCGGCTCCGCGGCGAGCAGCTCTCGAAGGCCGACCCAGGCACCGAGCGCAAGATGAAGACGATGACCAACGTCAAGATCCCGACCGGCGAGGTCGAGGTCTGGATCGACGAGCTCGAAGTGTTCTCGAAGTCCGAGACGCCACCGTTCGCCATCGAGGACGACGTCGAGACCAACGACACGCTGCGCCTCAAGTATCGCTACCTCGATCTGCGGCGGCCGAAGCTGCAGAAGAATCTGATGATGCGGTCGCAGATCACGAAGACGACGCGCGACTACCTCGGCACCAACGGCTTCCTCGAGATCGAGACGCCGTTCATGGTGAAGTACACGCCGGGCGGCGCCCGTAACTTCCTCGTCCCGTCGCGGCTCAACCCGGGCAACTTCTACGCGCTCGCCGAGTCGCCGCAGATCTTCAAGCAGCTGCTGATGGTCGCGGGCTACGAGCGCTACTTCCAGATCGTGCGCTGCTTCCGCGACGAGGATCTGCGCAACGAGCGGCAGCCGGAGTTCACGCAGATCGACATCGAGATGTCGTTCGTCAACGAGGCGATCCTCCAGTCGACGATGGAGGGCCTGATCGCGAAGCTGTGGAAGGACGTGCTCGGCATCGAGCTCACCCTGCCGCTGCGCCGGATGACATACGCCGAGGCGATGGACAAGTACGGCGTCGACAAGCCGGACCTCCGCTGTGACCTCACGCTGTGCGACGTCACCGTGCCGTCGGGCAAGAGCGGCTTCAAGATCTTCGAAGGCGTCGTCGCGAGCGGCGGCATCGTCAAGTGCCTGCGCGTCCCGGGCCCCGCCGAGAAGCTGTCGCGCTCGATGCTCGACGGCCTGACCGACTTCGCGAAGTCGTTCGGCGTGAAAGGCGTCGCATTCGCGCGCGTCCAGGAGAGCGGCGTCTGGCAGGCGCCGTTCGCCAAGAGCTTCGCCGACGAGGCCCGCAACGAGGTCAACCGGATCGCGGGCGCGGTTCCCGGCGACACGCTGATCTTCGTCGCCGAGAAGTACAAGGTCGCCAACACCGCGCTCGGCGCGATTCGCCTCAACATCGGCGAGAAGCTCGGCCTGATCCGCAAGAACGAGTGGCAGTTCATGTGGCTCGTCGATCCGCCGCTGTTCGAGGTCGATGAAGCGACCAAGGACATCGCCGCGGCTCACCACCCGTTCACGTCGCCGCGGACCGAGGACGAGCACCTGCTCGAGACCGAGCCCGAGAAGGTTCTCGCTCGCGCGTACGACCTTGTCCTCAATGGCGTCGAGGTCGGCGGTGGCTCGATTCGTATCCACCGCAGTGAATTGCAGGGCCGCGCGTTCAAGGCCCTGCGGATCTCCGAGGAGGATCAGCGCGCGAAGTTCGGCTTCCTGCTCGACGCGTTCAAGTACGGCCCCCCGCCCCACGGCGGTATCGCGTTCGGCCTCGATCGCCTCGCGATGCTGATGACCGGCGCGGAGTTCATGCGCGACGTGATCGCGTTCCCGAAGACGCAGAAGGGCTCGGACCTCATGACCGAGTGCCCGACGCCGGTGTCGAAGAAGCAGCTCGAAGAGCTGTTCATCCAGGTCCGCGCGGATCTGCCGACCAAGTAGACACGCCGTCCGGAGTGACGGAAAGCGCGAGCGACGGTGGACAGCACCGTCGCGTGTCGTCGTATCGTCGTCCCCACATTCACTAGGGGGAAACGACATGGGTCTACTTGGTAAGTTTCTGGGTTCCAAGCCGGCGAAGGCTCCGACCGACGACGTGCTGCTCCTGCACTCGATCTTCTGCATGGCCGCGGCCGACGGATCGATCGAGGACTCCGAGGACGAGATGATTCGCGCCTACGCGAACACGCTTCCCGAGTTCCGCGACATGGACGGCAACGAGTTCAACAAGGCGATGGAGGCCTCGATCAAGATCGCGCACAAGTACAACCGCGACATGAAGTCGTCGCTGGTCGTGCTCAACGAGATCCAGAGCGATGCCGTCCGCAAGAAGGCGTTCGTGCTCGCCGTCGACATCGCGATGTCGTCCGGTGACGTCGACGAGTCCGAGGAAGAGATGCTCGAGGCGATGCAGCGCATCCTCCGGATCGACGACGCACTCGCGAACAAGATCCTCGAAGTTATCTCGCTCAAGTACGTCAAGTGACCGCAGTGGCGTCGGCGAACGAGATCCAATCGCGGCGCGATCGCACGCTGCGCGCGGAGCTGGTCGAGGACTGGGGCGTCAAGCACGCCCTCAAGAAAATCGATCAGTTGACGAGCGGGTACGGCCTCCGGACCCGCCGCTCGCTACTCACCGGTGCCTTGCGCCTGACCAGGGGCATTGCACCGGATGCGTTCCGTTCGCTCGCCGCCTGCCGCGAGATCCTCGGCTGGACTCGTCCCGTCGAGCTCTATGTCAAACCCGATCCGATGGTCCAGGCATTCTGCACGCGCAGCGTGTCGGGACCGATCATCATCGGTGTGTCATCACGCATGCTCGAGACGTTCTCCGATGCCGAGCTCCGGTTCGTCCTCGGGCACGAGCTCGGGCACGCGGTGCTCGACCACTTCACGATCCCGATGCCCGCCACGGCGACGCTCCAGGATGTCGGAGGCAAGTTCGTCAGCCGCCCGGTCTCGCTGAAGCTGTACCTATGGTGCCGGGCCGCGGAGATCAGCGCGGACCGCGCGGGTGTCGTGTGTGCCGGCGCCGTCGATCCGGCGGCCCACGCGCTGCTCAAGATCGCGAGCGGCCTCGGCACCAACGTCATCAAGCCCGACCTCGCCGCGTTCACCGCGCAGGTCGACGCGCTCCACGCCGCGCCGGCTGCCTGCGCCGACGAGCGCGACGAGGAAGGCCTCCTCGACTGCTTCGACACGCATCCGTACAGCCCGCTGCGCGTGCGCGCGCTGCTGGCGTTCGGCAAGTCGCAGAGCTTCCAGCGCGCGACCGGTGCGGCGACGATCGACGGCATCGACAACGACGAGCTCGAGCGGCTCGTCGAGCACGACCTCTCCGTGATGGAGCCGACCTACCTCGAGGACAAGACCGAGGAGACGTCGGCCCTGATGCGGCGCGTACTGTTCTGCGCCGGCGTCTGTGTCGCCGCCGCCAACGGCGACATCGCGCCGACCGAGCTGCGGGCGCTGCGCGCGCTCCTCGGCGCCAAGAACGTCGACATCCCGGATGACCTGACAAAGATCCGCGCGGAGCTCGCGGAGAGGATCGTCGAGGCCAAGGAGAAAGTCCCGTTCGCCGGCCGCGCGCAGCTCGTCCAGCACGCGACGATCGTCGCGGCCGCCGATGGCGCCGTCGAGCAGAGCGAGCTGACCGAGCTGTTCAACCTCGCCGAGGGCCTCGGGATCGATCCGCTCGTGATCGATCACACCCTCGCGGGTGCCGCTGCGCCGATGGACTGAGGATCGGCGCGACCTCCGTCAGCGAGACCGGTGGCACGTGGGATGCGGCGCTCGTTGCCTTGCGGATCGCCCCTTAGCGGTCCGAACGAACGACCGATCTATGTACGCAGGCCGAGGTAGACCACGTGCTTGCGACCGCCCGTGCCGAACTTGTGTGCGGTGACGGTGAAGCCCGCTGCCTTGAATCGCTTCTCGTACGGCGCATCGGCATCTTCGGACCACACCGCGAGGACGCCACCAGGAACGAGCGAAGAACGCTGCTTGCCGAGCGCCGCGGCCGAGTAGAATGGATCGTTTCTTCCCTGGCTCGCGTCGTTCGGGCCTTCGTAGAGATCGAGCAGGATCGCGTCGAACCGTCCCGCCGCGCTGTTCGCGATCAGCTCGGCCACGTCGCCGAGCGAGACCGTGACGCGTGGATCGGCGACCGCGTGGTTGGTCGCGGGACCGAGCGGCCCCTTGCACCACTCGAGAACGACGGGGTTGAGCTCGGCGACGGTGACCTCCGCGCCTGCCGGCAACACGTCGAGGGCGGCTCGCAGGGTGAACGCCATGCCGAGGCCGCCGATCAGGACGCGCGGCTTGGTCGCGCTCGCGACGGGCGCGAGGCCGATCCGCGACAGCTCCTCCTCGGAGCGCCGCGAGAAGCTGTTCATCAGCACGCGGCCATCGATCACGATCAGGAAGTCGGACTCCCCGCGCTGCCGCAGCTCGAGCAGACCACCGTCGTCGAGCTCGGCGGTCGCGAGCGTGATCCACGGGCGTGCCATCGGGGCACGAGCGATAGCACGCCGCGTCGGGCTACGGGCAGCTCGATCCTGTCCGGGCGTCGAGTCCGGACAGCGATGTCGCGCGTCACGTTGCGAGCGTGGGCGTGATCTCGACGGTGACCCGGAGTCCCCGGCGGATCACGACGAGGGAGGTCGCCGTGCTCGTGGGCCAGCTACGGAGCGCACGGTGGAGGTCGTCGATGCCCTCGATCGTGGTCGGGCCGAACTTCACGAGCAGGTCGCCGTCGCGGAGGCCCGCGCGAGCCGCGGGACCGTTCGGTTCGATCGACTGGATCTCGACTGCCGCGGCGCCGAGGCTGTGGTGATACGCGAGTCGGCGATCGAGCGGGCGGCGGATCGCGCCGACGCCCAGCCAGGCACGCCGCACGCGCCCGTGCTGGAGCAGCTCGCCCAGGACCCACGCCGCGGTCTCGACCGCGATCGCAAAGCCGATGCCCTGCGAGCGCGCGATGATCGCGGTGTTGACGCCGAGCACACGACCGGTGCCATCGAGCAGCGGGCCGCCGGAGTTGCCCGGGTTGAGCGGCGCGGTGTGCTGGATGACGCCGTCGATCAGACGGTTACCCTTGCCGCGCAGGCTGCGACCGAGCGCGGAGATCACGCCGGTCGAGACGGTCGACTCGAAGCCGAGGGGGTTTCCGATCGCGACCGCGAGCTGACCGACGCGTGGCGTGAGACGACCATCGACCGCGAGGTACGCGATCGGCTGGGTCGCGAGGCTGCCGGTGTCGAGCTTGATCACCGCGAGGTCGGTCGCCGGATCATCGCCCACGACCTGGGCAAGGGCGGTCTCGCCTGCCGGCGTGCGGACGCGGATCTTGCGCGCGCCCGACACGACGTGACTGTTGGTCATCGCGTAGCCGTCGGGCGTCACGATGAAGCCAGAGCCAGCGCCACTACCGCGCTTGCCGCCGACCTCGATGCTGATGGTCGCGGGGCCCGCCCGATCGACGACGTCCACGACGGCGCGCGAGTAGGCGTCGAGGAGCTCGCCGTCGCTGGGGACCGGCGTGGCCGGAGTCCACATGCCGTCGTCCGCGCTGCGATCCTCGACCTCGATCACGCCTTGCTCCCCAGCGTGATCGAGAGCGTCTTCTTCGCGCCGCCGCGGAGCAGCATGACGTCGACCGTCTCGCCCGGACGATCGGTGATCGCCGCGCGCAGCGTGTCCGGATCGCTGACGGCCGCGCCCCCGAGCTCGACGATGATGTCGCCCGCGATCACTCCTGCGACGCCCGCGGGACTGCCGTCCTCGACGCTCGAGACGAGCGCGCCGTTCGGCGTGGGATACGCGCCGACGCCGAGGTAGCCGCGACGGATGCCGCCGTGCTGCACCAGCTCGTCGACGACGCGGCGCAGGGTGACGATCGGAATCGCGAGATCGGAGCCGCGGATCAGGGTTCGCGTGTTCATTCCGATCACGGCGCCCGCGGCGTCGATCAGCGGACCACCGGCGAACCCGCGCGGGATCTGCCGATCGGACTCGACGTAGCGGTCGAGCGTGCCGCCCCACGGCGTCTTGATCTCGGGGCCGAGCACGCCGATCGCTCGGAGCGAGGCGCGCGCCGTGCGACCCGGTCGACCGATCGCGAGGGCGAGGT
This sequence comes from Myxococcales bacterium, assembly GCA_031421915.1. Classification (GTDB taxonomy): domain Bacteria; phylum Myxococcota_A; class Polyangia; order Haliangiales; family Haliangiaceae; genus JABFXX01. Next base: position 61,880 of record JANOPP010000039.1, on the reverse strand, counting down.
TCCCGACCCCGAGGTCACCGAGCTCGCGGAAGGTCGCAGGTGTGAGACCACCGCCGGCGACGCGCAGAACCGCGACATCGGTACCGGGATCGCGGCCGATCACCTCGGCCTCGCGGTCCTCATCGATCCTCGTACGGTCGGGTGTGTGGAAGCTCGAGCTGATCACGAGGTCGGCCGACCACGCGATGCCGGTGCCGCCCCCGTGCCCGCGGGCGACGTGGACGACGGAGGGCGCCACGGCCTGGACGGCGGCGGCGAGGGCTTGATCGAGGGCTTGGAGTGCAGGGATCGCCATGTGGAACTCTCTTTCCAGGACCACTCTGCTCTCGTCCACGGGCCGCGAAAATCCGACGATCGGCGAGGTTCTCGACGGAAAAACGGCCAGGTATCGGGCAACTGCAAGGCATCCCGACACCCGTCCTGCCTGTCCAGGCAGGGTTGACCTGGACGTTAGTCGTGCTCACTGTGAACTCTAACGTTCGCGTCAGCTTTCAGGCGCGAGCTCAGGACCATCACCATGACTCGCAATCCAGCCCTTCCAATCGCCGCCGTCAGCGACCCCATCAAGGTCGTGCTCCTGACGGACGACCCGCTTCTGCGGGCTGGTGTATCGAGCCTTCTCGAGCAGCTCGGATCGATCGATGTGGTCGACCGAGACCGCGCCGAGGTTGCCCTCTGGGACGCTGGCGTCGACGCCAGCAAGACGCTCTCGCGTCTCGCCGAGCTGCGCACGCTGACGATGCCGGTGGTCGCTGTCGTCGGAGACGTCTCGGCCGTTGCCCCTGCCCTCGCGGCCGGTGCGCGTGGAGTCGTGCTCCGCGATCAGGTCGGTCCTGGGATCCATGCGGCGCTCGCCGCGGTGCGCAGTGGACTGACGGTCATGGACACGGCGCTCGCCTCGAGCCTCGTGCCGAACCAGCCGATGGGCGCAACCGCAGGCAAGGGTCGCGGCGAGCTCACCGAGCGCGAGAAGCAGGTCGTGCAGCTCCTCTCCGAGGGACTGTCGAACAAGCTGATCGCGGATCGCCTGGGCATCAGCGACCACACGGCGAAGTTCCACGTCAACGGCGTGATGATGAAGCTCGGCTCTTCGACGCGGACCGAGGCGGTCGTCGAGGCGATGCGCCGCGGGCTCGTCCGCCTCTAGCGGGCGCAGCATCGGGTAGCCACCCGTAGCGATCGAGTGCGACCAGACCGGTGTCCCCGATCTCGACGCGCTCGGCAGCTAGCAGCTCGCGCTGGATCGCTGCCCCGACGGGATCGTGGATCGCGATCCGCCCGCGCAGCTTGCCGGCCTTGCCGATCACCCGCTGCCACGGCAGCTGATCAGTCGGCTTGCTCGTCTTGAGCGCGGCCGCCGCGATCCGCGCACCACCGGGGATCCCGGCGAGCTCGGCGATCTGCCCGTAGGTCGCGACGCGGCCACGCGGGATCGTGCGGATCACTGCCTTGATCGCCCGGAACAGCTGCTGGAGGTGCTCGGAGTCCTCGCTCGCCGCCATCGTTCAGGGTCCGACGGTCGTGAACGCCGCGGTGCCGTTCGCCCAGGCTTCGACCCACGGGCGGAGCACGACATTGGTCGACGTCATCGTGTTCGGCTGGCCGAGCATCGTGTGCGAGTTGTTGTCGATCATGAACGACGCGCTGTTGCCCGTCATCGCGTTGCCGATCGGCAGCGACGCGTTCTTCATGCCCTGGGCGTCGTAGCCCCAGAACAGCGCGAGCGTCCCATCCTGCAGCGAGTTCGTCAGCGCGTAGCGACCGCCGTGCGCCGGGGGCGCGGTCCGCCAGAACGCACCGACGTTGTTGAACGCCGCGCTGCAGTTCGGGCAACCCGCGGGATAGCGCGGAGCCCACGCCGTGTTCATCGCGCCCCAGCGCTGAAACTCGATCGGAACCATCTGGGCGCCGTCTGCGAATGCGTGCGTGGTCACGTTCGGGAACGCAGCGGTGAATCGATCCCAGTTGAGCTGGAGCCCGTATCCACCGGCGGAGATGCCGATCGCGAACACCTCGCTCGCGGGGTAGTCCTTGATGCGCGCGAGCGCCGCGTCCATGTTCATCGCGCCCTTGTGATGCATGGTGCGCATCTGACCGAGGGCCGAGTAGATGTTCTCGCGCGTGCCCGCGTGGAGGTCTCCCGTGCAGTACGGGACGAACACCCACGACGCATCGCCGAACAGACTGGTCGACTCCGCGCGCTGGAACATCCAGTTCGAGTCGAAGAACTGGCTGCGGACGCTGTTGAACGTCTGTTCGTTGAAGCCGTCGAGGTGGACCGCCGTGATCGGCACGATGATGCCGTAGCAGTTCGCGGCCTCCCAGCAGGCGCCGCCGCCCTCGACGAGGATCACCAGCTTGTTCGAGCGCGTCGACGGATTGATCGCGATGCCGGTCGGCGAACCGTTGCCGCAGACCATCCCGGGGACGTCGACCCAGGTCCAGGTCTCGAGCGGCACGTCGAAGCCGCCATCGAGCGAGCTATCGATGCCGTCGCCGGGAGCGTCACGACTATCGCCATCCGGGTTGCCGGAGCCGTTGTCGCCGCACGCCGCCAGCAAGATCGCGAGGAGTACTGCACGTGAGCCCATCTCCGGATCATGCCAGAGAGTGGTAGACAGATCTCGATGCGCATCCAGGTGCTGTACTTTGCCGTGTTCCGGGAACGGCTCGGGCGCGACGACGAGACGCTCGAGCTGCCCGCGGGCGCGACGGTCCGCGATGCCCTGGCGGCCCTTGCGGCGAAGCACGAGCCGATCGCGACCCTGCGCACGAAGTTCCGCGTCGCGGTGAATCAGGACTTTACCGACGAAGGACGCGAGCTCCGCGACGGGGACGAGCTCGCGCTGATCCCGCCGGTCGCGGGCGGATCGGACCGCCACGTCGTGCTCACCGGAGAGCCGCTATCGCTCGACCGGTGCGTCGCGGCAGTCGGCGGTGCCGGCATGGGCGGCATCGTCACGTTCACGGGGATGGTTCGCAGGCACAGCCGCGGGATCACCGTCGAGAAGCTCGAGTACGAGGCCTATGGCTCGATGGCGATCCGCGAGATGACGCGGCTGTGCGACGAGATCGAGGCCGAGATCGCCGGCGTCCGCCTCGCGGTGGAGCACCGCACCGGCACGCTCGCGATCGGCGACCTCGCGGTCGTGATCGCGGCAGCCGCGCCGCACCGCGCCGAGGCGTTCACCGCGTGTCGCGCGATGATCGATCGGCTCAAGGATCGCGTGCCGATCTGGAAGAAGGAGTTCGGCGACGACGGCTCGACCTGGGTCGGCCTCGGGCCCTAGCTCACGGGACGATGCCGACGCACTCGGAACCGCAGCCGAACACTGCGCCCGCACACGAGCGATCGTCGATGCATGCCTGACAGTCGTCGGCCTTGTCCTCGTAGGCCTCGCTGTCCGCTGCGTTCTGCTTGCAGCGCGCCTCGCACGCGTCGACGTCGTAGTTCGCGTTGACGCAGTCCTCGTACTTGTTGCAGATCTGGTTGCAGTCGTAGGCGCGATCGATCGCACCGCAACCCGGGGTGGTGATCGCCATCGCGACCGTGAGAGTCAGGATCGAGAAGAAGCCAAGCTTGAACATGGCGGCGACTCGTTCACCGACCGTGCCAGCGCAAGCCCCCGCCTGGATTCAGTGGCTGGGCTTCTCGTCGCTGCCGCCCGAGCCCACCGGCTCACCGGGCGGATTCGCACCTGACCCATTGGAGCCCATGTTGAGCTGCGCACCATCGACACCGAGGGGCACGGTCGTCGGCGGCGTCACCGGCGTCGGCGGCTGCTCCGGCGCGGCGTCTGCCGGCGCAGGCGGCGTCGGGACCGACGGCGGTGTGGGCGGCGACGCCGGCTGCTTCAGCGTTTCATCCGGCGGCTGCACGGTGAGGTTCGGGCGAGTGTCACCGCCGCTGCCTCCCGGGTTATCCATGTTGACGGCCTTGAGCGCGGGACCGCAGTTCTGTGCGAGCCGCTTCATGTCCTTGAACCGACCGTCGAGCCGGATGTGAAATAGATCGTCGGGTCCGAGGTTGGCGCCCGTCGTCGAGATCGCGGCGTGCGTCTTGGGCTCGCGCTTGGACAGCACCTCGCTGCCCTTGAAGCGCAGACAGCCGGCGACCATCGACTCGCTGAACACCGGTGCGAGGGTTGCCTCGAAGTCGATGTGGATCTCGCCGTCCAGCGACTTCGCCTCGAACGTGGTCAACGTGAGCTTGCCGTCATCGATCGTCACCTTCGCGAGCAGGCTCTCGACGTTGACCTTGCCGAACTCGATGCCATCGTTCGCGAACGCCTGGCTGCGTGCGTTCTTGAGCTTGGGCTTGAGCTTGGTCTTGCCGTCGCCGATCGTGCAGCCACTCGGGCAGTCGAACACCATCGAGCCCTCGGCCTTCTGCCAGTTCTGGGTCACCTTGCCGGTCTTGCTCTTCTCGTTCGGGAGATCGAGCTTGAACTTGAATGCGATCTTGCCGGTCAACGGGAGGCCAATGCCCTCCTTGATCGGGAGGCTGCCCGACGGTAGGTCACTGCCTTCGAGATCGATCGAGGTCAGGTCCTGGGAGATCGAGATGTTTCCCTTGAGGTGACCGGGCTTGATCGACGCGTCGATGTTGATCGACACGGTCTTCTTGAGCAGCGCCAGGAGCCCGAGATCGACCTCGAGCGAATCGATATAGAAGCTCGTGACACTGTCCTCGGCCTTCTCGGGCCGCGTCACGAGGCGCACGGACTTGAAGTACATGCGGCCGGGCATGATGCCGCGCTCGACATCGCCGATGGTGACGTCGTACTTCGTCGACAGCGCTTCGATGACCTTGTCCTTCACGCGCCCGTACGGGAACGTGAGCTGGAGTGCGAACACGAACGTGACGAGGCCGAGGATGACGAGGCCGACGATGCGGAGCGCCTTGCGCAGGCGCGGGCCGAGTTGGAACGCCATCGCTAGCCTCCCTTCTTCTCGGCGGAGCCGCCAGAGCCGCCAGAGCCCGTACCTGATTCGCTCTTGGGTGGTTCCTTGGAGTAGGTCGACACCTCGAGCGTGGCGTCGAGTTTCTCCTTCGACTTGAAGTCCCGGCGCAGATCGAGCCGCGTCACGACGACCACGTTCGAGGCCGTCTCGATCTCCTGGAGAAACTTCTTCAGCTGATCGATCGTCAGATCGGCCACCTGACACGAAACCGAGTTGGTGACGAACCCGTTGCGGGTGACCGCGTTGCGCGGCGTCGTGCCCTTGAGCTGGAAGCCGGCCTTCTGCGCCGCGTTGGTGAGGTAGGTGTCGAGGCTGACGGGCTCGGTGCCCATCGTCGCGACGACGTCGTCGGTCGGCTGCGAGGGGCCACGCGCCTTGAGGTCGGCGAGCACGACCAGCGCCTTGCGCGCCTTGTCGTTTGCCTTCTCTTTGGTGACGAGGCCGTCGTGGATCGACAGGCCGAGCCAGATCGCGATCGTGATCGGAGCCGCGATCGCCGCGATCACGACGAGGCGTCGTTCACGCGGGGAGATGCGGTCCCAGAAGTCTCGTGCTCGTTCGGCGATGGTCATGGGTCTTCCTCGATCACATGCAGGGCGCGGTGATCGTCAGCTTGAACTTCTTGGTGCCGTCGGCGTTCGTGTCGGTCGGGCCGCGATTGACTTCCTTGAAGCACTCGACCTTCTTGAGCTCGCTGACGAGCAAGTCGATGCCCTCGGCGGTCTTGGTCGTGCCCTGGATGTCGACCTTCTGGTCGTCGATCTGGATCTGGTCGATGTCGAGCGTGATCTTGTCCTTCGCGGGAACCTTGGCGCTGATCTCGAGCAGGATGTCGTACGCCGACAGCTTGGGCAGCGGTGAGATCGCGTTGACTCCACCGGGCCCCGTCGAGTTGATCACCGCATCGGCGCTCTTGGGCTCGCCAAACTGGGCGGACGACTCGTTCGCGAGTCGGGTCGCGAGTACCTTCTCCGCCTTGCGGAGCCGGTAGAGGTCTGCGTACGCGCTGACGGCCGCGAATGCAGCGATCGCGATCACCGCGGCACCGAGCGGCACGGCCTTGGTCCGCAGGAACGACAGATCCATCTTCACGGCGAGCGAGCCGGAGCGGAGATCGAACAGCGGCCTGCCGCCGGCGCAGTCGTAGGCCATGCCGATCGTCATCGCGGCGCTGTCGACCGCCGCGGACGCGGTCAGATCGGCCGCGACCTTGGGCCCCGCGAGCCCGGCGATGTCGTCGGGCGTCAGCCGCCATGCAGGGATGCCCAGCTGCTCGGTGAGGAACGAGCCGATGCCGCGGAGCCGACCACCGCCACCGACGATGACGGCCGCCATCGCACCGAAGCCCGTGCGTGCACGACACGCGGCGAGCGTCTGGCGCAGGTCGCGCGCGAACGGCTGGAGCTCGGAGATCGTGACCTGGTGGATCCGGGCCCATGCGTCCGAGGTCGCGGGTTCCGCTTGCGATGCGACGAATCCATCGGAGTGCTTCGCGCGCTCCGCGTCGGCGTACGGCAAGCGCCAGTGCTTCGCGATCGCCTCGGTCACGTGCTTGCCGGCGCGCGCGATGCTGCGGCTGAACACGGCCTTGCCATCGGCGACGACGACGACGTCCGTACGATCGTGACCGATGTCGATGACCGCGACCGCGCCCTCGGTGCGCGCGCGCAAGAGCGACGGCGTGTGCGTGACGAGCCGGACGGCGGCACCGCCGCACGCGAGCACGCCGCGAGGGTTGAAGCCGCACGACACGCCGAGCGCGATCAGGTGTTCCGCGCGGTCGCGGCGCATCGCATAGGACAGGACGCGCATCCCGTCGGTCGGCGCGGCCTGACGGCCACGAGGGGTTGCAAGATCGACGATGCCAGGGGGGGCCGGTGCTGCAGCCGCGGTGGCCGGCGCCGCCGGAATCGGCTCGAACGTGTAGACCATGTCCTCGAGATCGACGGGCACGACGCCCTCGAGCTCGCCGCCGACCGCCTTGTCGAGCTCCGCGCGGCGCAGGTTCTTGAAGCCGAACTCGATCACCTGCGTGAAGACCTGATCGCCGTAGACACCGATGTAGCCGGTCTCATCACGAAGCCGCAGATCGGCGATCATCGACGCGAGGACTGCCTTCGAGCGCGGCTCGGAGGGACCGTCGCCCGGCGGAACGAGTCGCTCGACAACGTGAAGGAGGGAGGCGCCGCGAATGCCTGGGCTGGCAATCGCCAGCTTCACGCTCCACGCGCCGAGATCGACCGCGAACACGCGACTCGCCATATCAGTCTTCCCTCATGTAGACCCACGCGCCCTTGGGCACGGGAGCTTTACGGACGTTCTGCAGGACCACCTTCGTGTCCCAGACGCCGGTGATCGTCGTGCGGATCGCCGGATAGACCGGCGTTCCGTCCGAGTTCTTCTGCTTGCGCTCGATCTCTCCCCAGGCCTGCACGCGATAGGTGCGGCGCGGGCCCGCGGTCGCCATCTGTCCGAGCTTGGCCTTGTCGAGCTCCATACCGAGCTTCTCGCCAGGGACCATGCCCGCGCTGACAGCCGCGCTCGCCGCGCTGCCCGACGTACCACCACTCGCAGCGACCTCACCGATCTGTGCGGCCGGGTCCTTCACGAAATCGATGAAGTCGTCCGTCGTCGAGAACGTCATGCCGAACTGCTTCGCCTTGGCGATCAGCCCTGCGAGCATGAACAGCTTCGCGGGGTTCTGGAGCATCGGATCGTTCGGGTTCTTCGCCGACAGGTAGAGGATCGCGGCGATCAGCTGCGGATTCGAGAGTGCACTGAGGTTGGTCTTGCAGCCGCCGTAGACCGTAAACGCGGCGCCGAACAGCGCCCAGAACCGATCGTCGACGCCGCGCGCGAGCTTCAGCTCCGACACGGTATCGATGTAGTTATTCTTCGCCTTGTACTGGTCCTTGAGACTCTCGTAGCCGTAGTCCTCGGAGGTGCCGCGCTCGCGGACCCGCTGGCCGTTGGAGTCGACGTAGTCGATCAGCGCCGCGGCCTGGGTCGTGCGATCGCGGCGATAGCCCTCGGCGTCTGCCTCCTCGAACACGGGGTCGTATGCGGGGAAGAAGATCAGGGCGTCGATCGCGCTCTTCAGCGTGGCGGCCGTCGCCTCGTTGCCGTTCGCGCAGTTGATGTTGATCTTGTCGTCCTCGGTCGTCATCTGACCGACGATGCCGCAGGTCCCGATCTCCGCGCCGAGGCCCTTGGCGTCGCTCGGGTTGAAGCCGACCGCCGCCTGGACCTCTTCCTCACCACCACAGAACGCGAGGAGGACCTGGTCGGCGAAGTCGGTGATCTGCACCATGCCGCGCAGCTCCTTCACGTTGTCGATGCGCTGCTGGAGCCGGATCACCAGCTCCGACAGGTTCGATGCCGAACGCGCGAGGAAGTGCGACCGCATCTGATCGCGATAGTTCGCGGCGGCGATCATGTCGATGTTGGTCGTCGTGCCGAACTGGTTCGAGATCACGAGCGTCATCGCGATCGCGATCAATACCGTGACCAGCGCGATGCCGCGCTGCTTGTTCCGCCGCGCGCGCGTCATGTGACGCGTCGCTCCGCCGAGCGAGCGCTCGCGCGTCAGGAACGTCCAGGTAGAGAGGAGGAGCTTCATTGCACGAAGTTCAGAGGTTCCTGCATCACGATGCGGGCCTCGGTGACGACCTTGTAGTCCTTGTCGGCTGCATCCTTCACCGTGACGGTGACGCGGACGCGGCTGGGCAAGATGCCCTTCTGACCGTCGGACTGCGTCGTGTCCCACGAGTCCTGCCACTCGACGTTCTTCCAGTTCCAGAACTCGAACTTCACCTGGTCGACGTCCGACAGCATGACGTCGTAGTCCGACGGCAGATCGTCGGGCGGCTCGTTGGACGGCCGGCGCTGCTCGCGGCGAATCCAGTCGATCTTGCCGGGCTTGTCGGGGTTGTTGCGCTGGAGGTACTCGACCACCGTCTGCTCCGACTCGTTCGCGTCGGCCCACAGCACGCGGTGCCCGAGGGTCGAGAACCGGATCGCTGGCACCTTGCCGGATCCCTTGGTGACCATCATCGTCCGCGGGTGCGTCTGGGTTTGATCCTCGTTGCGCGACAGGTACGCCGCGCCGAAGTCGGCGACGACGCGGCTCATCGCCATGCGGAGCTCGTGGTTACGCTGCTCGTATGCTTCGAACGTGCGCCGCGCGTCGGAGGTGTTCGAGATCGTGCGCCATGCAAGCGCCATCATGATCACCATGACCGCGCTCGCGATCATGACCTCGATCAAGGTGAGACCCGCTTGCGGACGGCGCAACGTCGGCCGCATCACTTGCCGCTCCCACTGCCGGTGCGCGGCGGCCGCGTCGAGCTCGAGCCACGGCCACTGCCGGATCCCGACCCCGAGCCACTGCCGGTGCCTGCCTCGGGAAGGTCCTGCGAGCCGAGGCCCTTCAGCGCCTTGTCCATCGCCGCGGCATCCGTGAAGTACGCGACGACGCGCATATCACGCTTGAAGCCCATGACCTCCCACTTGAGGTCGAGCGTGACCTTGCGGATCGAGTCCTTGAGGACCTGCTGGACCAGCGAGTACTGGCTCTGGATGAACGACGCGCCCTGCATCGCGTCGGCATCACCGCCTCCCCCGCCGAACCCGCCGCCGAGCATCGACATCATGCCGCCGAGCGCGCTGTCCTGAAACCCACCGGTCGGCAGCTCGTCGAGCATTCCCGAGCCCGAGCCCAAGCCCGAGCCGCTCTTCGCCGAACCGGAGCCCGACCCCGAGTTCTTGGACATCTCCTGGAGCTTGTCCCAGCTCGGCAGCTCGACCTGGACGATCTTCGCGCACCACTCGACGCCCTTCCAGCCCTCGTCCTCGAACGCCTCGAAGTCGCTGCACGGGTCGTCACCGTCGGAAAGTCCGGTCTCGTTGAAGCCGTCTTTGATCAGCTCCTCTTCGATGTCGTACATCTTGGCGCGCGCGAGATCGGTGACGATGCCCATCATCTGCGCCTGACGCGCATTGAAGATGCTGCCCGCCGCGCTCTTGATCAGCACCGTCAGCGCGAGCCCGAGCAGCGCGAGACCGATCATGACCTCGATCAGCGTGAAGCCGCGTTGGAGTTGTTTGGTCATCGCTCCGCCTCTGCGCCGTCACGCTCGGCTTCGCGATTGCCCATCACGTTGCGCAGCATGTGATCGTCGACGGAGCGCAGCGCCCCGTCGCGCAGCTCGACCCGGCCGGTCAGCCCGTGGACGAGCACCGTGAACACCTCGCTGCCGTCGGTCACCTCGATCACGGCCTTCTCCGCCGAGCCCATCGGGAAGAAGTAGATCGCGACCTTGTCGGTCTTCTTGCTGCTCTCCTCTTTGTGCTGGACCCAGATCTCCTTGAACTTGATCCCCTTCGCATCGTAGAGGCTGCGCTGCCACGTCTTGCCCGTGGCGTCGCCGGTCACCGAGGCGGTCGCCGGCTGGCACATGCGATCCGCGATGTGATGGCCCGCGAGCGCGTTGACGCGCTTGATGGCCTCGTCGGGATCTCCCGCGCCGAACGCGTCGGCTGGTAGCTGGCCCATCCGCAGCTTGCCGCGCTCGAGCGCTTCCTTGACCTTCTCGGGATCGGCGTTGAGCTTCTCGTTGCGGACGATCGCCGCCTGGCCCTGACAGACCTCGACGACGTAGGCACCCTTCTCCATGTCGAACACGACGCGATGCATCTCCGCGTGCTCGACCGCGAGCTGACCCGCGCGCCGGAGCACCGCGGACAGCTCGGTCGCATTCTCGACGAGGTCAGCCTTCGTCAACATGCGGAACCCCGTGCGCACGAGCACCACACCGCCCCCGAGGATCGCCAGGACGATCATGACCTCGAGCACGGTCATCCCGACCTGGGACGTCCGACGGTGGGGTGGATGAAAGCTCATGAGAAGGGGCTCAGCGCGCGGCGCTCACCACGACTTGACGTCGTCTTCGGTGCCTTCCTTCGTGTCCTCGCCCGCGGACATCACGGCGATGCCCTTGGCGCCGGCCGGAAGGTTCTGGCCGCACATCATCTTGTAGGGCGTGCCCCACGGGTCCTTGATGTCCTTGTTGTTCATGTACTCGTTGAGGTCCTCGAGCTTGTCGGGACACGACTTGTTCGGGTTCGCCTGCGACCACCCGCCGTACGCCTCGTAGGCGTACTTCTTGACGGTCAGCTCGGCGATGTCGACCTTCGACTTGCCGAACATCCTCATGACGCGCGGTCCGACGACCAGGCCCATGACGAGCGCGAGGATCGCGAGGACGATCATGATCTCGAGGAGAGTCATGCCGCGCTGGGACGCCGAACGACGATCATTGCGACGGGTGAGGGCTTTGACGATGCGGTTCATACAGGTCTCCTTGTTCACTTCGGGCCGGAAAGCTGACCGAGGTCCATGATGGGTTGCAGGATCGAGAACACGATGAAGGCGACGGCGCCGCCCATGACGACGAGCATCATGGGTTCGAGCAGCGCCGTGAACCGATTGAGCTTGGAGTCGACCTCGGACTCGTAGGTCGTGGCGACGCGCTCGAGCATCTGCTCGAGCTGACCGGCTCGCTCGCCGACGGCGACCATGTGGATGAGCGTCGGCGGGAACTGACCGGACTTCTTCAACGTCTGGGCGAGCGACTCGCCCTCGGTGACCGCGCGCTTGGCGTCGTCGATCGCCGCCTGGAGAATCACGTTGCCCATGATCATCTTCGCGGTGTCGAGCGAGCGCAGCATGGGAACACCTGCTTGCAACATCGTGCCCAACGTCCGCGCGAACCGACCGACGTTAATCGTGCGAACTAGCTCGCCCAGCACCGGGAGCTTGAGCACGAAGCGGTGCCAGATCGGCCGGCCCTCCTTGCTGCGGCTCCACTTGAGGAACAACACGATCGACGCGATCGTCCCGAGGATCAGCCACAGGATGTACTTGCCGATGAAGCCGGAGCTCCAGATCAGGAGGCGGGTGTTCCACGGCAAGGTCTTGCCCTGCTGCGTGAACATCGACGTGATCTCGGGGATCACCTTGACCATCAGCACGGCCATGATGCCGGCGCCGACGACGACCATGACGGCCGGGTAGACCATCGCGCTCTGGATCTTCGACTTGAGCTTGCCGCTCGACTCGAGGAAGTCCGCGAGGCGGGTCAGGACCTCGTCGAGGTTACCGGCGACCTCGCCGGCGCGAACCATCGAGATGAACAGCTCGTCGAACAACTTCGGGTGCTTCGCGAGGGCGTCCGCGAGTGCCATACCCTCGTTGACGTTGGTCCGGACCTCGGAGACCGGGGTCTTGAACCGCATGTTCGGGATCTGCTCGACCAGCGCACCGAGCGCCTCCGCGAGCGGGATGCCGGACTTGATCAGTGTGGCCATCTGGCGCGTGAACGCCGCGATCTCTGACTTCTTGACGCCGCCGATGATTCCGCCGAGATCGACATCGCGCGACAGGCCGCCCTTCTTGGAGTTCGCCTCCTTCGCGACCTTGCCGCCCTTGGACAGCTCGAAGCTCGTGACGAGGACGCCATCCTTGCGCAGGTTCTGGCGCAGGATCTTGGGCGACTCCGCGTCGCGAACGCCGTTGACGTTCTTGCCGCTCGGGGAGATTCCCTTGAAGGCGTACATTGGCATGGCTAATCCGAGCTCTCCGCGGTCATCAGCATGACCTCCTCGGGGGTGGTCATGCCGAGCATGACCTTGCGTGCGCCGTCGAAGCGCAGGTGCACCATGCCCGCCTCGATCGCGGCATTGCGGATCGCGCCCGCGTCCGACTTGGCGAGCGCGAGCCGGCGGACCGCGTCGTTGATCATGAGCAGCTCGTAGATCGCGGTCCGGCCCTTGTAGCCGAGCTGGCCACACGCGCGACACCCGACGGTCTCGAACACGGTGCCGGCCGGCATGGGACGCTGGCCCTTCACGAACGGCAGAACGTAGCCCCCGGAGAAGAACAGCGCCGGGTCGAGATCGAGCTCGCGCAGCATCTCCTCGGACGGGCGCACGGGGCGCGCGCACTCGTAGCAGGGCCGGCGCACGAGGCGCTGGGCGAGCAAACCGACGAGCGACGACGCCACGAGGAACGGCTCGATCCCCATGTCGATGAGGCGCGTGATGCCGCCGGCGGCGTCGTTCGTGTGGACGGTGGACAGCACGAGGTGACCCGTGAGCGCCGCGGTGATCGCGACCTCGGCGGTCTCGCGATCACGAATTTCGCCGACCATGATGACGTCGGGATCCTGGCGAAGGAACGACCGCAGGCCCGAGGCGAAGGTCAGATCGATCTTCGCGTTGGTCTGCGTCTGCGAGATGCCCTCGAGCTGGTACTCGACCGGATCCTCGACGGTGAGGATGTTGATGTCGGGTGCGTTGATCTCGGAGAGACACGCGTACAGCGTCGTCGTCTTACCGGAGCCGGTCGGGCCGGTGACCAGCAAGATGCCGTGCGGGCGCTTGATGATGCCGCGGATCGTCTCGAGCTGATCGGCCGCAAAGCCGATGTCGGGCAGGCCGAGAAGGACGCTCGAGCGATCGAGCAGACGGATCGTGACGCTCTCGCCGGCCGCCGTCGGGGCGGTCGCGACACGCATGTCGACGTCCTTGCCGGCCATCTTGCGGCGGATGCGGCCGTCCTGCGGCAAGCGCTTCTCGGCGATGTTGAGGCCGGCCATGATCTTCACGCGCGCGAGGATCGACTGCTGGAACTTCTTGGGCGCGCGCTTGGCTTCGCGCAGCACACCGTCGATGCGGTAGCGGACGACGATGTCCTTCTCGCCGGGACGGATGTGGATATCGGAGGCTCCGTCCTTGGCGGCCTGGAACATGAGCGAGTTGACCCAGCGGATGATCGGCGCCTCGTCATTGGCGTCGAGCATGTCGACGAGCTCTTCGGCCTGATAGTCCTCGCCGTCGCTGTCGTCTTCCTTCTTGCCGCTCTCCTCGAGCTCGTGCGAGCCCTTGAGTCGCGTGTACGTCTTGTTGATGTGGTCGACGATCTTGAGACTCGACGCGACCACCGGCTCGACGGGCTCGGACAGCAGGGTGGCGACCGCATCGATCACGTCGACCGCGGAGGGATCCGCGACAGCGACCATCACGCGACCGCTGGCGTCGCGGCCGAGCGGCAGCACGAGGCGCTGGCGCGCGAAGTTGATCGGCAGCTTGTCGATCAGCTCGACCGGGATGTCCTCCGCGCGCGGCAGATCCCGCAGGTACGGCATCTCCGACTGTAGCGACAGCGCGAGCGCGAGCTGATCCTCGTCGATCAGCTTGAGCCTCACGAGCATCTCTCCGAGCAAGCCGCCTTCTTCGCGCTGCTTGGTCAGGGCACGCTCGATCGACTCGGGCGAGACGCCACAGCGCCCGACGAGGATCTCGCCGAGCAGCGGCGTGATCGGGCTCGCGGGGTTGAAGTCACTGCCGCCGCCGCGCGGAATTGCGTAGCCGGGGGTCGCCATCAGGGTTCCTTCGTCTCCACCTTCGCACTCGGGCCAGTCGGCCCCGGCGTGCCACCAGACGCCGGAGGCTTGATCGACGGCGTCGTCGCCGGCTCGTTCGGGTCGTCGATGTTCGACGGCGCGTAGTCGAGCGGTCCCTCGATCACGCGCTGGCGCATGCCCATCGCGCGGATCACCTCGACGTCCTGCTCGACCGACAGCACGGAGCGATTGATCTCCTCGATCAGCCCGCGTTTCCGGCGGAAGTCGAGCTTGGCCTCGTACTTCATCTCGTTGAGCGTCGTGAACGAGCGGACGAACTCCTCGCGCTCGCGCACCTTGCGCTCGCGGATCGACTGCAGGTCGAGCTGGTCCTTGATGATGTACGGGGTCAAGAGGATGAGTAAGTTTGTCTTACGCTTGCTCTTCGTCGAGTACTTGAAGAGGTAGCCGAGGATCGGGATATCGCCGAGGAGCGGGACCTTGGTGACGTTGTAGATGTCCTTCTCCTGGATCAGGCCGCCGATCACCACGCTCTGCTGGTCGTGCACGACGACCTGCGTCTTGAGCTTGCGCTCCGTCCAGGTCGGGCCGAGCTGCGGGTCCTTGCCACCGATATCCTTGGTCTCCTGCTCGATCTCGAGGCGAACCGAGTCGTTGCTCGAGATGTGAGGCGTGACGTTGAGCGTCAGGTTCAGCTTCTCGCGCTGGATGTTCTGTCCGATGCCACCCGGCAGCGCCGCGCCGCTCTGCGGGACACCGAAGCCGCCGAACGAGAGGCCCGCCTGGTACGGGATGTTGTTGCCGACCGAGAACTCCGCCTTCTCGTTGTCGATCGCGATCACGTGCGGTGCCGACAGGATGTTCGAGTTGTCCTGAGTGGCGAGCGCCTGGAACAGAATGCCGTACGACGGGATGCTCGTGCCGAGGAACGACTGCGAGTTGGTCAGCGGTGCGCCCACGATGCCGCCGATGAGGCCGGTCGCCGCGGCGAGCGTGGTGATGTCGAGCGACTTGAGGCTCGGCGTCTGGACGCCACCGATCGCGAGACCGCTGTCGCCGACCGGGAGACCGCCGTGCGAGCTCGTTCCGAGATTGAGATCCTTCGAGAGCTGGACCTCGAGGATCAGCGCCTCGATGAAGATCTGACGGCGCGGCTGATCGAGGCGGCGGATGACGTCCTTGATCGCGATGTAGTCGCGGCCGCTCGACATGACGATCAGCGAGTTGGTCGGCTTGTCGCCGATGACGCGGACCTGGCCCTCGAGCGAGGTGCCGAGATCGCCGGGGATCGCGGCCGGTGGAGTCGGGGTCGCGGTGTTGCCGGCGGGACGACCACCCGCGGCACCACCACGCGCACCGCCCTGCTGGCCCTGCCCCATCGCCGCGTTGAGCGTGGTCGCGAGCTCCTCGGCGAGCGCGTTCTCGAGGGGGTGGACACGGATCGACGTCCCGCCCTCGGTATCGAGCGAGATGTCGAGACGCTCGACGAGCGACTTGACGCGGTAGTAGCCCGCCTCGCTGGAGACGACGATCAACGTATTGGTGCGATCATCGACGAGGATCTTCGACGGGACCGCGCCCGCGACCTCGTCGCCGGCCGGCGCCGCGCCACCGGTGGTCGTGCTCTGCGCGCGCTTGCCGCCGGTCGGGGCACCGCCGCCTGCCGTTGCTCCACCGGCGGAGATGCCGAGGATCTCGTTGAGCTTGGTCGCGAGCGCCGTGGCGTCCGCGTTCTTGACCGGGATCGTGTAGATGCCGTCGCTGCCACCCGGCACGTCGATCGCGCGCGCGAGGGTCATCATGTCGCGAACCTGGCTCGCGTAGTCCGTGATGATCAGCATCGAGCCCGCGACCTGGACGTTGCCGGCCGTCGAGCGGATCGAATCGAGCGCACCGCACAGCGTCTCGACCTGGGTGTGGGACGGACGAAGGATGTAGCGGACGATCTGGTCCTGGTTGCCCGGGACGCCCTTCCTGTAGATCGGGACCGTCTCGCTCTTCGCGGTCGCTGACTCGACGATCCGCATCATGTTGCCCTTCGGCACCACGGTGAGACCCATCGTCGAGAGCGCGACGAGGAAGACGTTGTACGCCTCCTGCGCACTCATCTTGTTCGGCGCGATGACCGTGACCTTCTTGCCGGTCGACACGATGCGCGGATCGAGGATGAAGTTCTTGCAGGTGAAGCCCATCACCCACGTGATCAGATCCTTGAGCTCGGTCTCCGGCTTGAACGTGACGGCGACCATGCCCGTGCGCTTCTTGCACGCGTACAGCGCCTCGTCCTCGGCGGCCGGCGTGGTGGAGGTCGTCGTCGTCGGTGCAGGTTGCGCGGAGGCGATGCGAAGCGGAGCGAGCGAGGCGACCATCGAAAACACGAGAGTGGCCGCGAGCGCGCTGCGACCAAAGGATGACGTTTGCATGGAGGCGAGGGCTTTCATCGGATGGTGTACTTCAGGGTGACCGGCTTACCGCGACGGGTGACCTCCATCTCCAGAGAGGTCGCCTCGCGCAGCTTCGTGTAGACCTCGAGCGCCTTGTCGGCGGAGGTCAGCTCGAAGCCGTTGATCGATTGCAGGGTGTCGCCGTTGGTCAGACCGAGCTTCGAGTAGACCGAGCTCGGCCGGATCGCATAGAGCTTGAAGCCGTCGGGCTTGCCGTTCTTGACCGCGGGCACGATGCGAGCGCCCTTGGCGACGGCCATCGGGTTCGCGAGCACCTTGTCGACGAGCGACTTGTCGATCTCGTACGTGTTGTCGTCGATCTTCTTGATGCCGTTGTCGATCGACGCCTGGAGGTCGTCCTTGTTCTCGTCGGTCGCCGCGGGGGTCTCGACCGCGGCCACCGGCGTCGCCGGCGGCGTCGCGCCTGCGAGGACGATGCGCTCGAGATGACCGTTGTTCTCGAAGTCGACGTACTTGAACCGGATCGCCTTGAGCGTGCCCGACGCACCCGGAATCGGGTCGCCGACCGAGTAGGCGCCCTGCTTCTGGCTGTCGGTGTTGACGATGGTCGCGTACGACTGCTCCTCGGCCGGCCCCACCATCGTGGCGAGCAGGACGAGCGGCAATGACGTGATCTGGATCGACGACGGGTCCGCGTTGGCGGCAATGGTCGCGACCGGCGGCGTGCAGTCCGAGCAGAACATGTTGCGGCTCTCGAACTGCCCACCGTCCTTGTCGACCGTCTTGGTCGGCGTGACCTCGGGCCGCGCGATCGGCGTGACCTTCGGGGCCGTCTTCGAATCACCGAGGAACTTGGCCTCGATGATGTGCCCCGCCGCCTTCGCGGCGAACAGCATGCACACCATCACGGCGAGCGCGCCGAGGACCCAGAAGTACCGCTTGATCAAGTCCTGCATGCGCTAGTCCTTCTCCAATCCGTTGCCATCGTCGCTCTCGCCCTCGGCGTCGCCGCCCGCGGCAGCGTCGGGGTCCGTCGCCTCGAGGCGGCGATAGATCGTGCGGGTCGCGATGCCGAGGAGCTTCGCGGTGAGTCGCTTGTCGCCGCGCGTGTGACGGAGGGTCTCGTGGATCACGCGCATCTCGATCTCGGCGAGCGGCATCCCGAGCGGGAACGTCAGCGACGAGGCCGACGCCGTGCCGGGGGTGGCATCGCGGATCTCACGCGGCAGCGCGTCCTCGTCGATCACGTTGTGGTTGGCGCGAGTCAACACGATTGCGCGCTCGATCGCATTCTCGAGCTCGCGCACGTTGCCGGGCCAGCTGTACTCGGTGAGTCGCTCGATCGCGGCTGGCGTGCAACCAGAGATCGCCTTGCCGTTCTTCTCCGCATAGACCTGGACGAAGTGCTGCGCGAGCAGCGAGATGTCGTCGCGGCGATCGCGCAGCGGCGGAACGTTCACGGGGATGACGTTGAGGCGGTAGAACACATCCTCGCGGAACCGGCCCGCCTTGACCTCGCCGGCGAGGTCGACGTTCGTGGCGGCGATCAACCGGATGTCGATCCGCCGCGACTTGCCACCGCCCCCGAGGCGCTCGATCTCGCCCTCCTGGAGGACCCGGAGCAGCTTGACCTGCACGTGGCGCGAGATCTCACCGATCTCGTCGAGAAACAGCGTGCCGCCGTTCGCAGCCTCGAACCGACCGTCGCGCGCCGTCGACGCGCCGGTGAACGCGCCCTTCTCGTAACCGAACAGCTCGGCCTCGAGAATCGACTCGGGAATCGCGGCGCAGTTGACGGCGATGAAGGGGCCCTTCGCGCGAGCGCTGTTGTCGTGCAGCGAGCGCGCGAGCAGCTCCTTGCCGGTCCCGCTCTGCCCGAGCAGCAGCACACTCGCCTCGCTCGGCGCGGCCTGCATCACGATGTCCATCGTGCGGCGCCACGCGAGCGACGTGCCGATGATCGCGCGACGGCGCTTCTCGGCGAGCTGGGCCTTGAGGCTGCGGTTCTCGACGAGCAGCGACTGCTTCTCGAGGGCGTTGCGAACGATCCGCACCACGTGCGCGCGCTTGAGCGGCTTGGTGACGAAGTCGTACGCGCCCTCCTTCATCGCATCGACGGCGGTCTCGACCGTGCCATAGGCGGTCATGAGCACGACCTCGGTCTCGGGCGCGATCGTCTTGGCCGCGCGCAACAGGTCCATGCCCGACGTCTGCGGCATCATCAGGTCGGTCAGCAGCACGCCGACGCGGTGCTTGCGGAGCAGGTCAAGGCCCGCGTTGCCGTCGGTCGCCGACAGGACGTTGAGTCCCTCGCGGCGAAAGATCTTGGTCAGCGATTCGACGATGGCTGGCTCGTCATCGACCACGAGCACGATCCCGGCGTGCTCGGGATCCCCGCGTAGCTCGGTCGGCTCCTCGGCCGCGGCACCACCGCCGCCATCGACGTGAGCCGCGGCGAACCGGCGGAACGGACTCTGGGCGGGTTGATTCCACATACGCTCCCCCTTCTCTAACAAGCCGTGGGCCAGTCCCGATTCCATCCAAGTCGCCGAGATTACTTGGAGGTTCACGGGTACTCGGAGTGTCATTTTGCCAGGCTGTCAGGCTGTCCTGGAGGCCCTGACAAACTGGCAACGGGCCAGATCGGGGGCATCCTAGCGCGCGCGGAACGAGGCGTCATGGAGCTCGCCGCCCACATCGTTGCGGCCGCTCGTGATCCCGCCGCCGAAGCAGAGCGACTGCACGCCGTCGTGCGGTGCACCGCGCGTACCGCGGACTGCGGCTGCTCGCGAACATCGTGAACCAGCCCACGGCATCGAGGGCCTCGGCCGCAGGGATCCGAGTCATCCCCGGCGATCCCGAGCACAGCGTCCTGTTCCTCGCCGTGTCCGCCGAGACCACGGATCCGAGCATCAAGCGGGCATGGATCACCGCGCTGCCGCACGGATGGCGCGACCGCAACACCGATTCGTCGGACGCCGGGGACCTCTCGCGAGTGACCCTTCCCGAGAAATCAGTAATTACATTGTAAGTACCGATCTGGCGAAAGGGACGCCCGAAGGGTGCATGTCGCCGCCGTCGGAGGCCCTTGTCGCAGCCGGCGGCACCGCCGCGTCGAGGCTCGACTCGAGATCGGAAAGCGGTTTCGTTAGCTCGCGCGCGGCTTGGCGTCGGTGGTCGAGCGCGGCTTGCGCAGGGCCTCGGGGATCCGGCGCGGAATCGTCACGGTGAAGGTCGTCCCCTCGCCGAGCTTGGTGTCGACGACGATCCGTCCGCCGTGACGCTCGACCAGCTCGTGGACGATCGAGAGGCCGAGGCCCGTGCCCTCGCCGACGTCCTTGGTCGTGAAGAACGGGTCCCAGATCCGCGGCAAGACGTCGGCCGGGATGCCCTGGCCGTTGTCGCCGATCTTGACGACCACATTCTCGTCGTCTCCGGTCGTCACGATCGTGACCGTCGCGTTGTCGCGACCGGCGAGCGCCTGCGCCGCGTTGGTCAGGAGGTTCATGAACACCTGGTTGATCTGACCCGCGTGGCCGCGGACCCGACCGACCTCACCGAACTGCTTGGTCACGGTGACGTTCTGCTTGAGGAGGTGGCGGAGCAACTCGAGCGAGTCGTCGATCGAGCGATCGATGTCGAAATCGACCACGCTCTCGTCGTCGGTACGCGAGTAGTTGTGCAACGCCGAGACGATCGCCTTGGTGCGCTGGGCGCCGCGCTGGACGACACGGATCATGTCGCGCATATCCTTCACTGCTTCGGTGCGGCCCGCGGCATCCATGCCGTCGATCTCGCCGATCGCCTCTTCGAGCGGACCGACGGTGTTGACGATCGCGTTCACCGGATTGTTGATCTCGTGCGCGATGCCAGCGACGAGCTGACCGATCGACGCGAGCTTCTCGGACTGGACGAGCTGCTTCTGTGCACGCGTCAGCTTGTCGAGCGCTTCGGCGAGCTCGCGGTTCTTGCGTGCGAGGTCGGCGGTCCGCATCTGCACGGCGCGCTCGAGATCGAGGTTGACCTCTTCGGTCGAGCGCAGCTTGTCGCGTAGCGCCCGGCGCATCTCCTCGAGTGCGAGCGTGAGGCGCCCGATCTCGTCACCCTCTCCGCCGGCCGCTACCGGATCTGCGAGCTCGCCGCGGGCCATCGCATCCGCGCGCTGCTCGAGGCGGCGGATCGGCGCCATGAACTGCGCGACGGTGAACGCGACGATGCCGCCGCACGCTGCGAACAGAACGAGGAAGAACACGAGCAGCTCCTTGAGCGGCCGCACCATCGACTCGCCGCGACCGCGGTAGCTCGGGTAGAACACCGCGCTCGAGCCGAGATCGTAGCGAGTGCCCTGCCAGCTCAGGAACAGCCGCTCCGAGCGGCCGGTCAGGCCCGCCGAGCTCACGGCGATCTGGTTCCCGTGCTTCCCGATCTGCGCGCGCGTGTACCACGGCAAGACCGGCGCCCCCGACGGTCCTCCACCGACAGCGAGGCTTCCGTCGTCGTGATCGACGTAGTACATGACCGGCGCCTCGGGCGCGGCCGTCGAGATTCGCCGCAGCGCCTCGCGCACGGCGTTCGGCGTCGGCGGAGTCGTCATCGCCGCGATCTCCGTCTGCAGCTCCGAGTGCATCCACGCGAGCCCGACCCGCGACTGCCGGCCGGCGGCAGCATTCGCGAGGCTCTTGTACTGCACGAAGCCCCAGAGCAGCGCCATGCCACACGCGAGGAGCACGACGCCGCCGAACGACAGCATCAGCTTGCTGCGGAGCGACAGCGACGGCGCGATGCTGCGCACGGGAACGCGATAGCGCTGCGTCAGGTGCGCGAGTAGCGGGCGGAGCACGTCGCGATACCAGAGCTGTTCGTAGATCGCACCGGCGACCGCGAGCACGAGCGTCGCGACCGTGAGGATGATCGTGTCGTCGACGTCGAACCCGAGGCGAAACCGGCAGACCAGCGCGCCCGTGATCGCGATGACAACCCACACGGCGATCGTCGTCAGCGCGAGCCGGTACGGCAGCGCCTGCGCGCGGCGATAGATCGACGCTGCGGGCGGAGC
Organism: Myxococcales bacterium; assembly: GCA_031421915.1. Classification (GTDB taxonomy): domain Bacteria; phylum Myxococcota_A; class Polyangia; order Haliangiales; family Haliangiaceae; genus JABFXX01. The sequence goes on along the minus strand of JANOPP010000039.1, from coordinate 40,029 downwards.
GCCCTCGACGACTTCGCCCCTCGACTGCCGCAGGTACCTCCGCAGATCGAACGTGAACATCCGCGCGAGCAGCGACCAGCCGCACACACCGATGATCGCCGCGACGGGATAGAACGTCTGGAGCTGGAGGTACTGCTCGCGGGTGAGCACGAAGTAGTACGCGAACGCACCCTGCGAGCCGAGCACGCCGCCGGCGACGATCATCGCGACCAGCAGGAACCGGCGAAAGTGACTGTCGTCGAACTTCTTGAGCGGTGAGCCCGCGGCGAACAGCCGCTGTCGAATGTCTCCGAGGATCTGTGCCCACCACACCGCGCGCACGCACGACACGACGTACGCGTGGACGGCGGCGACGGCCGTGATCTCGGCGACGCGCTGGATCGGCCAGTCCTGGTAGAGGTGGAGGAATACGCCGGTCAAACATGCGGCGCCGGCCCACAGCCCCGTGCGGAGCAGCAACACGCGCACGGGTCCCTTGATGGTGATCCGGTACGCCCGCGCGGCGAGATCCTTGTTGACCCGCTCACCGCGGCGACGCGCGCCGACCGCGGACCACAGCGGCAGAATCCACGCGGTGATCGCGGCGAGCCAGACGATGCAGGCACCGATGCCGACGGGAAGCGCGGTGCCGAGCAGCGTCTCGCCGCCGATCTTGTCGAGCTCGAATGCGACCCACAGCGGGTAGCCGATCGCGAACAGCTCCGCGAACGCGAGGACGACGGTCGGGACGAGGAACCGGCGCTTGAACGGGACGGTGACGAGCGAGAGTGCCGACGCCGCCGCAGACTCGATCGCGGGAGCGGACCCGCGGTTGCCCTCCCGGGTCGACTCGCTGGTCGATCCGCTGCTGGGGCCCTCATCGCCGCCGGACATGCACACGAAGATAGCCCGGCCTGGCTATGATGGGGCGTGGGTCGCGTTGCCGTCTTGGCCTTTACCGTGGCGCTCGGTGCAGCTGCGCCTGCGCATGCCGACGGGCCGATCACGAACCGGGACTACGCGATCGACATCTATGACGGCGTCGCGATCGGGAACACGGCGTGGGTCGCCATGGGCGGCGCCGGGGCAGCACTGATCGTTGGCACCGCCGGAGCGCTGATCAATCCATCGGCGCCCGCGGTGCGCGAGACCACCGATACCGACCGCTGGAGCTGGGACTATCACTTCGACATCCTCAGCGCGTCGGGCTCCAAGGACTACGACAACAACGGGATCTCGGTCGGCGCGGGTGGTGCGCAGCTCTTCACCTCGGGCCTCGGCCTGCGGATCAAGGACTGGGCCGTGGCGGGAACCATCTCGGGCCAGCGGACGCCGATCGTCAACGAGACGCCCGAGCCCGAGGACGACCTCCTCGCTGAAGGACTGCGGTTCCGGGGTGTCCTCGCGAAGCACTTGCCGAAGCAGAATCTGTCGATCGGGCTCGGGATCCAGCAGGTGCTGTTCCGGGTCAATGCGGACAGCGGCGACGAGGTGTTCTCGATCACCGGCTACGGCCTCGTCGGCGGCATCACCTATACGCCCTGGCTGCGGAACTTCCGGATCGCCGGCGCGGTCGAGAGTCGGATCCGCGGCTTCGAGGTCAACTCGTCGTGCGATCCCGAGAACTGCATGGGCTACATCCTGCCGAACAACGTCGTGTCGCCTGCGCGCGCGATCGCCGGCTTCGCGTACCGGTTCGGTCCGACGCCGTGGAACCAGCTCATCAAGCGCCGCTTCCGCGACGAGCAAGCACTGACCATCACCACCGACGTCCTCGTCACCGGTAGCTCACCGAACGCGTTCGGCATCGAAGCGTTTGGGATCCAGCAGCTCCAGCGCTCCGGCCGCCACACCGCGGTCAGCGTGCGCGCGGGTGCCGAGGTGGAGGCGATTCCCGGTCGATTGCGACTACGAGCCGGCAGCTACTGGGAGCCCGAGCGATTCGTCGATCAGGGCGGACGCCTGCACGTCACGTTCGGCGTCGAGCTCCGCGTGTTCGAGTTCTGGCTGTTCGGCAAGCGCCGCGGTCGGATCTCGCTGACCGGCGACGTGGCGTCGCAGTACCGCAACGTCGCGGCATCGATCGGCTTCTGGCACTAACTCGCGCGGCCGCGCGTGAGCCCGTCCTCGAGCTCGGTCCACCACCCGGTGAGCGAGTGGCGGATCGCGTCCGTGCGCACCGCCTCGACGGAGTGCCAGGTGTCGACGTCGGGCGCGAACAGGCACGCATCGCCGAGGTGAGGAAGCCAGCGTTGCCGCACCACGAAGGACTCGCCATCGCGATCGCCGAACGCGATCGCGCCGCCGTCGTCCGCCGTCCAGCCGGTGCAGAGCCCGAGCGAGATCGTGCCGCGATAGAGGCGACCGTCGGGGTGCACGCCCATGAAGTCACCGCGCCCGAAGCGCCACGCGTTGACCACGAGGCCGCGCGGCATCGGCCGGCCGAGCAGCTCGGAGACCAGTGCACGCAACGCGTCGCCCTGGAGGAGATCGAGCCACGTGGCGACCTCGTCGGTGGCGAGGAGGCGACGGTCGGCGTCGAGCAGCACGGTCGTGAGCCTCGTCATCGGCAGTGCCAGGACCGCATCACGGATCGTGGCCGCCGCGGACGGCGTGAGCAGCTCGGGCAGCGGGAGGTAGCGCTGCCCGGCGGCGCGATCCTCCGCGAGGCGACGCCAGCGCTCGGGTTCGCGCCACGCAGCGCTGAACGCAGGCGGGAGCTCGGCGGCGCGGGACCACCACGGATCGCTGCTCATCGCGTGACACTACGCCTGGCGAGCGCTGCTTCGATCAACGTCACGACGGTCTTCTCGAGGTCGGCGTACGGAGGAAGCTGTGCGTAGGTCCCGACCGCGCGATACGTCGTGCCGTCGAACATGCTGAGGACGTACGGGGCGCCACGCTTCTTCGCATACTCGCTGGTCTCGAGTGCGACCAGGATGGGTGGTGTCTGGGGGGCCGCATCGACGACGCGGAACGTGTAGAGCGGATACGAGCTCGGATCTCGCGGTCGCAGAGTCTCGAAGGCGTGCACGACGAACGCGCCGACCGAAACCTGAGCGAACACGTACTCGTCCTGCATCCGGACCGCAGGATCCGGCGAGGTCTCCCAGATCTCGAGCAACGCGGCACGCGCCCTCGCGGCTGCGTCGAGCTGGCCAAGAGCATGGTGAGCCTGGATCAGCTTGCGCGTGATCCAGAACTCGCGCGGGGCACGTTCGAGTGCACGCTGCCAGGCGGCGAGTGCCAGGGCGTAGTCACCGCGGCGAAACCAGGCGATGCCGGCATTGAACAACGGATCGGCATTCGTGAGGTCCGCCGCGGCGGCAGCCTCCCACGCGGCGATCGCCTCGCGCTCGTGCCCACGCGCGGCAAGCGCAGCCGCGAGCCCGTCGTGCGCATCCGCGCAGGTGACATCGAGCGCGAGCGCGCTGCGAAACGCCGCCATCTCCGCGTCGTGCTCGCCGAGCTGGCGGAGCAAGTACGCGCGTGCCACGTGGTGCCCGGGGGACGGGCTCACGGCGAGCTCGAGCTCGAGCGTTGCGAGCCGCTCGCGAACGGCCGCGTTGGTGTCTGGAGGCGCATTGCCTCGCGGGCTCACGATCGCACGCTGTGGGTCGAAGCTCTGTCGTGGAGCGCTCCGCGTCACCACGTCCCACAGCTCGGTCAGACACGCTGGCTCACCCGACCAGTCCGGCGTGGCGCCGAGCAGCACCGCCCGGATCGTCTCGCGCTGAGCTCGATAGCGGGCTTCATCGCTCGCGCGGCTCCACGCGATGGCTGCGTGTTCAAAGAAAGCGTAGAACGCGACGATCCGCCACTCGTTCGCCGGAGCACGCACCGCGGGATGGACGGTCACTTCGACCATGCGCACGGGCCACCCAGTGGTGGTCTCGCCGACGATCTCGCTCACGATCTGGACCTCCGCGCCCTCGGGAATGTCTCGTCGGATCGCGGCGTCGATCCAGGCCCGTTGCTCGTCGGGGAGCAGGATCAAGGGTCCCCACATGATCCGCCCGTCGGGCGTCAGGCCGTTGCCAGGGATGCTCGCCACCTCCTCGCCCGTGTGCCGGTCGGGGCTGCGCGACCACGTGGCCGGGATCTCGATCTGGAGCCGCACGTCAGTCCGCCCAGTAGGCGAGCGAGCCATCGGGCGGTGGTGGGGTCCCGGTTCGGCCCGTCTCCGGCTCGGGGACAGCCATCACGGAGCGGACGGTCGCGAGGAAGACTTGATGGTGCTCGGCCGCGCGATCCGGAACATGCGACTCCAGCCGCACTCGATACGCGTAAGGGCCGGACACGAACGCGGCGAGCTCATGGCGATGAAGCTGATGCTCTCCTCGGCGAACGGTGAACGCACACCGCCGGCCCACGAGCCCTCCCGACGATCGGATCTCGACATCCTCGACTTCGCCGGCGAGCGTGCCGCCGCTCCCCTGCTGTGCCGCGAGGAGCCGCACCACATCGACAAGCTCGTAGGGGGTCTGATGCGTCGGCTCGGCTGGTAGCACGACGAGGTTCGCTCGGTTGCGCGGAAAGTCGGGCGGATACCAGTTCGCGACCAGGCCGCTCTGGAGTGCGCACCAACGCTCGGGTGGCTGGTAGAGGAACCGCCGCCGGCGCGTACCCAGCGCGAATGTCGAGCTCGCGAGCAAGTCGCGCGCGGTCTGTTCGATCGCTGTCGTGCGCGCGGCATCGAGAACGAATGCATCGATCGCACCGACGAACTCGTCTCCGAACACCGCGCCGATGAAGCGTGTCGCCGCGACGCCTTCGCGCGTGCCGCTGACGCGAACCCAGGCGCCGTATTCACCCTCGATGGTGGTCACGGTCTGCGCATCGTGGAGCGAGCTGACACGAAACAGCGGGTCACGCTCGAGGACCGCTTCGATCACGCGTGAGAACCGCATCAACGGCCGCAAGCGTTCGTAGAAGCGGATCCGCGCGCCTCCCCCCGGCGGGTAGAGCGTCACCAGGTGTTCGCCGTGGTGCTGCGTCCATCCTGGTGGCGGCGTGATCAAGCCTCGACTCTATCGCTACACGCGGAGCTGCGCGACGGGCACCGGCGGCGGAACGATCTTGCGCGTCGACCTCTCGAGGAGCAGTGCCGCGACGACGGTCGGGATCGACGCGACGGGGATGAGCTCGTTCATCCCGAACTCGGTCGCGAGCACGATCACGACGAGGATCGCGGGGACCACGAGCGCGGCGATGCGCGGCACGACGCCATAGGACTCCATGTGGCCCGCGACGAGACCGAGGACGAGGCCCGCGAGTACACCGGGAATCATCCCGAAGATCGTGACCATCACCGCCGCCTCGCCCGAGCGCTCCATGAAGCCGATGCCGAGCGCGATCAACAGAACGTTCGCGGCGCCGAGTACGAATCCCTGTCCTGCGGACTTCACACCTTCATCGTAGCAGCAGGGCGTGGGGGGAGTTACTGGGGCTTCGCGACGCGCTGGAACATCGGGACATCGGGCCCCAGGTTGTGGGCGAGCCAGGCGGCCCCGAGCTCGCCATCGGACATCGATGCAGGCGCCTCGCCTGGAATCGTGGGGGTCGAGCTCCTGTACGAGGTCCGGGGCAGCAAGCGATCGCCGAGCTCGTTGCGCGCCAGCCGGTAGGCGTTCTCGTTGCCACCCTCCTCCCCCGGATACGCGCGCCCGTCGGGAGCATCCGATCGTGACAGACCGACCGCCTGCCGCTCGGCATTGATGGCGTTGCCACGATCGATTCCGCCGCCGTTGAACCAGCCCGACGCACTCGTTCCTTGCGTCACGCTGGTCGCGTGCGGAAGCTCGTGGGCGAGCATCACGTCGGAGCGAAGACCGCCGACGATGCCCGGGTTGATGAACACGGAGGCATCGAACCCCACACCCGGCTCCCCGTTCGGACCCCGCATCGTCGCTGCCAGATCGCCTCCCGGAGCGTCCACGTGCGCGTTCGAGTTGTCGAGGGCCCCCGTCTTGTCGACGCGCGGCTGGATCGTGGTCGTCCGGGCGTGCCCTCCGACTTGATTGTCCGCGAGCGTGTCGATCTGAGCTCGGCCGACGTCGGTCATCATCAGGTCGGCGATGCTTGCCTGGATGCCTGCCTCCCACGCTGGCTGACCGGAACCCGCGGCTGCGCCGTCGAGCTTCAGGTCTGAGGTACCGCGCCGGATGTCGCTGAACTGCCGCGCGATCGCCTCGTATTCGTCCTGCGTGACCCGATTGGACGCGTCGCCGGCACTGGCTTCCGGGACGACCTGGAAGCGATCGGACAGGTCCCGCTGGGCGTCCTGGCGATCGAGGAGGCCACCGACATCGAGCTGGCCGCTCGCATCGAACAGGCCCATCGCAGTCTCCTGCGCGACGCCTCGGCCGAGGTCGCCGATCGTCTGGCCCACGGTCGCCCACGAGCCAGCCGGATCACCCGGGTAGAGCGGGCTTCCACCGGGGGCCGTTGCGGGATCCGCGACGCTGGGCTCACCGCCCAGCCAGTCGGTCGTGCCGGCGACTGCGGCACGGTAGGCCCCCGGGATCCCGGTGGCGACCTGCAGCGACTTGTCGAGCCAGGACACTTACGACCCGACCCGCTGGAGGCGGCGGACGTTAAACAGCGGGGGAGTCATGGAAGGCCTTGACGACATCTCCCGGCCCGCCACCACAAAAGACCGCGCGGTTGCCCGCCGCCTTCACACGTTGGTCGTACGAGCGCCGTCGCGGCGCCGCCGTCGCACGCCGAGGAGGACCAGGGCGAGGGGCAAGACCACCGAGCCCGGACCGCGGCCCGCGCCGCAGCACCCGCCGGGGTCGGAGCCACCGCCGCCGCCCGGGGCGTCGATTGTCGGGACGCCATCGCCGCCGCCGCCGTAGACGTAGACATAGTCCGAGCACGCAGAATTCCCGCGGCGATCCGTGGCGCACGCGCGGTAGCTCCCGACGCCCGTGAGTGCCGGGGCGGCCCACAGGAACTCGCCGATCCACACCATGTCGACCATGACGCGCTCGGGAGGTGCGGACTCGAATGCCGTGACCGCAGCGAAGCCGTCGTGTTCGAGCCAGACGCGCTGCCAGTCGTGCGCGCGCGAGGGTCCCTGGTGATCGTGAACGCGCGCGTGGAGCACGCCGACCGCCGAGCTCCCGAGCTTCTGCTCGACGGTGACCGATGGCGCGACGGTGTCGATCGAGATCATCGAGCTCGCGAGCTGCACCTTGTCGGCGGACGCGGTCTCGCCCTGTCCCTGCAACAGATCGAGGCGGCCGTCGTCATCGAGATCCGCGGCCGCGATCCCGAGCGAGCCTGGCGTGTCGTTCGGCGTCGCCATCGGCGCGAGCGCGAACACGCCCGCGGTGTTGAGCAGCAGGCGATCGGTGCCGAGCGTGGCGAACAGCAGATCCGCATCGCCGTCGGCGTCGGCGTCGAGCCAGATCGCTGCGTTGTCGTCGGCGTTGGCGGGGTTCGCGGTGCCGGTCAGTCGGGTCGCGGTCTCGTCGGTGAAGACGCCCATGCCGTTGTTGACGAGCAGGTGCTCGCGGAGCTGCGGGCCGTCGTTGATCGTGACGAGGTCGAGGTCACTGTCTCCGTCGAGATCCATCGGCTCGAAGTCGTAGTTGTTCGCGAAGTGCGGCAGCGCGTTGGGTGCGTCGGAGAAGTGGCCGGTGCCATCGTTGATGAACACGTAGCTCGTCGTGCAGCGCTTGCACGCGACCAGCGCGTCGAGATCCCAGTCGTTGTCGACATCGGCGAGCTCGACGTCCCACGACCACCTCATGAGGATGTCGGGCATGTGCGTCGTCGTCGCTTCGGTGAACGTGCCCTGCCCGTTGTTGAGGTAGAGCCGCGTACGGCCACCGAGGTAGCCCGGTGCGCTCGGCGCCATCGCCCCCCACTCGGCGAGGAGCAGATCGAGATCGCCATCGCCATCGACGTCACCCGCCTCGACGTCGCCGATGCTCGTGAGCTGCTGGGGGAGCTGCGCACTCGCGTCGGTCCAGGTGCCGGCGTTGCGCGTGAACAGCTTGAGCTGCGTCTGGTATGCGCCACCCGTCACCAGATCCAGGTCCTTGTCGCCGTCGAGATCGATCGCCTTGATCACGCGCGACAGGCCCGTGAAGCCGGCGACCGCCTGCGCGGAGATCTCGGTGCAGTGCGAGCCCGCGGCGCCCCAGCCGCCGAGGTTGCGCCAGACCCGGACCGGCTCGGGGGTGCCGGCCGTGTCGTAGTCGCCACCGTTCGCGATCAGGAGATCGACCTTGCCGTCGGAATCGAGATCGCCGACGTCGACCTTGTTGCTCCACTGGGCGGTGATCCCGAGGCAGTCCGTCGTGGCGTCGATCCAGCGCTGAGCCTCAGCATTTCCACCAGTTGCCACCACCACGGCCACCACCAGGAGAGCGCGCATGTGACACGGAACCATATCTGCGAGCCGGCCGCATCGAACTGAGAGGGGGATTGAGCGAACGTGGTGCTCCCCAGAGGGCTGCGCGGGTACCGTACGCGCCATGAAACGGCGAACGTTCCTGACGGTCGCGGGCGGGGCGGCGGGTGCCGCGGTCATGGTTGGACCGTGGGTCGGGCGCTCGCGCGCCGACACGTTCGGAGCGTTTCCGGGAGGGACCGACTCGGTCCAGTTGCCCGTCGCGCAGCGCGCGAAGAAAGTTCTCGAGGTCTTCCTCTACGGCGGGCTCTCGCCGTGGGAGACGCTCTACTACGTTCGCGACTACGGCCGGTCCGACGATCCGGATCCGCAGTACCGCAACACGATGTACTACGCGCTGCCGACCGGCACTGCAGCAGCAAACTCCGCATGCGGGAACCCCGACATGGATCGGACGTTCGGCGCCGATGCGAACACCGCGAATGTCGAGATCGGGCCGTTCGCGCACCGACTGTTCACGCGCACCGACGTCGTCAATCGCATGCGCCTCGTGGTGCAGCGCCACAACCTCGAGCCGCACGAGGCCGCGGTGCCGATGGCGCTCACCGGCCGCCCCGTTGGCCAGCCCAACGCGGCCGGACTCGGAACGCACATCCAGCGCGCGCGTCTCGACAGCGGGGAGACGCCCGGTCGTGCCTCGCCGCACTCGTACGTGTTCGCGACGGGCGGCGTGTCGAGCGACAACGTCGCGGCCGCGGCGTCCGCGGGCTCGCACCTCGGGGCCGCGCGGCCGCTGATGGTCAAGACCGACAACGCGACCAGGTTCACGAACCTCCTCGCACGCAACGGCGTCGGCGCCAATCGCGGACAGCACGACGCACTCGTCGGTGCGTACCTCGAGCAGTACAACGCTCGCCTGACCTGGCCCGGCGACGCGCGCGTCCGCAGCGCACGCACGGATGACTTCGCCGTCGCCTACGAGACGTCGAAGCGCTCCGACGCGATCCGCAACGTGGTCACCGATGATCTGTTCATGGCCCGCAATGGCAGCTCGTGCGGCACCACGCGCCGCAGCCTGCCGCTGATGGGGCTCACCGCCGCGCGTCAGCTCCTCACGCATCCGACCGAGCCCGCGTCCTACGTCTGCGTCTCGGATACCGGTCTCTACGAGGCCTCCGGTGGCGGCGGCTACGACACGCACAGCAGCAACGCGCAGGACACCGCCGTCAACTTCGACAACATGCTGCAGTCGCTGCTCGGCATCATCAACGCGCCGGGCGAGACCGACCCGACGAAGATCTCCCTCGACGACACGCTGATCATCCTCAACACCGAGTTCGGTCGCACGCCAGGCCGGCAGGGCAGCGACGGACGCAACCATCATCCCTACGGCTACGTCACCGCGTTCATCGGCGGCCCGATCTCCACGGCCCACAAGGGTGTGTCGGGCGCGATCGGCAAGAACGGGTACGCGACGTCGTATGCGACGCCGTCGGAGAACCGGATCGCAGCGATGCTCGCGATGGGCATGTGGCCGTTCGCGGCGGACGGCTTCAACGTCGCCGATGTCCCGGGCGCGACCAACGAGCTCGATGCGGCGCAACGCTCGATCAGCAAGTTCCTCGGAAGGAGCGTGTGATGCGGCTCCTCCCTGCGATCGGAATCATGATCAGCGTCGGCCTCGGCGCCAGCGGCTGCTCCGGCTGCGGCAACGACGCCACACCCGATGCCGGTGTCGACGGCCCCGGGACGAACACGTTCGATCAGTGCGACGGAGATCCAGCCTCGTTCGTGCGCCAGGCGTTCCTTGCCCTCGATGGGCGCCGGCCGAAGGGCCAGGCCGAGGTCAATGCCTACGTCGATCTGTACAGGGCCGCGGCCGAGCTCGGCGACGATCCGCGCGATGTGGTCGCCCGCGCGATCATGAACCGCCCCGAGTTCGTCGACCGCTGGACCGATGTCGTGATGGACGCGCTCCACGTGCAGCGGCTCAACATCCAGTCCGAGGCGAGCTGCTGGGACGACGCGCTGCGGGCGACGCCAACCCCTGCGCTCGCCATCGCCGTACGCGATCAGCGCGCGACCGGCAACGGGGACGGCAGCTCGTTCACGATGATCGACCTCGCGAAGAGCGCTCTGCTCCTCGACGATCTGACGCCGATCTATCGCGCGCAGATCTTCTCGATGGTGAGCCACCCGATCCCCGCGGCGAACGTCCCGGCCATCGAGGCGGAGCTCGCGCGGCGCGAGGACTTCGGCGGCACGTTCGACGCGAGCTACCTCCACCGCGACGTGGTCTGTCTCGGCTGCCACACCAGCTCGATGTCGGTCACCGACAGTGACGACCCCGAGTTCGATCGCCACTGGCCGGTGCCCGGCACGGCCGAGCTCGCGGTCTACGGCAACGCAAACGGCGTCGCCTCCGAGCGCGCTCATGCAGCGTTCCGCGTCGACGACTTCGTCGATGCGGGCAGCTCGCGGCCATGGAGCTGGAGCTCGCGGTGCGGCACGTTCGCGACGCCGACGTCGATTCGCGACGACATCGCGGATGTCGACGGCAAGCTCGCGAGCCTCACCGGCAAGCGCAGCACGGTCTACGATCTCGAGGCCGCGCTCGGGCGTGGCTTCACCGCACTCCGTGGCAACGCGCTGCCGGGGGACGCCGCGATCTCGGACCCCGACACCGCGCTCGCATGGCTCGTCACGCTCAAGATCACCGAGGACATCTGGAAGCAGGCGACCGGTACCTCGCTGACGATCGCGAACTACTTCCCGCGCAACGAGGCTGCGAGCAAGCAGCTGTACAGCCTCGCGACCACGTTCGCGAAGTCGGGCTTCTCGCTCAAGGCGCTGCTCGCGGCGATCGTCGCGAGCGACTACTTCGACCGCCAGCCCGCCGAGGCTGGCTGCGGCGCCTCGCCGTACACCTACCCTGCCGTGTTCGATCCGTGGGTAACCGCGGATGCCGACGAGACCCGCCGCAAGAACGGCCCCGGTGACGCGGTCACCGCGGTCGACGCGCGCACACTGATCGCCGCGACGTCCGCTGCGCTCGAGTGGTCCGCAGCTCCGGGCGGCCAGCGGTTCCCCGACTTCGGCGAGGGCTGCGAGAACTCGACGACGTGCCAGCAGCTCAACGGGTTCTGCCAGAGCGGTCAGAGCGCGTGCTGTCAGACCTACCAGAACGTCTGCGTCATGAAGGGGATGTTCCCGTCGACGGAGATCCCGTTCCAGCTCGGGATCGGAACGTTCCTCCGCAACAGCGAGCGCGGGTTCCGCGGCCTCGACTTCCAGGCGCGCCTTGCCTGGGAGGATCGCTACGGTGCGTGCGCCCGACCGGCATGGGTGGCGCAGGACTTCGTCGATCGCCTCGTCGCGTCGGCGGCGGCCGATCCGACCGCGCTCGCGAGCGACCTCGTCGCCGCACTCAAGGATCGCCTGATCGGCGAGCCCGCGATCGCCGAGGGTGCAGAGCGCGACGCGCTGACCGCGATCGTCGGCGCGCTCGATGGGCCTGCGTCGGGCGTCACTGCGGCGAACCTGCGCCGCGTGTGCGGTGCGCTCGTCGAGTCACCGCAGTTCCTCCTCCAGGGCATCGCCGGTCGCGGTGGCGATGCACCGAAGCTGACGCCGGCAACGGCGAGCTACGACGCCGTGTGCACCGAGCTCGCGACCACCGGGATCGGGGTCAGCGGACGGGCCGTGACCTGCGCGCCTGCCGTGACCCTCGTGCTCGCCCGGACCCCACCGGCAAGCACCACCGAGGTACCTCCGGTCGTTCGTGAGCTGCCGCTCCGCAAGCGGCTGCCCCCCGAGCGCGAGCCTGCGCCGACGCGACGCATGTAGCAGCGGTTGCAGCGGCGCGCGCTTTGCGCCATGTTTCGCGCGACATGCGAACCAAGCTCCTCGGTCCGATCCTCCTGGTGACCGCGCTCGCTGGCTGCGAGCACAAGAACAAGAACAGCGAGCCCAACGCTCCGACCGAGACCGGTGGGGGCGCCGCGGCGATGAACAACGGCGAGGGCAAGCCGGCCAATCCGCCGCCGTCCAACCCGCCGCCGTCCAACCCGCCACCGTCCAACCCGCCGCCCAGCACCCCGCCGCCGTCCAACGACGAGGTGCGCCCGCCGGTCGCCGCGGATCTCGCGGAGTACTCCAAGGACCTCAAGGGCCAGGGCAAGATGGTCGCGACGTTCGAGACCTCGATGGGCGCGATCCACTGCGAGCTGTTCCCCGAAGCGGCGCCGATGACCGTCGCGAACTTCGTCGGTCTCGCGACCGGCAAGAAGCCGTGGCTCAACCCGAAGACGGGTGAGATCACCAAGGACAAGCCCTACTTCGACGGCCTGATCTTCCACCGCGTGATCGCGGAGTTCATGATCCAGGGCGGCGATCCACTCGGCGTCGGTCGCGGTGGCCCCGGCTACCAGTTCGGTGACGAGTTCAACAACGGCAAGTCGATGGAGCCGGGCACGCTCGCGATGGCGAACGCGGGTCCGAGCACGAACGGCAGCCAATTCTTCATCACCGAGGTCGCCCCCAGCCACCTCAACAACAAGCACACGATCTTCGGCCAGTGCAAAGAGCTGGATCTGGTCAAGCAGATCGCGCGCGTGCCCCAGGACGCCGGCAACAAGCCGAACACTCCGATCGTGATGAACCGGGTGACGATCAGCAAGATGCAGTCGTGGTGATGTAACCGGGAGGCACGCGGGCGGCACAGTGCCCGCATGAGAGCCTCTCGGTGGATCGCCGTCCTTTGCCTCGGGTCGATGGGGTGCGGTGCGACTGCGTCGCGCCCGATGCAATTGCGCCGGGTGATCCTGTACCAGAACGGGATCGGCTACTTCGAGCGCACCGGCCAGCTCACCGGCGGCAAGCTCCGACTGTCGTTCTCGAAGCCCGAGCTCGATGACGTCCTCAAGACGCTGACGGTCATCGACCGCCACGGCTCCGGCGTCGCGACGGTCGACGTCCCGGTCGCCGGTGACAAGGACCGAACGATCGCGATCGACGTGCGGCTCGCGGCCGGACGGATCCACGACCTGCTCGTCGGCTACGCGGTCCCGACCCCGACCTGGAAGGCTGCCTATCGCCTCGTCCTCGACGACCAGCAATCCACGGCGCTGCTCCAGGGCTGGGCGATGGTCAACAACTCGTCGCAGGAGGACTGGAGCGGCGTGCAGCTCACGCTCGCGACAGGTGCACCGATGTCGTTCGCGCACGACCTCCACACGCCCGAGTATGTCCAGCGCCCCGATGTCACGGGCCGCCTCGTCTCCCCGACCGTGCTCGGCCCGATCGCGACCGAGACCACCGGCGCGATGGACCGCGATGCGGACGCGATCCTCGATGTCGATGATCTGTGTCCGAACGCCAGCGAGGATCTCGACGGCTTCGAGGACTTCGACGGCTGCCCCGATGCCGACAACGACCAGGATCGAATCGTCGATGTCGACGACAAGTGCCCGAGCGAGAGCGAGAGCTACAACGGCAGCGACGACAGCGACGGCTGCCCGGATCGCGGCCGCGTGATCGTCACGAGCTCGTCGGTGATGATCCTCGAGACCATCGTCTTCGCGCGCGGCAGCGCCGTCCTCGCGAGCGCCGCAAACCCGATCCTCGATGCGACCGCCGCCACGCTACGCACCAATCCCGAGATCGCGTTGATCGAGCTCGGTGGCCACGCCGGCGCCGACGAGCCGGAAGCATGGGGCCTGTCATCGATGCGCGCCGAGGCCGTCCGCAGCGAGCTGGTCCGGCGCGGCGTCGACCCGAGCCGCCTCGAGGTCACGCCGTACGGCGCCACCAGCCCTGCCGCGCCGCTCGCGAACGCCGCCTCCGAGGCCAAGAACCGCCGCGTCGAGTTCCTCATCCTGAGGCGTACGAACGAGACCGCGACCGAATCGCCGTCTTACCGCGCCCGCCAGAGCGCACCGCAGAAGCTCAGCACCGCCTCGATGCAGGCGAGCGTCCACTCGCGCACGACGCCCGCCACCGTTGCCGGCTCCGTGCGCTACGCCCTGACCGAGCCGGTCTCGATCCGCCGCGGCGCCTCGTCGATGGTCTCGATCCTCAACAAGTCCGTGCGCGGCGAAGACGCGCTCCTGTTTCGACCCGACGCCAACGCACCGGGCAGCGATCGCCACCCGTTCCGCGTCGCGCGGCTCGAGAACTCGAGCGGCTACACGCTCGAGCCCGGCCCGATCGCGATCTTCTCGGGCGGGACGTTCGTCGGTGACAGCCTCCTCTCGCGCCTCCAGCTCGGCGAGACAACCTGGATCCCGTACGCCCTCGACGGCAGCACGACCGTCACCTCCGCGAACGTCGACGACGTCCAGCCGGTCCGCCTCGTCGCGATGCACCGGGGCGTGATGACCGTCGAGAACGCGGCGATCCGCACGACCACCTATGCGGTCTCTCCGGGCCACGATCCGACCCGCACGATCTACATCCGCCACGGCAAGTCCGCCGGCTACACCGTGAAGGACCTGCCGCCAAACACCATCGATCAACCCGACGCCTACCTCGTCCCGCTCCCGATCCACGCAGCGCGCAAGAGCACGCTGACGATCGACGAGCGCCAGCCACGCCGGTCCTCGATCGCTATCCTCGACGCGGGCCACACGGAGCTCGGCGTCTACGTCGATGGCGGAAGGCTCCCCGCCGAGCTCGGTGAGAGGGTGAAGGCCGCGATCGCGCTCCGCAAGGAGATGGGTGGCATCGAGGACGAGCTCGTCGCGCTGCGCTCGCGGATCTCCGAGATCTCGGCGCGCGCGTACGAGCTGCGCGGCAGCATCAAGGCGCTCGAGCGCGTGCGCGGTGCCGAGGACCTCCGCAAGAAGCTCGTCGCGAGCCTGACCCAGACGACGGCGGAGTCCGATGCAATCGCGCGAACGCTCGGTACGCGCACGGAAGCGCTGGCGGCAGTGCGGAGCCGGCTGCAGGTGGCGCTGTCGGAGCTGACGCTCACCGAGCCCGCCGTCGAGACGCACTGATCCGAGGCTCAGCTCGTGGCGGGACCGCCCAGCAACACCCGCCATGACCTTCGATGCGATAACGTATCTGGATGAAGGGAGTAGTCTGTTTGGTCGCCTGCGCCAGCTTGCTTGCGGCCGCCCCCGCGCGTGCGGACACGGCGCCGTGGGCGGTCGGGGTGAGCGATGCACGGAAAGCAAAGGCGAAGCAGTTTCTCGATGCGGGCAACGCCCGGATGCTCGAGAAGAACTACACGCTCGCGCTCGACAACTACAACGCGGCCGTCGCGCAGTGGGAGCATCCGGCGATCCGGTTCAACCTCGTGCGCTGCCTGATCCAGCTCGACAAGCTCGCCGAGGCGTCCGAGAACCTCAAGCTCGCTCTCAAGTACGGCGCGGCGCCGCTCGAGGATCAGATCTATAACGAGGCGCTTGCCTACGAGAAGCTGCTCGCCAAGCAGATCGCGGAGCTGACGGTGAGCTGCACGCAGCCGGGCGTCACGGTGACGCTCGACGGCCAGCCGATCGCGAGCTGCCCGTTCGTCGAGAAGCGCCGCGTCAAGCCAGGGCCTCACCAGGTGGTCGGCACCAAGTCGGGCCTACTCACGCGGACGATCGAGGTGTTCAGCGTCGGCGGCGCCACCCAGGACGTCGCCGTTCGTCTCGATCCGCTCGCGTCGGCGGCCACGATCGAACAATGGTCAGACCTGGACCCAGCTGGCGCCCGCGATGTCGCCTCCGAAACGGTGGGGGGCGAGCATGGCCTACGCCGGCAACGGGCGGATCGTGCTGTTCGGCGGTCGCAGCGACGACGCGACCCCTGCCGTTCTGAACGACACCTGGGAGTTTGACGGCACGACCTGGACCCCGATCACCACCGGCATGACGCCACCTCGCCGCTTCAACGCGATGATGACGTGGGCGCCATTTTCGTCGCAGCCCCGGGTCGTGATGCTTGGCGGCGATGCGCCGGCCGCGATGGTGTTCAGCCCGGAGCTGTCGGCCATCGTGCTGTACGGGGGCATCGCAGGCGGGGGCACTGTCATGCGCGACATGTGGACGCTGACCACGGACCCGGTGACCCAAGACGACATCTGGGTCGAGATCGAACAGATCGGCGAGCTCCCGGTGGCCCGCCAGGACCCTCGGCTCGCCGCACACCGCCCCGTGGATTCGCTCGTCCTGCACGCGGGAACCTCGGCGTCCGGCACGCGGCTCGACGACACCTGGCTGTTTCAGTATCGGAGCTTGGTCCCCGACGAGATCTGCGACAACGGCAGCGATGATGACGGCGATCGTAGGATCGATGGCAAGGATCCAGACTGCCTCTGAGTCGTTGTTCGTTCGACGACGCGACGACGCTCGTGCCGGATGTCCGGGATCGATCCGGAATCCGGACCGCTTGGGCCGGAGACCGGACGGTTCGGACGAGCCCGAGCCTGATCGCGCGGCGTTGACCGCGGCGCGGTGCTTGCTGGTGCCGGGGTCATGGTCCCACCGCGTGAGGTATGCTGATCCATGATGTCCCCTGGCAGCCGCACGAACACGGAGCTTCCGCCGGTCGACGAGCGCCTGGTCGCCCCGGAGAGCCGCTACGAGATCGACGACGGAAGGCTCGTCTACGTGCCGCCCGCCGATGAACCCCACGGCCTTAGCCATCGGGGCCTCGCCACGCTGCTCGGAGCCCATCGGCGCTCCGATCGCAGCGTCGCACTCGACATGCTCACCCGGTCGGCGGTCGAGCAGGACATGGCCCCCGATGCGAGCGTGTACCCGACCGCCCGCGATCCGGTGACCGAAGGCCGCCAGCTCGAAGAGCTGGCGTTCGAAGTGCTTGCGACCGAGAAGCTGCCCAGCGCCGCCACCAAGGCCGCGAAGCTTGTCGCGCGCGGCGTCCGGCGCGTGTTCGCGATCGACGTCGTGCGGATGCGCGCGTTCGAGTGGTCCCGCGAGCTCGCGACCTGGGGGATCCTGGGCACCGACGCCGCCATCGAAGATCCGGCACTCGCGGTCGCGTTGCCGGTCGCGGCGCTGGTCGACGCGGCCAAGGCCGACGACGCTGCCGTCTGCGCGTATCGCGCCCAGCGCCACCCCGAATTCTTGGCAGAACGAGCTGAAGGACGAGCTGAAGGACGAGCTGAAGGACAAGCAGACGCCTGGTGCCAAGCAACTGCTTCCGCGGTCATCGCGGTCCTCGAGTCGCGCGGAGTTCCGATCGGAAGCCACGAGCGTGCACGGCTCGCCAGCGAGCGCGATCCCATCCGCCTCCGGCGCTGGCTCGGCGGCGCGGTGTCCTGTGCCCGGGTTTCCGAACTGCTCGCGACCTGAGCGAAGAACCGCCGAACCGCCGACGACGCTCGGTCTCGCGGCGTTGCGATCGGAAGTGACGAGCGAGCGTTGCTCACAGGCGAGCGAGACCCCGGGCGCATCGAGCGCTGGCTCGCAGCTGCCGTCTCCTGTACCCGCGTTGCGGATCTGCTCGAGCGCTGAACGCGATCAGCGGAACAGCCGACCACGCAGGTCAGGCGACGGCTGTGCGATCACCTCGAGACCGACGAGCCGATCGGCGCGCGGCCCGATGATCACCTCGCGAGCAGCGTCGGCGGCCGCCTCGATCGAAGCGAGCGTGCCCGTCAACGTGAAGTAGGCCTTGCCCGCGAGATCGACGGCGAAGCGGACATCGCGCACGGTGACGTCGGCGACCTTGCAGGCGGCGTCGGCCGCCGCGATCGCGGCACAGACCGTGGAGGTCTCGATGATCGCGACGGCCTCGGCGGTGGGATCGTCGGTCCAGTCGGGCGGCGAGACGGGTGCACCGAGCATCGGCCATACCTGATCGTCGGCGGCGGCGAGCTCGACGAAGTCGAGGAGCGTCGTGCCCGCGGCGAGCTTGCCCGCGATCATCGCCTCCTCGATCTCGGCGACGCCACCTTCGAGGAACACGAGGTGCTTGCCCCCGGAGACGGCGCGCGAATGGACAAGCAGTGCGGGAGAGCGCTTGAGCGCAGCATCCGCGACGACGATTCCCTTCGCGATCGTCCCCACCTCGAGCACACCGAGTGCGGGGCCTCTCATCAGACGAACCGGAACGCCTCTTTCAACGTGCAGCGGCGCTCGCGCGTGAAGTGGATCGCGGTGGTCAGGCCCTCGCCGGTGGGCGACGCGATCGTGAACGACGTATAGCCCTCGCCGCCGAGGCCGAGGCCCGCGTAGGAGGCGTCATTCTTGACGAAGATGCTGCAGTTGCAGACGCGCGCCATCGCCGACATGTTGTCGATGTTCATCGAGTGCATGGTCGCCGTGTGGTGGAAGCCGTGTTCGACGCGGAGCGCGGCGGCGATGGCATCGGCGGAGTCCTTGACGCGGAACAGTGGGATCACGGGCATCAGGAGCTCGTGCTGAACGAACGGGTGCTTCTCGTCGACCTCGCACATGAGGAGGCGCAGGTCGTGGCCCTTGCCGCCGATGCCGATTGCCTTGGCGATCTCGCCGGCGTCCTTGCCGACGAAGTTCTTGTTCACGTGATCTCCCTCGAGGATGACTTTCTCGAGGTCCTTGGTCTGGCGCGCGTCGAGGAACAACACGGGCTCGCGCTGCAGGGCGCGCACGAGGTCGGTCGCGATCGAATCGACCGCGATGACTTCCTTCTCGGCGATGCAGACGATGTTGTTGTCGAGCGAGGCGCCGCGCATGATCGCGTTCGCGGCCTTCGCGAGGTCGGCGGTCTCGTCAACGACGGCGGGCGGGTTGCCGGGGCCGGCGGCGATCGCCTTCTTGCCCGAGTTCATCGCGGCCTTGACCACGACGGGGCCACCCGTGACGACGATCAGGCGAACGAGCGGGTGCTTCATCAGCACGCCGGCACTCTCGACGGTCGGCTGCTCGACGGACGTGATCACGTCGCGCGGACCGCCGACGGCCTGGATCGCCTCGTTGAGGATGTGCACGAACCAGTTCGAGACCTTGGCCGCGGACGGGTGGACGTTGAACACGACGGCGTTACCGGCCGCGACCATGCCGATCGCGTTGCACAGGATCGTCTCGGTCGGGTTCGTCGTCGGCGTGACGGCGAGCAGCACGCCGTAGGGCGCGCGCTCGGTGAGCATCAGGCCGTCGTCGCCGGTGTACGCCTGCGGGCGGAGAACCTCGTTGCCCGGGGTCTTGGTGGCGACCAGCTTGTTCTTCTCGAGCTTGTCCTCGTAGCGACCGAGGCCGGTCTCCTCGACGGCGTAGCGCGAGAGCAGCTCGTTGTTCGCGAGGGCGCACGTGCGCATCGCTTCGACCATCTTCGCGCGCGTCGAGACGGCGAGCCGCTCGTTCTGCTCGAAGCCCTTGCGGGCGGCCTTCGCGGCCTGGTCGGCATCGGCGTAGACGCCGTTGGTGCCGCGCGGAATGTTCGACGCCTTCGGAGGCACGCCCTGCGGCGCCATCGGCAGCCGCGTGGGAGCGGCCGTCGTGGCCGAGCCGCCGAGGCGCTCGAGCACCTTGGCGACGATCTCCTCGATCTTGCGCTCGTCGATGCCCCCGTACGCCACGGCGCTCAGTCCTTCACGTAGCGGTTCTCACCGTCGACAGCGATCGCATCGACGATCGCCATGATCGTCGCATCGACCGGACGGTTCTGGGTCACCTGGGTCTGCCGCGCCGACGAGCCTGCGCAGTAGAGCACCACCTCGCCGATACCCGCGCCGACCGCATCGACCGCGACCGCCACGCCACCCGTGGGGTTGCCATCGACGTCGCACGCGCGCACGACGAGGAGCTTGAGCCCCTCGAGCGTGGGTTCCTTCCGGCTCGCGACCAGCGTGCCGATGACCTTGCCGAGGACCATCCGGCCTTACTTCTTGCCGGAGTCTGTCAACCCGGCGCGGCCGAGCGGCAGCGTGGCATCGACGTTCGCGTGCGGGCGCGGGATCACGTGGACCGAGACGACCTCGCCGACGCGCTCTGCAGCGCGCTGACCGGCCTCGGTCGCAGCCTTGACGGCCGCGACGTCGCCACGGACGATCGCGGTGACGTAGCCGCCACCGGTCTTCTCGAACCCGACGAGCTCGACCTTGGCAGCCTTGACCATCGCGTCGGCGGCCTCGACCATTCCGACGAAACCCTTTACTTCGATCATTCCGAGAGCGTCAGCCATCTGCTTCTCCTAGGTCGGTCGATCATTTGTCGACGAACTTCTCTGGTTCTTTACCGGTGACCGCAGCAAGCGCTGCCGTCGCCGCCGCCGCCGCTTCGTCGATCTCTGCCTCGGGCCCCGCCATGTAGAGGCGCCCGAATGCACCGTAGGGAGTGACGTTGACCAGGTTGACCTGGGCCGCCTTCTCCGCCTCGTTCGCTGCGAGCACCGCATAGCCGGCGGGCTCGCACTCGAAGATGAACAGCGACTGGCCCGGTAGCACCATCATACCCGCGCTCGAGCGGTTGATGATCTGGGTCTGATAGGCCTCGACGCCGCGAATGATCTGGTTGGTGAGGACCTTCGGCTTGAGGCGCTGGCCCTCTTCGACGCCGAGGTACTTGAGGATCGTCGCGCCGGCCTGGAGGACCTCACCCTTGTCGTGGTGATGGATCTCGAGGAGGCCATACGCACGCTCGACGACCTGCACGGCCGGCTGGACCGCGGTGGCCTTGAGGGCGACGTCGGTGACCTGGTTGATCGCGATGCCCGGGGCGATCTCGACCCACAGCGAGGCCTGGTACGGCACCGGCAAGAAGCCGCGTGCGGTCTTGCCGATGAACGTCGCCTGCTGCGGCTGAAGCGCGTCGAGGAAGCAGTAGGTACGCAGGACCGTTGCCATCGATGCTCGGCACGCTAACACGCTCGGTTTCGCCAGGTCCACGCACCGGGAACGTATTGGTACGTCGCATGCGTCGCAGTCGCGCGACCTCGGAGCGCATGCCATGATGCCCGCGCTCGATGCGGTCAACTCGCGGTCTCTCGCTCGTGCTCCTCGGACTCCTGACGATCCTCGTCGACGGCTCCGAGGCTCGGGCGGATCTGCTCGCGCGGGCGGTCGCGGTCGTCGACAGCGATCCGACCGGTAGCGGTGGCGGCGCGGCGACGCCCACGACGGTGCCGGCTGCGGCCCTGGCGTCGCCCGATGACCTGACGACGTGGGCCGGCCCGGCGCGGGCGACCACCCTCCCCGACCTCCTGCAGCAGGCCGTGCGCCAGGCGCCGAGCCTGCAGAGTGCGCGGATCGACATCGCGATCGCCGAGGCGCAGATCGAGCAGACCTACGCACGTGACAACTGGCGCATCCGCGCCCAGCTCTACGGACAGAGCGCATCGAGCTTCATCAGCGGCTTCACGATCGATCGGTCAACGACGATCGGCGGCGTGGTCGATGTCTCCCGCCTGCTGCCCACGGGCGGGACGATCACGCTCCACGCCGGCAGCCAGTACTCGCGCACGACGTCACCGATCAACCCGGCCGACATCAACACGAACTGGAGCGACGATCTATCGGTCTCGATGACCCAGCCGCTGATGCGAGGTCGCGGTCGCTGGCTCTACGAGGCGAACGAGCGCCGCGCCACCCTGTCGAAGGACGCGGCCGTGCTCGCGCGCCGGCTCGCCGCGATCCAGGCCGTCCAGATCGTCGTGTCGGCCTACTGGGACCTGGTGCTCGCCGAGCGCCAGCTCGCGATCACCGAGCAGAGCCTCGCCCTCGCGAACGAGCGGCTGCGGTTCACCACGATCGGAAACGCCGGCGGCAAGGTTCCGCGGAGCGAGATCCCCGCCGTCCAGCAGATCATCGCGACGCGCGAGGAGGACATCCTCAATGCGGAGCTCCTCGTCCTCGATCGCTCGATCGCTCTGCGGCGCACCGTCGGCCTGCCGATCGGTGCGGGCGAGCTGGGACTGCGGGTTACCACCGACCTCGCGACGAAGGACACCCGCTGGGATCTCGGCCAGCTCACCGACCGGGCGTTCGCCGCGAGCCCCGAGCTCGCGCAGCTCGCCAAGCAGGACGACGCCACCAAGCTCGATATCGAGATCACCGAGAACGGCCTCTTGCCGCAGCTCGATGCGGCGCTGACGATCGGCCCGCTCGGTCAGGACGAGAAGTTCGGGACTGCGCTGTCGAACCTGGTCACGTTCAAGTCGATCGCCATCTCCGGCTCGCTCACCTTCGAGCAATCGATCGGACAGGAGAACGTCAAGGGGCGCGCGCGGGAGCTGCGCGAAGGCCGCCGCAAGCTCGAGGTCACGGCCTTCGACATCCGCGCGCAGATCGCCCAGACCATGGCCCGCGCGGTCGCGCAGCTCGAGCTCGCTCGCCGCCGGGTCAGCCTCTCCGATCGCGCCATCGCGCTCGCGAACGAGAACATCAAGGTCGAGACCGATCGCTTCAACCTGGGCAGGTCGACGAACTTCGATGTCCTCACTCGCCAGGAAGAGCTGCGGCAGGCCGAGCTCCGCAAGTCGCAGGCGATGATCGACTGGCACAAGGCAGAGAGCGTGGTCCAGTCACTCACGGGAGACATCCTCCCGGCCTACGGCATCGCACTCGACTGACCGACTCCTGACGTGAGCCTGACGTGAGCGGCGTGGAACCGTGAACATTCTTGTACACGGGCACTGATGTCGCAGAGCCTGCTCCCCCCCGCAGCTGCGTGGAGCTGCGCGGACTTCGGGCAGGCCACGACATCCTTGTCTCGGCAACTGCCGGCAATCGACGGCCCGAAGTGGCCGCCAGGTGACTGGCATGCGGGGTGGAGTGTCTTGACCGTCATGCACACGCCATCACCTAGATCCTTGCTCGCCCTGTCGCTCCTGTCGGCGGGCCTGTTCGCCTGCGACGGCACGCCGGCTCCCTCCGAGGTTCGCTCGCGGCTCTCGGACGACCTCGGCCACATCCTCCGCGAAGCGGCCGCCGCCGGTGAAGGCACCGCCGAGGCGCTGCCCGGCGCCGCGTCGTTCTCCTTGATGGAGAAGGCGCTCGGTCAGAGCGCGTCCGGCTCGTCCTCGTTCCGCGTCGCGCGCGACCTCGCCGAGCGGTTCGGTCGCAGTCCGGTGCTCAGCCACGGCCTCCTGCCTGTCGATCCTGTCGAGGGCTTCGACACCGACGCGATCATCACGCAGCTCAACCAGACGATCTTCACGGATGCGAATCATCTTGGCGACGGCGTCTATCAGATCCCGGCCACCGAGATCTGCAAGACCACCGACATCGATGACAACGGCAACGAGATCGAGACGGTCGATCCGGACTGTGTCACCTCGTACAACAAGGTCGACCTCCGGATCCGTGTCGAAGAGGACGGCGACGAGCTGCAGTTCGCGATCCAGCTCGGCGTGAACCACGACGAGCCGTTGATCTTCACGCTCTCGCACACCTCGGTCGCGATCACTGTCGACCTCGACGGCGCGGATGCGGCAGCCCTTGCCCTGGCGTCGGCGTTCGGCGAGGAGGCGCCCAACGCGCGCCTCGCGGGTCGCGTCACCGGCAAGCTCGAGATCCTCGGCACCGCGGCCGCCAAGGTCTCGCTCGAAGTCGACCGCGCGATCGCGGTGGCCGTCGGCGACGCGGGCACCGACCTCGACGGCGCCGAGGCGTTCCGGTTCACCACGGGTGCGGGCAAGGTCGCGATGGTGCAGCTCGACGCGATCGCCGAGACCGCTCTCGCCGTCCTCGACGTGAAGGCGACCACGCTCCACATCCCGGGCGTCGATGGCCTCGATCTCGACCTGCCGGGCGCGTCGATCGCGGCTCTCGGTCAGAACGGCGAGCCGCTTCAGCTCGCGAATATCAGCCTCGGTGACCGCACCACCACCGTGTCCAAGAACGGCGCGGTCGCCGTCTCGATCGACCTCAACCCCAACGATGGCCGCACGCTGTCGGCGACGATCGCGGGCGACCAGGCGACCGGCACCGAAACGATCACCGTGATGCCGAAGCTCGACGCGCAGATCGCGATCGATCACACGGCGCTCGGCGACACGGCACCGCTCTACGACGTGACCCGCGTCCTGCTGACCGGCGGCCTGCGCGGCAGCGATGCGAGCGACCAGATCGAGGTCATCGGTGGCGCGTTCTCGATCACCACGGACCCCGCGTCGTACGGCTTCTCGGCGACCGCGGGTCAGTGCGTGTCCTCGAGCGAGGAGATCGATACGGCGAGCGGCGACTACTACACGCAGTGGACCGTCGGCGTCTGCCAGTAACTAGACGAGCCCGATGAAGCCCATGTGGACGCCGCCCTCGCGGCCGTCCCGTCGGTAGCTGAAGAACCGGTCGCCCTCACATCGCGTGCAGGGAGGCCGGTCGTCGACGTTTTCGGGGCGAACGCCCGCGCGCTCGACGAACGCGCGCGTCGCGACCCGCAGATCGATGTGGTCCTTGTTGGGCCCCTTCACGATCAGGCCTGGCAGCTCGCCGAGCACCACGCGAAACTCGTCGACGACCTCAAGGCCGACCTCGAAGCAGCACGGCCCGATCGACGGACCGAGCGCGACACGGATCCGGTCGGCGCGCGCACCGAGCTCGGCCATCCGCGCGATCACGTTGGTCGCGATGCCGGCGACCGTGCCGCGCCAGCCGGCGTGTGCCGCACCGCAGACGCGCGCCTCGGGTTCGGCAAACACGAGCGGGACGCAATCGGCGGCGAACGCACCGAGCACGGGCCCGACGCGATCGCTGACGAGGCCATCGAACTCCGCGCCGTCGGCGAGCGGCTCGCCAACGCGCCACACGTTGGTGCCGTGGACGTGGCGCGTTGCGACGAGCTGCGCCGGATCGTACCCGGCGTGCTCTGCGAGCAGCCGCCGATTGGTCTCGACATTCGCGCGGTCGTCGCCCCAGCGGACGCCGAGGTTCAGCGACGCGCGGAGCCCGGTGGACACGCCGCCGGTCCGCTCCGGGAACCCGTGGACGAAGCCGGTGTCCGGAATCACGGGCGACCGGTGGAGCTTGATCGTGCCTTCCTGGACGGACATCGAGTGGGGCTTACCATGGTAACGTCGACGCATGATTCCGTACGAGGAGCTGGTGATCGCGCTACAGACGTGGCGCGCCAAGCAGGGCCTTCCGGTCGGTCAGCTCTCCGGTGCGCTGACGCCGCCACCGGTGCAGGCCGCGCCGCCGATGCGCGCGGGTCCGCCGATGGCGCCGCCGAGCAAGGGCAACACGGGCCCGCAGCAGGCGTTCCTCGGGAACGTCGCGACCCCACCGCCGCTCGCGAACCCCGAAGACTCGCTCGATGTCGACGACGCCGCGTTGATCGACGAGGCCGCCTACGAGAACGAGGGCGACGACTTCGCGATGGGGTTCAGCGCCGCGGGTGCTCCCCCTCCCGACGAGAACGAGTCGACCGCCGTCGGCAACATTCCGGACGATCGCCCGACGCAGACCACGCTCGACGACGGTGCTCCGCCGAGCAGCAACCGCAACGACGACTGGTGACGTCGACGGTCGGTCCTCTCGGGGAAGACGACGTTGCGGTCGAGGTCCAGGCAGTCCAGGGCACCGCTGCCATCGGTCGTGTCGCCGAAGCGGGTGAGCGCGCAGCCTCTCTCATCGGCAAGATCGTGCTCGTCGGTCCGATCGATCCGTGCGGCGAGTGCGACGTGTGCCGCCGTGGTGGAGCCGCCGTGTGTCCGTCGGCGCGCCGCCGCACCGAGGTGAGCTCGCCGCTCGTGGCGCGCGGTCGCTGGGTCGTCGCCCTCGGCGAGGGTCTCGAGCTCCCCGTCCCTGCCGGGGCCGCGGTCGCGGGTGACGTCGCGCTCGCGTACACGCTGTACGCCCGCACCGGCGCATCGCCGCGCGAGCCGCTCGTGATCACCGGGGGCACCGCGGTGACGCGCTTCCTGGTCGAGATCGCGGTCGCCAAAGGTCTCGCGCCGGTCGTCGTCGTCGATCCCACACACACGGCGTGGCTCGCCCATCTCACGGCGAAGGGCATCGCGCACGTGACCGGTACGGTGGCTGCGGAGATCCGACCCGCGATCGAGAATGGCTTTGTCGCGCAGGGGCTCGGTGCGAAGCCGTGGCGCGTGATCGCGAGCTCGGGATCTGACGTCGAGCTCGCGGCAGCGCTGTGTGGACCGCGCGCGATGCTGACCGTGCTGGCACCGATCGCGGCCCTCCCCGGAGAGCTCGCATCCCGCGAGGTCACGGTGATCACGGTCGCGGGCGCTCACCCGGACCTCGTGGTCGAAGCAGCGGCGATGTGCGTCAAGGGCGAGATCGACCTCGTCGCCGGCACGACTGCGTCGGCAAACAACGAGTTGCGCGCGATCTGCCAGCCACACTGATTGCCTACATCGATCCCGCGAGCGAGCGGTCGACCCGGAGACCATGAGCTCGCACCCTCGCGTGTATCCCCGGGGCGCGTCCCCCCAGAACGACGCGGCGAGCGATCGAGGCTGCGGCGGCGATGGTCCGAAGCTGCGCGTCATCGTGCACGCGGCGAACGACCAGCGCACCGAGTGGGTCGAGAACGAGCTCGCCCAGGCAAACGCATTGATCCAGTATGGGCGCAACGTCGAGAACATCGTCGCCGCGCTGACCGAGGATCCACCGCCGCGCCCGCAGGTGCTGGTCGTCGACTTCGATGCGATCAGCGCCGCCGATCTATTCCACCTGCATGCGATCCGCGAGCTCGGCTGGTGCGGGCGGATCGTCGGTCTCGGCGTCGTCCCCAACCCGCTCCGGGCGTCGCTCGGCATCGAACGCGTCCTCAACACGCCGCTCCGTACGCACACGCTGCGCGACACGGTCAGCGAGCTAGAGCATGGCTTCGACGCCATGACGACACGCATCCCGGTCGTGCTCGACGATCCAGTGAAGGCGTTCGTCGTGCGCAGCCAGCACGTCCAGGTCGCGGTCGCCCGCGGGCGGACGCGCTAGCTCGCGACGAGGACGATGATCACGATGAGGATCACGAGACCGGCGGCGATCGCCGCGAAGATCTTGCCGCGCCCGCCCTTCATCTCGCCGATCAGCGCGTCCTCGGAGACCTTGGTCATGCTCTCGCCGGAGCCGCCCTTGGCGTTTGGATTGACGACCGACATCATCTGCGTCGCGCCGGTGCGAAGGCTGTACTTGTCCTTGTCACCGCGCGAGATCGAGCCGTCGTCCTTGTAGCGCTCGTCGATCGGCATCGAGTCCGCCTTGTCGGCGGTCGCGTCCTTGCCGGTCTTGGCGCGCTCCTCGGCGGCAGCGACCGCGGCTTGCGCGTCGAGGTCGCCCTTCTTGAACCACATCGTCTCGCGGAACTTGCCCTTGTTGGCATCTCCGCCACCGGCGGCCTCGGCCCGCTTCTTCCCGGCGGGCGCCACGGACTGCTGCTGTGCGACGACCGGCGCGGCGAGCACGGGTGCCGCGACGACCGGCGCGGCCGGCGCAGCGACGATCGGTGCTGCAGGGGCGACGATGGGCGCTGCCAGGACCGCAGGCTTCACGGTAGCGATCTCGGGCGCTGCGGCCGCGATCGCGGCGTGGGCGCCTGCCATCGGCGCACTCGACGCTCCGGGCGGAGCCCACGGCGAGCGCTCGCTCGGAGGAATCCCGATCGTCGATGGCGACGCCACGGCGACGGGAGCCTGCATCGCGGGCGCCTGCATCGGCGGTGTCTGGATCGAGGGCACCTGGCCCGGGATTCGGGCCTCGCCGAAACCGCC
Source organism: Myxococcales bacterium (assembly GCA_031421915.1). GTDB lineage: Bacteria > Myxococcota_A > Polyangia > Haliangiales > Haliangiaceae > JABFXX01. Next base: position 12,077 of record JANOPP010000039.1, on the reverse strand, counting down.
CGAGAAGCCGATCGCGGTCGCGCTGCCGACCGCCTGCGCCGGTGGAGGCGCCGGTGCGACCTGCGCCGGCAGCACGGGAGCCGCCGGAACCGGTGCCGCGGGGACCTGACCCTGCGAGGTCATGACGACATTGGCGCCACCGATGGCGGTGCGCACGCCGAGCAGCGTCTGGACGAGGTCCGCCTTCGGGCGACCGAGCTTGCCCATCGGCTGTGTCGTCTTCGGATCGGAGTCGCCGCGCGCGATGCGACTGACCTCATCGACGAACTGGCGGACGGTGAGGAACCGCTTGGTCGGGCTGCGATCGAGCGCGCGCATGATCACGGCTTCGACCGGCGCAGGCACCGGCGCGATGGACGACGGCGTACGAATCGATGCGGCCGCGTGCGCGCGATGGATCTCGTCGACGCTGCCGGAGTGCACGGTCGTGCCCGTGAGCACGTAGTAGTACAGCGCGCCGAGGTTGTAGAGGTTCGAGCGCTGATCGACAGGCTTGCCATCGACCTGCTCGGGCGCGACGAACTCGGGCACACCTGGGACCTTGTCGGTCGTCGGGACGGGCAGCGAGAAGTTGATCAGCTTGATGTCGTTGCCCGCGAACAGGACGTTCTTCGGTGCGAGATCGCGGTGCACGACGCCGACCTGGGCTGCCTCGATCAACGCCTCGCCGATCACCTCGATCAGGTGCGCGGCATGGTCGAGCGCGAGCGGTCCGCGAGCGCTGATCGCCTCGGCGAGCGTCTGAGCGCCATCGAGGAGCTCGAGCGCAACCCACGTCTCATCGCCGCGCTTGCCCGAGCCGAGGATCTTTGCGACGCCGGCACTCTGTACGCGCTCGAGCTGCTTGAGCTCGCGCTCGAGGCGCTGGGCGACACCCGGCAGTGACGTCACCGTCGGGGCGACAACCTTGACCGCAACGGTCGCGCCGCCCTGCTTGTCGCGAGCCCGGTAGACGGTTCCGGTGCGGCTTCCACCGAGCTTTTGACCGAGCTCGAACCGGGCGGTGAGCGTGTCTGCCCCCGCCGTCTGTCCTTCCAGGGGGACAAGGCGTGCAGCGTCGACGGGACAAAAGTTCGCGTCGGAGCTGAACTGCTTCTGGCACTTGGGGCAAAGCTTCATCGCCACGTCCCTCTAATTAAGCGAATCGTAAGGGGATCCACGTGGGAAAGCAATCTAGCCCACCCCCGACGGCTCGTCGAGCGCCGTTGACAAGGCGCACCCGCGGACGCTAAAAGGCCCGACTGCCATGGCTTCCAATACCAAAGCGACCACCGTCAAGCGCAAGAACAAGCAAGAGAAGCAGGGTCGCCGCCGCAAGAACAAGCTTGCTCGGAAGTCGACGAAGTCGAACACCGAGCTGTTCGCCGGCCTCGGCGAGCCCGGCACCGCCGCGCCGCGCCGCTAGTCTCTCGCTTCTTCATCTCGGTCTGTTCGTTCGGCACACGGGGTGACTCGCGTGTTGTCCCGACGGCACACTGCGTGGCCGTCGAGCTAGCAGGATCGCGCGGCGACTACGCGACGTCGGCGGACACGCGATCGACCGAGTAGACGCCCTTGATGCGCGACAGTGACCGGATCACCTGCTTGAGCTGATCGAGATCCTTTACCGACGCATGGAACGTGTTGACCGCGCGACCGTCCTCGGTCGCCCGGCAGTGCGCCTGGCTGATGTTGACGCCCTGATCGCTGAACGACTGCGAGATGTGCGCGAGCAGGCCGGGCTTGTCGGAGCACAGCACCTGGATCGCGACCTCGTGCTGCGTCTTCCCGTTGCCGTCCCACTCGACGTCGATGCGGCGCTCGGGATCGAGATCGAGGCCCTTGTCGCAGTCCTTGCGGTGGACCGTGACGCCGCGGCCGCGCGTGATGAAGCCGGTGATCGGATCGCCCGGCAGCGGAGAGCAGCACTTCGCGAACCGGACGAGGATGTCCTCCTCGCCAGCGACCTTGATGCCCGACGACGATGTTCGGCGCGTGACCTTGCGCAGCAGCGTCTTCAGCATGCTCTCGGTCTTCGCTGGTAGCTCGTCGCTCTTCTTCGCGAGCTCGGGCAGCGCCTTCTCGAGGACCTGCTGCGTCGTGATCTTGCCGTAGCCGATCTGGATGATCAGCTCGTCGACGGTGACGCACTTGAGGTCCTGCGCGGCCGCCTTGAGCTGCTTCTCCGCGCGCGTCAGCGTGGTGTTGTGCTTGCGCAGGGCCTTGTCGAGCAGGTCCGTACCGAGCGCGACCGCCTTGTCGCGCTGCTCGGTGCGGAGCAGGTAGCGGACCTTGGTGCGAGCGCGCGCGGTCTTGACGAGCTTGAGCCAGTCCTTGTTCGGCTTCTGGTTCGGGCTCGTGATGATCTCGATCGTGTCGCCGTTGCGAAGCTGGTAGCGCAGCGGGACGATCATGCCGTTGACGCGAGCCCCGGAGCAGTGGTCGCCGATCGACGAGTGGACCGCGTAGGCGAAGTCGATCGGGCACGAACCCTTCGGCAGCGCCTTCACATCGCCACCGGGAGTGAACACGTAGACCTCGTCGCCGAAGAGATCGATCTTCACCGACTCGAGGAACTCGGTTGGATCGCGCAGCTCCTTCTGGCTCTCCATCAGCTGACGGAGCCAGGCGAACTTCTTGTCGTCGGGGGCGATCGGCTTGCCCTCCTTGTACTTCCAGTGCGCGGCGATGCCGTGCTCAGCGACGAGGTTCATCTCGTTCGTGCGGATCTGGATCTCGATGCGCTCTCCGCGCGGACCGATCACAGCGGTGTGCAGCGACTGGTAGAGGTTCGGCTTGGGCAGTGCGATGTAGTCCTTGAACCGGCCGGGGATCGGAGTCCACGTCTGGTGCGCGACGCCGAGCGCCTGATAGCAGTGCATCTGCGAGTCGGTGATCACGCGAAACCCGATCGCGTCGTGGATCTCCTCGAACGGGCGCTGCGTGCGCTTCATCTTCTGATAGATCGACCACAGGTGCTTGGCGCGGCCCATCACCTCGCATGGCACGCCGAAATCGCCCATCTCCTTCTGGATGAGCTTCTCGACGGTGTGGATGTACTCGAGGCGCTCGGCGCGGCTCTTCGCGACATCGTGGGCGAGCTGCTCGTACTCACCTGGGTTCGTGTACTTGAAGGCGAGGTCCTCGAGCTCGACCTTGACCCACTGGATGCCGAGGCGATTCGCGAGCGGCGCGTAGATCTGCATCGTCTCGGCGGCGATGCGCTCCTGCTTCTCCGGTGGGAGGTGGTTGAGCGAGCGCATGTTGTCGAGTCGGTCGCAGAGCTTGACGAGGATGACGCGGATATCGCGCGCCATCGCGAGCAGCATCTTGCGGAAGTTCTCTGCTTGCTGCTCCTCGCGCGTCGAGTACGGCAGCTTGCCGAGCTTGGTCACGCCCTCGACGAGGAACGCGACCTCCTTGCCGAACAGCTCTGACAGCTGCTCGATCGTCGCGGACGTATCTTCGACGCAGTCGTGGAGCAGGCCCGCGCAGACGCTGGCGACGTCGAGCTTGAGCTCGGCGATGATCTGCGCGACCGCGAGCGGATGCGTGACGTACGGATCGCCCGACTTGCGGGTCTGTCCGTCATGCGCCTGGGCGGCGAACTGGTACGCCCGCCGAACCAGCGGCAGGTCCGCGCTCGGGAAATAGCTGGCGACCTCGGAGAGGATCTGATCGAGCTGATGCATTGGTACTGCGGAGGCGCGATCCACAGGTTACCACGCAGCGCGACATGCCCCAACCGACCGACCGGGCAGCTCGAAGCGCTACTCCGAGGCGACGTAGTCCTGGAATCGCCAGACGAACTCGAACGCCTCACCGGGGCGGCTGACGACCAGCCGGAGCTTGCGGACATCGGCGCGGAACAGATCGCGCTGGTAGAACACGAAGTCCGCCTTGCCGCGGAACACCGAGAGCGAACCGAGCGACTGACGGCGCTTCCAGCCGTCGTCGTTGAGCGCGACGATGTCGCCGAACTTGTTGCGCCGCGCGGTCTGCTGCTCGCGATCCCACATCGTCGTCATGATCTTGGTGCGTGCATGCTCCATCGCCTCGGGCACCCACCGGCGACCGCGATCGTCCTCGAGCGAGACCGTCCACGAGTTGAGGTCGGCCCACTCCTGCCACTTGTGATCGATCTGGACGTGGAACCGCAGGCGATCGCGCGACACGATCGTGAAGCTCGCCTGGTTGAACAGGGGGTACCGGTGATTGTGGAGGACGCTCGCGCGCTGGCTGCCGTTGGCCGGATCAGGCGCCTCGAGCTCCATGTCGCCGCGCACGATCGTGATCTTCTCGGACGTGCGGAGCGTCTCGGTTGGACGTGCCAATGGGTTGGGCTGTACGGCTTCCCCCTTGAACGTCCGCGAGCATCCCGTTGCCGCCACGAGCCCCAGGACCAACGCGCCAAGACCCCTCATACGATCAGCGTGGCGTATTGCGCGAGTGCCGTCAATTGCGACGCTCTTGCTGTCGCAGCGTCGCGGTCTGTCAGGACGAGCGACCGACCAACCGTCGAGCGTGCGCCTCGGCCCCGGTGTTCGCCTGGACGACCTTTGCGAGCTCGCTCAGGTTGTAGGGAACGTCGGGCCGATCGACTACCCCGTACCGGCGGGTCAGGTAGATCGCGCGTAAGACGGCGTAGGCGCGCTCGAGGACGTCGTTGACGATCAGGTGGTTGTACTCGTCGAAGTGCCCGAGCTCCTCGATCGCTTTCTCGAGCCGGCGATTGATCACCTCGGGAGCGTCCGTGGCCCGCTGGCGGAGCCGGTTCGCGAGCGTGTCGAGATCGGGCGGGAGGATGAAGATCTTGAGCGAATCGGTCGGCCAGCGCTCCGACAGATGACGCCCGCCCTGCCAGTCGACGTCGAAGATCATGTCCTTGCCGGCCGACAATGCGGCCTCGACATGCACCTGGGCCGTGCCGTAGCGGTTGCCATGGACGTACGCGTGCTCCGCGAACTCGTGCGACCGGACCATCTCGTCGAACGCGGCCGTCGTGACGAAGTGGTAGTCGCGGCCGTCGATCTCACCCGGGCGCTTCTCGCGCGTCGTGTAGGAGACGGAGAACTCGAGGCCCGGGTGTTCCGTGAGCAGCCGACGCGTCAAGGTGGTCTTGCCGGCCCCGGAGGGCGACGACACGATCACCAAGACACCACGATCGGTCACAGGTGCATCATACATCCGAGCACTGACCTCATTCGACGTTCTGGACCTGCTCGCGCACCTTCTCGAGAACGGCCTTGGCCTCCACGATGGCGGAGCTGATCTCGGTCACGGTCGACTTGCTGCCGATCGTGTTGAGCTCGCGACCGATCTCCTGGACCAGGAAGTCGAGGCGGCGGCCGACTGCGGTATCGCTGGCGACGAGGGTCCGGGCCTGGTCGAGGTGGCTCGACAGGCGGACCAGCTCCTCGGTGACATCCGAGCGATCCGCGAGCAGGGCGACCTCCTGAGCGAGCCGCGCCGGGTCGACCGTCCCAAGCTCCCCGGCGCCGGGGTCGAACAGCTTCTTGATCCGCTCCTGGAGGCGCCGGGTCAGCTGCATCGGCACGCCGGCCGCGATCGTCGCGACCTGGGTGCGGAGCGCCGACAGCTCGTCGAACCGCGCGCCGAGCTCGACGCCGAGCGCCGTCCCCTCCGCGTTGCGCATCGTGTGGAGTTGCGCGAGCGCCGCATCGAGCGCGGCGAGCACCGGTGGGTCGTCATCTGCGCGCTCCGCCGACACGACGACGCCGGGCTGCGCGAGCACGAGCGCGAGGTCCGGCCCCTGCATCCCGAGGCGGTTCGCGAGCGCGGCGAGCATTCGATGCGCGGAATCCGCCGCCAGGGCGTCGATCACCGTCCCGGCCGGCGCGCCCTCACGACCGATGTGCACCGACACCGCGACCGCACCGCGCTCGACCGCCGCGCGCACGCGCGACGACACCGCCTCCTCGGTGGCGGGCGGCAGCGGGGCACCGCGCAGCTTGAGATCGAGGAAGCGATGGTTGACCGCGCGAATGTCGACGGTCGCGCGCAAGCCGCCTTGCTCGGCGACGCCGCGTCCGAAGCCGGTCATGCTCTTCACGCCGCGTTGATATCACGAGGCCACGGCCAGTATAGAGTGGCGCCGTGGCGTCCCGGCTGATCGCGATCGCGTGCTGCGCGGCGAACGCGTTCGGGTGTGGTGCCGATCCCGCGCCGCCGCAGACGATCCGCTTCCTCCACACGTTCAATCCCGACGAGACCGAGCTGTTCAACGCGACGATCGCCGAGCGCGGTCTCGCGGTCGACTCGTCGCTCGTGCCGTTCGCACGCGGACAACAGGTCATCAGCGAGATCCTCGCAGCGAAGACCGGCTGCCCCGATCTGATCCGGATCGATGCCACCTGGCTCCCAGGCCTGCGCACGCAGCTGCTCCCGGTCCCACCTGCCCTCTCGGCCCTCGATTGGACGCCCGAGGCCGCCGCCCTTGGCCAGCTCGACGGCGCGTGGTGGGGCGTCCCGCAGGCCGTCGACGGCCTGATCGTGATCCGCGACTCCGCGAGCCCACCGCCGGCGAGCGCGAGCATCGAGGATCTCGTCGCCGCCTCGCGCGCCGCTCGCAGCGAGGGTCGCCGCCATCCGCTCGGCCTCCGTGTCGACGGCTACTGGCTCGTCCCGTGGCTGCGCGCCCAGGGCGCCGACCTCGCCGCGCGCGGGATCGATGGCCCCGGTGCCGCCGTGGCGCTCGCGACCTTCGCCGCCGTGTTCGGCGATGTCGCGGCACCGCCGCCCCCCTCGGGCAGCGAGGCGCCCGACGAGCTGCGCCGGTGGAACGCACACGAGGTCGCGTACTGGATCACCGGTCCGTGGCAGCTCGGTGCGCTCCGCGATCCCGAGCGCGTCGCCGTCTCGCCGATCGCTCGCGCGCCGCGCGGCGGTCAGCTCCTCGTGGTCCCCGCGTGCGCGAAGCACCCCGATCAGGGCTGGCGCCTCGCGACCGAGCTCGCGAGCTTGCCGGTCGCGCTCAAGCTCGCACAAGCGTTCTCGACGGTACCGACCCGCGTCTCCGCCCTCGCGTCCGTCCCGCCGCTCGCGCGCGCGGCATACGAGGCGCTGCGTGGAGCCGAGATGTTGCCGCGCGTCCCGGTCACGCCGCTGTTGTTCGACGATCTCAACCCGGCGCTCGCGGCGGTCGTCGCGCGCGATGCGACAGCGGAGGAGGCGATCGAGGGTGTGCGCCGCGGCTGGGCACGGCTGACGAAGGCGGCGCCGTGATGCGGGGCTCCGAGGTGCAGCGCTCCGTGATGCGGGGCTCCGCGATGCGCGCTGCGTGCGGGCAGCTCGCGTGCTCGGAGAGATTAACCGCAGAGACGAAGAGGCCGCAGAGCAGAGGTTTCGGTCGCTACGCGACGGAGGTTGGTTCGCGGGCCAGTGCGTTCCGAGAGGAACCGCCAAGCCGCCACAGACGCCAAGGGAACAAGCCACGAACGTGGTGGTCGACCCTCGATCCAGTCTCTGCCTGGCTTGCTTGGCGCCTGTTGCGCCTTGGCGGTGATCAGGGAGCACACGTGCGGACGGGCGAAGCCCGAAATTCTCTCTGCTCTGCGGCCTCTGCGCCTCTGCGGTTCAACGTCTCTCTGAACGGCGCGGCCGTGAGCGGTGCGCACGGCGGTGCGGTGTGACCGCGGGATCGCGCTCGGAGCCATCCCGCACCGAGTCCCGCAAGGCATCGCTGCGATGGCGCGTTCTCCTCGTGCTCGCGCTCGCCGCGATCATTCCCACGTTCATCGTCGGCGGCCTCGCGATTGTTCGCGCCCGCGACGACGTCCAGCGTGAGGTCATTCGCGGCGCCCTCGCCCACATTCGCGCGCTGGGGGCGGCCCTCGACGGAACGCTGCAGGACGCGCGGCGCACCGTCGAGCTCGCCGCGGCGACGTGGGCGGATGCGCCCGACGATGTTCAGAGGACGCAGCTGCTGCTCAAGCGACTGCGGCGCGACGTGCCCATTGTTCACGCACTGTCGATCCTCGATGCGGACGGGAAGCTGCGCTACGGCGATCCCATGCCGCGCGGTGCGGATGTCGGCTCGCACAGCTTCGGTGGGTACGTCGGTGATGCGGTACAGGCAGAGGGGCGCCCCGTCGTGCAGCTCGTGGTGCAGGCGCGCGGGCGGACCGGCGAGCTGATCGGCGTGTTCGTCGCGGCGCTCGATCTCGGGTTCGTACGCGATCTCCTCGCGGCGGCACGGCTCGGGCCGGGTGCGCGCGTGGTGGTCGTCGACGGCGCGGGCGTGCCGGTCGCGTCGAGCGAAGGAGCGCCGGTCGGGACCGTGTCGCTCGCGGGCAAGGATCCGGCGGTCGATCGCGCCCTCGCGTCGTCGGTCGAGGGCACGCTGTCCGCGGGCGGCTGGGTCAGCGCATATCGCAACCTGTCGAGCTATCAGTCGCTGCGCGGCGTGCGCTGGGCGATCCTCCACCAGCAGCCCGAGGCCGATGCGTACGCGCTGGCGCGGAGGACCACGCGCGACACGCTGATCATCGGTGGAGCGGCGCTCGCGATCGCACTCGCGCTCGGTGCGCTGTTCGCGACCCGGTTGACGCGGCCGCTCGCGGCCCTCGCGCGACGCGCGGATGCGATCGCGGCAGGGAGCGGGGATAGCGGGCCGCCGATCGAGGGACCGGGGGAGATCGGTGTGCTCGGCCAGCGGATCGACGAGATGGCGAAGCGGATCGCGGAGCGCAGTGAGTTGCAGAGCGCGCTCGCGCGTGGCGATCGACTCGCGTCGGTTGGTGTGATGTCCGCGCAGGTCGCCCACGAGATCAACAACCCGCTGACGACGGTACTCGGCTACGCGAAGCTGCTCGCGGAGGACAAGGCGGAGGGACACCCGGATCGGGCGGGTCTGGATCTCATCGCGAGCGAGGCGGAGCGGATGAAGGGCATCATCGGCGGTCTGCTCGAGTACGCGCGCACGCCGCGGCAGAGCGAGCAGAAGCTCGAGGTCGAGGCGCCCGTGAGCACGGAGCCCGCCATGGTGATGCGGCATGTCGGAGCGCTGCTCGACCCGCAGCTCAAGAAGGCGCACGCGCGGCTTGCAACCGAGGTCCACACGACCAAGCCGATCGCGATCGACGCGCATGCGCTCCAGCAGGTCCTCGTCAACCTCGTGCAGAACGCCGCACAGGCGATGATGGCGACACCGGATCCCGAGGGCGGAGGCCGCACCATCACGATCGCGGCGCGGCCGGCACCCGGTGGCATCGCGACGCTGATCACGGTGACCGATAATGGTCCCGGTGTCCCCGCAGCGGATCGGGCGCGCGTGTTCGACCCGTTCTTCACGACCAAGGCGGCGGTCGATGGCACGGGACTCGGTCTCGCGGTGTGCAAGCACCTGGTCGCCACGGCGGGCGGCTCGATCGAGGTTGGCGACGGGCCGGGAGGGCGCGGAGCCGAGTTCCGGGTCGTGATCCCGAACGCCTGATTTCGTGGCGCGATCCGACTTCGAGAGTCATCCTATCGGGGTGGACGACTCGCTGTTGCAGACGATGGGCCTCCTGGCCGGCGTCGCGATGTTCGTCGGCTGGGTGCTGTCCGACTTGCTCGAGGAGCAGATGATCGGGACGCCGCGCCGCGAACGCCAGCGCGCCGCGAAGCGGCAGGAGCGGATCGAACGCAAGAAGCAGGCGCTCCCGAAGCTGCCGGCGAAGCTACTGCCGCGCGCGGTGGCCCGCCCCCGTCAGGCCGTGGCGCCGCGCTCGGCACCGTGATACCCAACAGTGGCGTGAGCAGCATCCTCGTCGTCGACGACGAACGCGGGATCCGCGCGTTATGCAGCGACGTGCTCGGCCGTGCTGGCTACGAGGTCGAAGCCGTCGACTGCGCCGCGGGCGCACTCGCCGCCGTGTCGCGGCGGAGGTTCGATCTGATCCTGTGCGACATCAACCTGCCGGCTCAGGACGGCGTCTCGCTGTTGCCGCGCCTGTTGACGGGAGAGACGCCACCCGCGGTGCTGCTCATCACGGCGTATCCGTCGATTGACACCGCGGTGCGCGGCATGAAGCTCGGCGCACGCGACTACATCGGCAAGCCGTTCTCGCCCGACGAGCTGCGCCTCGTGGTCCGGCGCGCCCTCGATGAAGACGAGCTGCGCCGCGCACACGGCGAGCTGACCAAGCGGCTGGCGTACGGGTCGATGATCGGTGACTCGCCGGCGATGCAGCAGCTGCGCTCGACGATCGACAAGGTCGCGCAATCCGATGCGACCGTGTTGATCACGGGCGAGAGCGGCACCGGCAAGGAGCTGGTCGCGCGCGCACTTCACTTCGCCGGGCGTCGCGCGGGTCGCGCGTTCATGCCGGTCAACTGCGGCGCGCTGGTGGGCACACTCCTCGACTCGGAGCTATTCGGCCACGTTCGCGGCGCGTTTACCGGCGCGGATACCGCGAAGCGCGGCCTGTTCCTCGCCGCCGATCAGGGCACGCTGTTCCTCGACGAGATCGGCGAGCTTCCACTCGAGCTGCAACCGAAATTATTGCGCGCGCTCCAGGACGGCGAGGTCAAGCCCGTCGGCGGGACCGCAGCGATCCGCGTCGATGTGCGCGTGATCGCAGCGACGAACCGTGCGCTCGAAGAGGGCATCAAGACGCAGACGTTCCGCGAGGACCTCTACTACCGCCTCGCCGTGATCACGATCGAGGTCCCGCCGCTGCGCAACCGCACCGCGGACATCCCGCTCCTCGCGCGGCACTTTGCCGAGCAAGCGGCGCTCCGCGCCGAGCGCAGCCGGCCGGCGATGACCGATGCCGCGATCGCACACCTCGTCGCTCAGCCATGGCCTGGCAACGTTCGCGAGCTCGAGAACACGATCGAACGCGCGGTGATCCTGTCCTCGGGAGATGCCCTCGACGTCGCCGACGTGTCGTCACATGCGGGCCGGGTCGCGCTCGCGACCTCGGGCCTGTCAACGTTCGCCGGCGATCACGTCCCGACGCTCGACGAGCTCGAGCGGACCCACATCCTGCGTGTCCTCGAGCTGTGCGAGGGCCAGAAGACGAAGGCTGCCTCGATGCTCGGCATCAACCGTACGACGCTGTGGAAGAAGCTGCGCCAGTACGGGATCGAAGGCGACTGACTAGAAGCGCTGCACGACGCTCGCGCCGACCTGATAGATCTGCGCTTCGTCGTCCTTGGAATCGATGGTCGTCCCGAAGTCGATGGCGAGCGAGGCGGGCTCGACACCCTTGAGGTCGACGTCCATGCCGACGCCGCCCGTCGCAGCGAGCCGCGGCTTGTCGACTGTCTTCATGATGCCTACCGAGCGAGGGCCTGGACCGACGCCACGCCGCGCGATGCCCGGACCCGCCTGGATGTAGCCGCGACCGAGCTTCTTGCGCATGCCGAACCCGGCGATCGCCTGCGATGCGAGCTGCGCACCCATCTGCCGCGAGACGACCTGATACGTCACCACCGGACCCGAGCCATCCTTGGCGTCGAAGGAGATGCTCGTACTGCCCAACCCGATGCGGTAGCGCTCGAGGCCCTCGCACGGGATTCCGTTGGTGGCAGGCGAGCAGCCGATCTTTGGCTGACTCGCGCCGAAGACGCGAACCTTGACGTTCTTGATCTTCGCGGGCTCGGCCTGCGGCTTCCGCTCCGCAGCCGCAGGCGCAGCAACCGCAGCGATCAACAGGAGCGAGAGCGAGACGTGACGCATGACCATCCGTAGAAGCACGTGGCGTGCCCCTCTCCCTTCGGAGAATCTCGCGGGGCGCCAGCGCTCGGATCAGCGAAGCGCAGCCAGCGTCCGCTGCAGATCCGCGGGGAGCGGCGCCTCGAACGAGAGCCGCGCTCCGGTCACCGGATGATCGAACGCGAGCACGGCCGCGTGGAGAGCCTGCCGACCCAGCGCTTCCGCCGCGGCGGCGATGCGCGCATCGGGCGGCTTGTGCCCATAGACGGGATCGCCGACGAGCGGCCAGCCGTGATCTGCCGCATGGACGCGAATCTGATGCGTGCGTCCCGTCTCGAGGCGGAGCCTAAGTAGCGCCGCACCGGCGAGCGACTCGACCCGCTGCCAGTGCGTGACGGCGTGTTTTCCCGACGAGACCTTCGACGAGAACTTCTTC
>JANOPP010000038.1:0-9821 GCA_031421915.1 Myxococcales bacterium | reverse complement strand
CGCTTGGCGTCCTGATGGCGGTCCCCCTGCGCAGGCACTTCGTGGTCGACGAGAAGCTGCCTTACGTCGATGGCCTGGCGACCGCGGAGACGATCACCGTGCTCGATCCGCCGATCGACGCGACCGCGGAGGTTCGCAAGAACGCGCTCAATGCGTTCAAGGCCGTCATGGGTGGCGTGTTCGTGTCGGGCCTCATCATGGTCTTCCGCGAGGACGCCAAGCTGTTCGACGTGGTGCCCGAGGCCTTCATGGCGCCGTGGCACATCATCGGCGACGAGACGATCACGCAGATCAAGGCGAGTCAGCTGCCCGCGAACTGGTTTGCGGCCTTCCCGAGCATCCACCCGGAGTCGGTCGTCGCGACCACGACGGTGATGACCGGCATCGTCCTCGCGAACATGAACGTCGGCGTGCAGTACAGCCTGTTGAGCATCGGGTCCGGAATGCTCGTCGGCTTGCGGATCAACGTCAGCATGATGATCGGCGCCATCCTCGCGTGGGTGATCGCGCCGTACTTCCTCGTCCACTACGGCGAGATCGTGGTGCCGGCCGACCGGCCCGTCGGCAGTCGCACCGTCTTGTTCTGGGTGATGTGGCCCGCGACGGGCATGCTCGTCGCCGGCGGCCTGACCGCGCTCGCGTTGCGCTGGAAGTTGCTCGTCAGCACGTTCAAGAGTCTGCGCGGCGCCAAGATCGGGACGTCCGAGTTCCCGCTGTCATTCGTGGTGCCTGGGATTGTCGTGTCGGCGATCTGCCTCGTGATCGTCCAGAAGCACTTTCTCGGGATGCCGGTCTGGATCACGCTGGTCGCGATCGTGCTCTCGGTACCGTTGATGCTCGTCGGCCTGCGTGTGCTCGGCGAGACCAACTGGGGGCCGATCAGCGCGCTGTCGAACATGATGCAGGGCGTGTTCGCGGCGATCGCGCCGGGCAACGTCGGGGCGAACATGGCGGCCAGTGGAACCACCGGCACGATCGCGACGTCGTCCGAGATGATCATGCAGGACTACAAGTGCGGCGACATGGTCGGGACCAAGCCGCGGCTGATCACGATCATGCAGCTGCTCGCGATCCCGGTCGGTGCGGCGGCCGTCTCGCTCGTCTATCCGTTCCTCGTCGACCAGTATCACCTCGTCGAGGGCGGGCGGACGGGGCTCGAGGTCGTCCCGGGCACCACCGAGCTCGTGAAGGCCGGCCTGTCGTCGCCGATCTCGCAGAAGTGGGCAGGCTTCGCGCAGATCCTCGAGAAGGGACCGGGCGCGCTGCCGACGTCGGCGCTCTACATGTTGATCGTGTTCTCGGTGCTCGGCGTCGTGTTCACGGTTCTCGAGTCGAACAAGAAGATCAAGAAGTGGATCCCGTCGCCGACCGGCATCGGCATCGGCATCCTGGTGCCGTTCCTCGTCGTGTTCACGATGTTCCTCGGCGGCGTCGTCGGCGCCATCTGGGAGAAGGTCAACAAGAAGAGCTCGGACATCTACATGGTCCCGCTCGGCTCCGGCTTCATCGCGGGCGAGGCGCTGGTCGCCGTCGTTGCGGCGATCTACCTCGGCGTCACGAGCTAACGAGTCTCTCGTCGGCGTCTCCGCCGCACGCAGGGGCTACGGGAGCTCGAGGGGGAGTGCCGTGCAGGTGCTTGCTGGCCCGATCGTGTAGCCCCGCTTGTTCGCATCGATCAGGATCAGTGACCTGTACGGCGATTGGGTCATGAGAGCCGAGGTCACCACCAGCGCCTCTTTCGCCTCGGGGCACGCGGTACGAGGGAACCGTTGGGTGGGTGGTTGGGTGGAGAACGTCGTCCCGTCGTAGTAGTTGTCGATCAGGAGCGTCGCGACCACGTCGCCGTCGGCTTGGCGCCCGAAAGTCGCGAGGTCGGTGTAGTTGTTTCCGCCCCCGACCTCGGTGAACAACAGGTGCGAGATCGTGATCGTATCGAGCAGTCGTTCGTGGACGCCAAGCGGCTCGAACGTCGAGATCGCGTGCCAGGTCAGCACGCAGGGCGCCGTGGCGCAGTTCGTCGAGAACGCCTGAACGCGAGCGCCGACGCCGAAAGCGCCCGTGTTCGACGCGACGCGCAGGTCGCTCGGTGCGTTCGGCCAGTCCTGACGCGCCGGCTCGCCCAATGCACCGTCGCTCTCGATCGGGTACCGGGTTGCATGGTCGTCGTCGATCACCCAGAGATCGCTGGTCGAGACGAACAGGATCGCGGATTGGCTCAGCTCTGATTCGAGCGTCACGACCTCGATCGTCGGTTCGTCCAGCACGAAGGGTTTGGTGACGACCGCACGTCCGTCGGTGAGCATGGCCAGCCGGATGAACCCGTTGACGACCGAGATGCGGGCCACCCCCGTGATCGCAGGCAGGTCACCGGCCAGCGCGTACTCGACGACGTCATCGATCTCGGTCTCCATGCGGGCACGTGCGCGCCCGAACCTGCCCCGACCCTCGGCCACCCCGACCACGAACAACGAGTCGCGGGCATCCATCGCGAGCCTGACGAGCGTGAACGCGAGCGGACGAAACGCGAGCGGCTTGGTCACCATCCGCTCGCCGAACTGCGGTTCTGGATCGCCGTAGACCACGTGAACGGCTGTCGCGTTCGGCGTGCGGTCGAGGATGACGAGGTCGGTCTGGAAGTCACCCTCTAAGGCGACCTCCGTCGCCGCATACAGGGTCTTGTCCCCCTCGAACGGGTCGGGCGGGTCGAGCTGAAACGCGAGATCACAACCGGCTAACCAGAGCGCCACGCCGAATGAACAAAGCCTGATCACGGCAGCCAGGATAGTCGATCCGCTTGGGTTGTTCATCCACTCGACCTGGATCGGCGTTCACCTCGGGCGCTCCTCTCGGAGCTCGTGCGGGGCGAACCTGGCGGACCGCGCCTCGTCAATGGCGCACGGTGCCCACCTGACCTGCGTTACGACAGGTCATGGGATTTTTCGACAAAATGAAATCGCTCGTAGGCGTCGGCGCACCAACCTTGACCCTGGATGTCGATCCGCCGGAGCTGATATCCGGCCGCCCGATCAGCGGGTCGATTCTGATCGCAGCCCAGGAGCGAGTAACCCCGATCAAGTCCATCACCATCACGCTCGTGCGCGACCGCGACGTCGCTCAGCCCGACGGTTCGACGCGCTCCGAGCGCACCGAGCTGTCGGAGACCACGATGCCGTTGGCCGACTACGTCATGGCAGCAGGAGCGAAGAGGCGGTTCAGCTTCGAGCTGGCGTCCTGTGACCTCGAGGCCGCTGCTGGGGAGACCTATCGACTCCTGGGGGCCGCCGATACGCCGGGCCTGGATCCCCGGACGTCGATCACGCTCGCCCGGATCGAACCGATCGCGGTCGCCGATCGCGTCGCGATCGATCCATTGACCCCAGCGGGACTGCTCGCGATCCGGTCGGGCTTCATACCGAAGCTCGCCGAGTTTGTCGGAGGCGATGACAGGACGGTCCTGATCCCGCGGTTCGGGGAACAAGCCTACGCGCCAGGGCAGACGTTCGAGAAGCGCCTGATCGACGGTGAGCTCCTGGAGGCACTAGTCGGGCGTGTCGTGTTCATGACGGTGGCGTGGGGCAGCTCGTTCGGTGTGTTGCTTCGGGGTGAGAAGGGCGACTTCGCCGTCGTGCAGATCTCGCGTATCAGCATCGGAATGTCCTACGCGCCCGTGGCTGACATCCGCAGCATCAGCCTCGCCACGTTCGTGAGCCCGCAGGAGGACGGGCTGTCGCACGCAACCCTGATGACGGATCAAGAGGACGACGCCGAGCGCCAGGGGCGACTGTTTGATCCCTTGGCGTACCGTCGTCAAGTGTGGGACCTGCGCGCGCAGTATCCGGAGGCCTGCTGAGCCGGCCTTGATCCTCACCCGCGCCACGACGGTGTCGCGCGGTAGGCGATCGCACGGAGTGCTATCGTTCCGGTGTGGCGTTCGAGTTTCGACATGTGCCGCTCGTCCTCGATCTCGTCGCGCGGAGTGGTGGTCGCACCGAGGATCTACTCTCCACCGTCGGGCTCGCGCCCGATGCCTCGAGAGCGCCCGTCGTGGTCGGCGAGGCGTCGCGCATCGAGAGCTTGCTGGTCGAAGCCGCGCGACGGATGCGAACCCCATCGATGGGGATCGTCCTGGCGGGCGCTGTGCCACGTGGATGGTTCGGCTGGCTCGAGTTCGGCATGCGCACTGCCGCCACGGTAGAGGGAGGATGGCAGCTTCTGGCTCGCTACAGCGCGATGCTCAATCGCGATGCCGGGTACGTCTACGCGGCGCGTCCCGATGGTTGCATCCTCGCGTACGAGACACCGCGGAGCAAGGGCGGCCTCGGCGCCCAGCTCAACGAGTTCACGATCGCCCTCGTGCTCGCGAAGTCCCGAGAGGTCTCGAGCAAGTCCTGGATCCCGACGCGGGCATGGTTCGCGCACGCCGAGCCGTCCTCGCCTGACGTAGGCGCGTGGTTCGGGTGTCCCGTCACGTTCGGCGAGGAATCGTCGGGCTTCGCCGTCGACCGCGCGGTCGCGAGGACTCCTCTGCAGACGCATGATCCGGCTCTCCACGACCTGCTGCGAAAGCGGCTGGACGAGCTGATGCCGGTCGCCGAATCGGCACGCACCACGACGGCCCGCGTCCGAGCGGAGATCCTGTCGCGGCTGGGCCGCGGACCACTCGTGGTGGCCGATGTCGCTCGTGCGCTTGGGACCAGCTCCCGCACCTTGCAGCGCGAGCTGGCGGGCGAGAACGCGACGTTTGCTTCACTCGTCGATCTGGCGCGGCGGGGTATCGCCGAGACTCTGTTGGCGCGTCTCGATCTGAGTATCGGAGAGGTCGGCGCGATGCTCGGGTATGCCGACCTCCGAGGCTTCGAGCGAGCGTTCGTGCGATGGACCGGTACGAGTCCGACGCAATGGCGCTCACGGCACACGACGTGAGGCGCGGGTCGCCGTCGCACATCGTGGGGACACCGTAGATCGCTATCGTCGAGGCAGCTTCGCCTGCGCGTGGAAGATGCGCGCGGCGGTCGCGCCGGCGGTCACCACGGGCTGGGTCCACACGGCGTGCAAGGTCCGGCGCTTGTCGTCGATGACGAGGCTCGCGTGCTCGCCGATCCAGCGCGCCGCATGACGCTCGGTCGTGAGCGCCGCGAACGGCAGGTCGTTGATCGCGCCGTGCTGGGTGCACTTGGCGAGACCCGGTGTGCAGCTCGCGTGTGCGAACCGACCGCTGCCGCCGCGGTTGTCGTACCAGGCGATGTGGAGCGCGCCCGTCCTCGGATCGAGCGCGAGGGAGGGGACCATGTGGATCGCACAACCCGGCGCGTCGCCGAGCCGCGTCCGCTTCCACGTCGCGCCGCTGTCCTTCGAGGCGAGGAGGACGAGGTCCCACACCGCATCGCGACCACCGCGCACGTACGCGGCGTAGAGCCACTTGCGCGCGCTGTCCGTCGCGATGCCGGGTGCCGCAAAGTAGAACGGCAGCATCTCGTCGCGGCCGCTGAGCCGCTTCGGTCGGGAGAACGATCGACCGCCGGTCGTCGAGACCGCGTAGTCGATCCGGTGAGCCGCGGAGCCGAACGCGCCCGTGGACGGGCCGCCGACGAGCGAGAGGAGGTGGAGTCGGCCATCGCTGCTGATCGCGGCGCTGCCGAGACTACCCTCGAGCGCGGTCACCGCGGTCGTGAGCGTCGCCCCACCATCGCGCGATGCCCGCACGCGCAGCCCGCCGGCCGCGCCGTAGATCACGTAGAGGATCTGCTTGGTCTTCGCCGCCGGGTCCGCACCGACGACGACCATCGGCCGTGCGAGGCAATCGGCGCCGCCGGTGCAATCGCCGGGCGAGCTCGCGACCATCGGCGCCGACCACGTCACGCCAACGTTCGTCGAGCGCGCGAGCTTGATCTGGGGCGGTGCTGCTTCGGTCGCGGCGGCGAGCCAGACCGCGTACAGCGTCCCGCTCGCGTCGCGCGCGAGCCACGGATCGCTGCCGCCGTCACCGCGCGTGCCGGTTGCCGGTGCGAACACACCGTCGATGATCGTCGGATCCCCACCGAGTCGCGCATGGCCGAGTGCCTGGAGGCCGCCGGGCGCGCCGCGCGTTCCGAACACGATGGCGAGCGCGCCGGTCGGTGTCAGCACCGCACTGGGATCCTGCTGATAGCTCCCGGACGAGGCGGCCGTCGTCAGCTGCGTGCTCGTGCCGAACGCGAGATCGCGCGCGGGTGTGGTGGCCGGGCACGTGCGCGGGACGAGCGTCGCGGAGTTCGGCACGATGCACGCCTTCCACTGTGGATCGCAGAGGTAGCCCTCACGCTCGCGGCAATCGGCGTTGCTCGCGCAGCTCTGCATGCACAGCTCACCCTCGCGCGCGGTCGCGACGCACGTGCCGTCGCACGCTGTGCCACCGAGGCCGCACGTCGAGCCGCAGTAGCCGCCGGGCGCGGGCAGGCAGAGCAGCGACTCGCCACACGTCAGCTCTGCGGAGCATGCCCCCCCGCGCGCGACCGCCGGGGCTGGAGGAGGAGCGTCGATCGCGGCGTCCGGTGCCGGTGGAGGAGGGGCAGGTCGCGGAGGGGCCGCGATCTGTGGCGTGCCCGAGCACGCGAGCGCCCCGCCGATCGCCGCGATGAATAACCGGCCACTTCTCACCGTCCCAACTGACGCACGAGACCCGGCCCGCTGACAACCGATCCGGTTTCCCTCGCGCTATGGTCGGCCCATGATTCGACTCCTCGTAGCTGCAACGACGCTCGGAGCACTGGTGGCCACGGCCGCCGCCCAGAAGGCCCCCAAGGCTCCCAAGGCGCCTCCTGTCACGGCCACCCTGCCCGTCGCCGGTGAGACGGTCGCGGTCGCGGGTGCTGCCACCTGGGGCAAGCGTGACTGGCTCTACGACGTCCCGTCGCAGAAGGACGCCGCGGGCAAGGTCGTCGTCCACTGGTTCTGTGGACCGAAGGTCAAGACCTGCACCGACGACCTCGCGCGGATCGTCACGCTCAAGGAGAACGATCGCGTCTACATCGTCGCGCACATCGCCGGCACCAAGGCGCAGGCCAAGAAGCTCGATCCGATTCGCGAGAGCGAAGGCGTCGGGCGCGGCACGGTCGCGTTCGGCACCAACGTCATCAAGATGATGAAGCAGATGTCGATCACCGGCCCCGCGTCGGTCGTCGTCGATCTCGAGGGCAAGGTCGTGCTCGTCGCGACGGGCTCGAGCCCCGCGGAGCTCGATGCTCGCGACAAGAAGGTCACGGAGCTGATCGCGACGATCAAGGAGTACATCGCGTCGCCGTCCGAGAGTCCCAAGGGCGTCAAGCCGGGTGACAAGTTCACGCTCTCGGTCTCGATCAAGCTCGCGACCTGGCTGAAGTACAGCACCAAGTCTCCGTCGGAGTTCAAGCTCATGGCGCCGCCGGACTTCAAGTGCGACGCCAAGGAGCTCAAGGGTGATCAGCTCAAGATCACTGACCAGACGCTGACCGCGTCGGTGACGTGCTCGGCGCCGAAGGGCATCTACGAGGCGCGCGGCGATCTGCGCTTCAGCTACGAGGATCCGAACAACGCTGCCGGCATCGGTAACGAGGGCGCGAAGTGGAAGTTCGAGGTCGCTCCGTAGTCAGGCCGGCTTGCGAGTCGCCAGCGCGAGCATGAGTGCGAGCAGGCTCACTCCCGCAGGAATCAGCGCCCATGCGAGGAGCCAGTGATGGTCGAGCATGGCGCCGCCGGTCGGTGGCGCCATCATCATCGCGAGCGAGCTCAGCGATCCGGTGATACCGATCGCGACGCCCTGCTCGTGGCGACCGACGGCCTGCGTGATCCGGCTCGTCAGCACGGGGCGCACGACGCTCTGCCCGAACGAGGACACGATCGCGACGAGGCCGAGCGGGATCAGGCGGTTCTCGGGGACGAAGCCGAACAGGGTGTACGCGACGGCCGACGCAGCGAAGCCAGCTGCCGTCAGCTTGACCTCGCCGAACTTCTTCACGAGGCGGCCGATCAAGCCGCCCTGCCACAGCACGCCGATCAGACCCGAGTAGGCGAACAGGTACCCGACCTCGCGCGCGCTCCACGGCTCGGCGATCAGCTGGCCGAGCGGACCGATGTGCTCGACGAAGAACCGGCGCTCCGCGTACAGCGCGAAGCCGCTGAAGAACAGCGAGAACGAGAACGAGAACAGGAAGAACTGGACGTAGAGGGCGCGCAGCTCGGGTCGCCGGAAGAAGTCGGCGTAGACGGAGAGGTCGAACGCACCGGGGCGCTTTCCTCCGGGGCCCACGACCTCGGCCTTCGGCACGTTGCCGTCCTCGCGAGGGAGGAGGAAGTACGTGCACGCCATCGACAGCGCGGACAGGCAGGCCGCGACCATGAACGGGTAGTGCATTCCATACTCGCCGAGCGCGCCGCCGAGCGCGGGACCGAACATGAAGCCGATCCCGAACGCGATGCCGATCACGCCGAACGCCTTGGCGCGGTTCTCGGGCTTGGTGTGATCGGAGATGTACGCCTGCGCGAGCGACAGGTTGCCGGCGGTCAGGCCGTCGAGGATTCGCCCGACGAACACCATCCACAGCGCGGTCGAGAAGCCGAGGATGACGAACCCCAGGCATGTTCCGGCCTGGCTGATCAGGAGCAGCGGACGGCGCCCGTAGATGTCGGAGAGGCGGCCGAGGATCGGCGTCGAGACCAGCGAGCTCGCCGCGTAACACGAGACGATCAGCGTCGCGATCAACGGCGTCGCGCCGAACTTCTCCGCGTACAGACCGAGCAACGGGATCACGATCGTGAACCCGAGCACGTCCACGAGGACGATCAGGAAGATCGGAAGGAGCGGGGACCGCTGAGCCACGCGCGCATGGTACCCTGGGGACGGGATGGGTACCTCGAACAGGGCGATCGCTACGCTCGTTACTGCCGCGCTGGTTGTCGCTCCGGTCTCCGGTTGTTTTGGCTACAACAAGTCCGCCAAGCGCTGGTCGTACGTCGGGGACACGCTCCTGATGCTGACCGGCGGTGGGGTGATCGCGCTGGACCTGACGAGCTCGAGCGAGCCGTGCATGTCGGGGCCAGGTATGCCGTGCCCCTACGAGGCTCCCCTCACCGGGCCGCTCGTCGCAGGCGCCGTGCTCGCTGCAGCAGGCCTGTTCGGCATGATCTTCAACGCCACACGACCTAATGTGAAGACCTCCCGCTGAACGGGATATGCTGGGGAAGGATGCGGATCCTCCTCGGATCGGTCGTGCTCGCCGGATGCTTTGCACCGAGCCCGACCACGGGTGCGCCCTGCAGCGAAGGTGGGTTCTGTCCTGCGGGACAGATGTGCTATTCGGGGCGCTGCTACTCGGAGCCGCCAATCGACGACGCGTCGCTGGATGACTCGGTCGATGCCGTCGATGCTCCCGTCGACGCCGCGATCGATGCGTGTGCCGGCAACATCTGTCAGGGCAGCAACCTCGTCGGTTGCGGTGTCATGACGACCTGCGACTACGGCTGCCTGACGGCCACCATGCCGCACTGCGCGCGGATCCAGCCGTCGAACAGCTTGAGCTGGAGCCTGGTACCGTTCCCGGGCGGCGCGCTGACGCTCGGAGCAGGCGCGCACGTGTTCGACACCACCCAAGGGACGCTGACGACCGGCGGCACGGTCGTACCGCTGCCGTCGGCGGTGACCGCGCAGGTGGTCGGGCCGATGATGGTGCTCGCGCTCGGAACACTCTCGATGGAGAGCGGCGCGACGCTGACCGTCACGGGATCACGTCCACTCGCGATCCTTGCCGATGGTGACGTGACCGTGAACGTGGGCGCGGCGATCCTGATCGGCGGCGGTTGCGCGAGCG
>JANOPP010000037.1:0-3315 GCA_031421915.1 Myxococcales bacterium | reverse complement strand
GCGGGCTTCGGCGGTGCGACCTTCGCAGCAGGCTCCGCCTTCTTGGTCGCGGGCTTCGCGTCGACGGCGGTCGGCATCGCGACCGTGGCGTCGGCGCCGATGTCGGCGCCCGCCTTCGCGAGCACCTTGGCGACGAGGTCGTCGGGCGACACGTGATCGGACCCGGCGTGGCCGACGAGCGCGGCGAGCTCGCTCGCCTCGTGGCGCGCATCGCGACATGCATCGCAGCTCGCGAGGTGCTCGGAGTGCCGCGAGAACGCATCGCGATCACCTGCAATCAGATCCGCGAGCTCGTCCTGGACTTCATTACACGTCGACATCATTCGATCTCCTGTTCGGGCATGACGGAGCGGAGACGAGCCAGTGCGCGGCTGATCCGTTTGCGCGCGGTGGGCTCGTCGAGATTGCAGGCGACCGCGATCTCGCGATGACTCAGGTCCGCGACGTAGCGCATGACCAGGGCCTCACGCTCGGTCGGCTTGAGCTTCGCGAGTCCCTCGCGAATCGCACGCGAGCGCCGCCGGGTGGCGAACTCGTCGTGCTCCGCGGCGGAGGCCGGAACGACCTCCAGGATCTCGCGCTGCTTGCGCCGGGTCTCGAGCGTGTGCGCACACACGTGCCGTGCGATCCCACAGAGCCACGCCTTGACGGAGCCTTCCGCGCGATAGCTGCTCATCCCGCGGTGGGCGCGGAGCAGTGTCTCTTGCGTGGCCTCGTCGGCGTCGGCCTGCGAGCCGAGCAGCGCCATGCACAGTCGGCCGAGGATCGGCCCATGCGCTTTCGCGCACGCTGCGAGCGCATCTCGATGCTGACCATCTCGCATCAGCGCGACGATCGGATCGGTCGGCTCACCAGTCATCGCGACGGCTGTCTCCATTCCATCCCCCACGTGCGCCTCCGGGGTCATTTCGTGACCCGCAATCGCGACAAACGTACAACCTCGCGAGATCCGTCGCGTTTGCCTCGGTGCATGGATGTACCAACGCGCGACGATTGCCGTGGTGTCATTCCGGGCGGGCGAGCGGGTGATCCGCACGCCTACCTCGCGTCTGGCTCAGCCGGCGATGAAGGCGCGGGTCACGGCGAACGCGAGGGCCGCCATGACGAGCGCACCGACGACGAGCATCCACGGCTGCAGCGCCGCCTTCTTCTGCTTGGGGCCGAAGCCCGAGACGTAGGGCTGCTGCGGTTGAGGCCGCTGCATCATCGGACGATCCATCATGTCGGGCGTGGTCGGCGATGCCCCGCGCGGAGGCAGGTGCGACTGCACGCCCCACACCGGATAGTTGTTCTGCTGCGACATCGCCGGATCGAACGGCTGCTGGTGATGCATCGGCTGCTGCATCGAGGGTCCGCGTTGCTGCGACATCGACGGGTCGAACGGCTGCTGCTGCATCGGCTGCTGCATCGACGGTCCACGCTGCTGTGACATCGCCGGATCGAACGGCTGCTGCTGCATCGGCTGCTGCTGCATCGGTGGCTGTTCGTACCGCTGCTGCGGCGGCATCGGCGTCATCGGCATCGGCTGTAGCGGCATCGGTCGCGAAGGGGCGGGTATCGGCTGCGGACCTGGGATCGGGCCACCGGCGCGGGGATCGCGGTTGTGCACCGTGCCCGGGACGAAGTCGTCCGCGGACTGCTGCGGTGGTGGCGCCGGTCCACGCGACGGCGCGCTCGGCATTCCGGGCAAGCCGGGGAGCGGAGGCGGCTGGGTCGGAGCACGTGGTTTGATCCGCTCGGGGGCCGGCGTGCGGCGGTTCGTCGGTGCCACGAGCCGCGTGGCCTCGTCACCGTCGAATGGATTGATCGGTTGGACGGGACCGCGACCTGCACGCGTCGGGACCTCGCCGGTCTCGAGTGGCGCGCGCGCCGTCGTCGGCTCGTCGGTCTGGCGCTTGCCGCGTGGCGGTGGCGGAGCTTCGAGCTCGCTCGACTCGCGCGTCTGCCGGCCGCGCAGCATCTTGAGCTGATCGCCAGAGAGCTGCGCGAGGCGGGTCTCTTCCTCCTCGAAGCGATCGATCACCTGGCGCGCCGCGGAGAAGCCGTCGCGGTTGTCGCGCTGCGAGAAGGCGTCGGCTGTGCGCAGCCGGATCACCGTGTGCTCGGTGTGCTCGCCCGGGTCGAAGCCGCCCGACGGGCGCGGGACCGCGACCATCTGCTGGCTCGAGCGTTCGACCTGCTCCGCGTTCTCGATGATCTTCGCGAGCTCCGTTGCCGGATCACCGACGGTCTGCTCGAGCGAGTAGCGCATCGACTGCAGTTGCGCGCCGAACTGTCCCGCCGTCGGGCGTCGCTTGATGTCACGCGACAGCGCCGCCATCAGTAGCGCGTCTAGCTCGGGTGTCAGCCGGGAGTCTGCTTCGCTCGGTCGCCGAACCTGCGCCTCGCGTACCGCGCGCAGCGCCTCGAGATCACCGAGGCCCGAGAACAGACGCTGGTTCGTGACGAGCTCCCACAGCACGACTGCGACGGAGAACACGTCGCTGCGCGGATCGATGTGCTCGTTGCGCGCCTGCTCCGGCGAGATGTACGCGAACTTGCCGCGCACCGCGCCGCTGCCGGTCTGCTCCGACTCGGCGCGCTTCGCGATCCCGAAGTCCGTGAGCTTGATCTCCCCGGCGCGCGACAGGAGGATGTTCGACGGCGAGACATCGCGATGGACGAGCGACATCGGCTTGCCGTCGGGAGCCTTCGCAGAGTGGGCGTGCTCGAGCGCCTCGCAGATCTCGGCGCCGATATGCAGGCAGAGATCGAACGGGATGCGGCGGCGCTTGGCCTCGACGCCGCGCTGGACCGCGCCGAGGTCCTTGCCGTCCACGTACTCCATGACGAGGAAGTACTGGGCGTCGTCGCCGAGGCCGACGTCAAAGATCTGAACGATGTTGCGGTGCTTGAGGAGTGAGAGGACCTTCGCCTCGGCGATCAGGAGCTCGACGAACCGCGGGTCCTGGGAGAGGTGCGGGAGGATCCGCTTGATCGCAACGGGCTTTTCGAAGCCGCCTGCGGCCACGGCCTTGCCGCGGAAGATCTCCGCCATGCCGCCGACGCCGATCCGGTCGAGCAGCTCGTAGCGCGTCACGTGGGGGCAAATCTACCACGACAGAGTAGGATGCATGCGTGCAACGGATCGCCACGCTCCTCGACGACGCCCTCGGCGCAGGACTCGGTTCTGCGGCGGCGGTGTCCATCGGAAATGAGGGTCGCGAGGTCGCGCGCATGGTGCGTGGCCTGAGCCGCCGTGTTCCGACTCCCGGTGTGCGCGTCGACGAGCAGACCTGGTTCGATGTCGCCTCGCTGACCAAGCCGATGGCCACG
>JANOPP010000036.1:0-3538 GCA_031421915.1 Myxococcales bacterium | reverse complement strand
GGCGTGCCCACGCTGCGCGTGTACTTCCAGTTCCTCGATCTCGGTGCGCTCGCCGAGGCGCGTGCGACCGAACCCACCGCGCTGGCGATCGCCTGGGAGGTCCTCGCGACGGCTCGCCCCGACTACTCGGGGGAGCTCGCCGCGCTGGGGCAGCTGTTCGCGTGAGCGCCAGCGCCTAACACCAAACCGCCGACGCGGTATGCGTCGGCGGCCCCCCTTGCTGCGTGGCCGTCCGTCAAGATCCGGCAGCGAGGAGTATGAGGAGGTGTAGTGCTAGCTCGATGCCAAGCCGCAAGTGGCTGCACCGTGGTCGCCGGCGGGCCCGGTTATCAACCAGCGTTCACACCTCCGTGTGAAACCAGCGCAAGTCCGCGGACTCAGCCGCGGGGGCCGTTGGTCAGCTGGAGCTCGGAGTGGCGCGCTTCGGGGAGCTTGTTCGCGTAGTCGAGCGTGAAGTGGAGGCCGCGCGACTCCTTGCGCCGCCGGGCGCTCTCGATCACCAGGTGCGCCACGAGCGCGAGGTTGCGCAGCTCGATCAGATCGCCGGTGACCTTGAAGTCCATGTAGTACTCGCGAATCTCGTCGCGAAGGATCTCGATGCGGCGGCGGGCGCGCTCGATGCGCTTGTCCGAACGCACGATGCCCAGGTACGACCACATGAACTGGCGGATCTCGGCCCAGTTGAGGGCGACAACGATCTGATCCTGCGAGTCCGTGGCGTCGCCGCTCGACCACGGTGTGATGGTCGACGGGCGGTGGCGCGGGACCTCGCGCACGGCCGCGGCCGCGTGCGACGAGTACACCATGCCCTCGAGCAGCGAGTTCGAGGCGAGCCGGTTGGCACCGTGTAGACCGGTGAACGCGCACTCGCCGATCGCGTAGAGGCCGCCGATCGTCGTGGCGCCGTTCGTGTCGGTCTTGATGCCGCCGCACATGTAGTGCGCCGCAGGCACGACGGGAATCGGCTGCTTCGTGATGTCGATGCCGAGCCCGAGACAGCGCTCGTGGATGTTCGGGAACCGGCCCCGCACGAACGCAGGATCGAGGTGCGTCATGTCGAGGAACACGCAGTCCGCGCCGGACTTCTTGATCTCGTTGTCGATCGCGCGGGCGACGATGTCGCGCGACGCGAGTGACTTCATGGGGTGGTAGTTCTCCATGAACGTGTCGCCGTTCGCGAGGCGCAGCACGCCGCCTTCACCACGCATCGCTTCCGACAGCAGGAAGTTCCGCGCGTGCGGGTGGAACAGCACGGTCGGGTGGAACTGGACGAACTCGAGATCGCAGACCGCAGCGCCGAGGCGATACGCCATCGCGATGCCGTCGCCGGTCGCGACGTCGGGGTTCGACGTGTAGACGTAGACCTTGCCGGTGCCGCCGGTCGCGAGGACGGTCGCGCGCGCGCAGATCGTCTGGACGACGCCGCTGCGCGTATCGAGGACGTAGGCACCGAAGCACGCCGGATCGCCGCCGTACTTCGCCATCGACAGCAAGTCGACTGCGATGTGGTCCTCGAGGATCGTGATGTTCGCGTGGCTGTTTACCGCCGCGATCAGGGCGCGCTGGATCTCGCGGCCCGTGACGTCCTGCCAGTGCACGACGCGGTTACGCGAGTGGGCGCCCTCGCGGCCGAGGTCGAGTGCGCCGCTGGGCTCGCGTGCGAGCCGGACGCCGATGTCGAGCAGACGCTGGACCTGCGCGGCACCTTCACCGACGCACATCTCGACGACCGCGCGATCGCACAGGCCGTCGCCCGCGGTCAGCGTGTCCTCGATATGCAGGTCGATGGTGTCGTCGGACGCGAGGACCGCCGCCACACCGCCCTGGGCCCAGTTCGTGTTGGTGTCGGCGGGCTTCTTCTTGGTCACGACGACGACCCGCCCATGCTCGGCCGCGAGCAAGGCGAAGTTGAGGCCGGCGATGCCTGATCCGATCACCAGATAGTCGGTGTCGAGAGCCTCGGTCATGAGTGGGGGCACCATACAGCGTTTGCCGGCGGGCCGCAGCGCGCGCTACCCTTTCGGAATGCGGTGGCTGGTCCCTGTGATGCTCGTGCTCGCCGTCGGGCTTCAGGACGTGAGCGCCGACATCTATTCGTGGACCGATGACGAGGGCGTACAGCACTTCACGAACCTCAAGCCCCAGGGCGGCGGCAAGTGGAAGAAGGTCCTGACCTCGGAGCCCGAGAAGGGATCCAAGGCCGCCGCTCAGCGCGGCTCGTGCCCCCGCTGCGACAAGATCACGTCGAACGACCGGTCGCCCGATCGCTTCCATCGCTACGACGCGTTCATCTACGAGGCCGCCGACCTCTACCGGATCCCGGTGCCGCTGATCCGCGCGGTGATCAAGGTCGAGAGTGACTACGATCCGCGCGTCGTCTCGGCGATGGACTGCAAGGGCCTCATGCAGGTGCATCCTGCCGTCGAGATCGACATGGGCGTGCAAGGTGATGTCTTCGATCCGCGCACGAACATCATGGCGGGCACCCGCCTCCTGCGCTGGCTCGCGAACCGCGTCGACGGCGATCTCGTGCTGACGATCGCGGGTTACCACGCGGGCCTCGGCTCCCTCGCGAAGTACGGCTACACCGTGCCGCCGTACACGCACACGCGCCAGTACCTCAAGATGGTTCTCGACCGCTACTACCACTACAAGACCGAGGACCAGCGCCAGCGAGCTCCGTGATGCTCCGGTTCGAGGTCAACGAGGTCGGGCAGGAAGCGCTGCCCGCGGTCGATATCGACGACGCCTCCGTCGTGATCGGAAGCGGTGCCTCTGCGCGGATCCGCCTCCCCGCACACGCCGCGCGCGATGCCCACGTCTCGCTCGGCGCGAAACGCTGGACCGCACTCGCCGACGTCCGCGTGATCGGCGCCGACGTCACGCAGGTCGGCGTTCTGCGCGCCGCCGAACCCACGCTCCCCGAGACGCCGGGTGTCCTCCACCGGGCAGGCGACACGGGCGACCTCGGCGCCGGTGTCACGTTCCAGCTCGGCGAGTACCGCGTGCGCGTGACCGTCGCACCCGCGGGCGCTCTCGCGGCTCTCCCGCAGCGCACCGAGAGCCTCGCGCGCGAGCTCGTGCGCGGCCTGCTCGGCGCCGATGCAGCCCCTACCTTCGAGATCGAGCGTGGCCCCATCACCGGTATCAAGCGCACGCTGCCGCCACCCGAGGTCGTGATCGTCGTCGGACGCGGCGAGGATGCCGGCTGGATCATCGTCGACGAAGATCTCTCGCGCGCTCACGCCGAGATCCATCGCGGCTGGGACGGCGTCGCGATCGTCGATCGCGGGTCGAAGAACGGCACCATCGTCGACGGCATGAAGATCACCGCGCGCACGCTGCTCCGCGATGGCGCGCTGGTCGAGCTCGGCAACGTCGCGCTGCGGTTTCGCGATCCGGCCGAGCGTCACCTCCGCGGCGAGGCCACGAACGCCGCGTCACCGCGAGCCGTGCGCGCCGAGGAGCGCGGGCCGATCACCCCAACGCCACGCGCGCGCGCTTCGAGCAGCTGGCCGCTTGCGATCGCGGTCGCGAT
>JANOPP010000035.1:0-11140 GCA_031421915.1 Myxococcales bacterium | reverse complement strand
GTTCATCGAGCTCGGTGACGAAACGTTCATCGAGGCGGCGGCACGTCCCTTCCTCAAGTGGGCGCACACGATCGAGCGGCTCGTGTTCGTGTGCCTTGAAGAGCACGAGGTCGAGCACTCGGTGCGCGCGCGCCTGGGCGCGATGTTCAAGGATCGCAAGCACGACGTCGTGGCGCTGGCGAAGGCGACGAGCGGGCCCCTCGAGACCGTGCTTCGCGCGATCGAGGGCGCGAACATCACCGGTCGCATGATCGTCTGCGATTGCGATCACTCGATTGACATCGATCCACTGTTTCAATCGATCGGTGACGACGCCGCTGACTGCGTGCTGCCGACCTGGACGCTCAAGGGCGAGGATCTCCGCGCGTGGAGCGTCGCATCGGTGTCGTCGCAGCGAGTCACCGGTATCGCCGAGAAGCGGTTGCCGAGCACGAATGGCGACTTTCACGGCGTGATCGGCTGCATCTACCTCGCCGATGCAGGCACTGTTGCGAAGCTGTTTGAGGGGGGCAAGGACTCCTATGTCTCCGATCACGTCGGCAAGTTGATCGCCCGCGGCGATCGCGTGCTCGCGGTGCCGATCGAGAAGGCGGACTTCTTCGGTGACCCGCGCAAGGTCCGCAGCATGCGGGCCAAGCACAACGTTCGCGTAGGCAGCATCTTCTGCGACGTCGACGGTGTCCTCGTCGAGCACGAGGATGTTCCGGACTTCACGCGTCCGTTGCGCACGCTGCCCGGCTCGATCGAGCGGCTGCGCGAGTGGATCAACCAGGGCTACTTTGTCGTCCTGACCACGGCGCGCGATGCGAGCAAGGAACCCGCGATGCGCGCGGCGCTCGAGGCGGCCGAGGTTCCGTTCCACCACCTGATCATGGGCCTACCGAGCGGCCCGCGATTTCTGATCAACGATCGCAAACCGTCGGCGCTGCTCGTCAGCCAGGCCCAGGCGCTAGAGGTCGAACGCAATCAGGGCATCGCGCACCTGACGATTGCACCGAGCAATGCCTCCGTCCTCCGCCGGTTCAAGGGCGGCTCGTTCGCCGAGACGCTCCTGATCGAGGACGACGAGAAGCTGTTCGTGCGCAAGCGCGTCTCCAAGCGGGAGAACCTGACGCTCGGCTACTCGAAGCTGAAGAACCAGTTTCGCACGCTCGAGCGGTTCTCGCGCATGAGCCAGGGCAACCTCGTTGCCGGGCTCTACGGCGAGCACGACAACACGATCGAATACAGCTACGACATGGAGTACCTGCCGAACCATCGTCTGCTCTCTGAGTGCGAGCCTGCCGAGCGCGAGGTTGCATTGCAGAGCTTGCTCGGCGTGCTCGGCGAGCGGGTCTACGCAGGCGGCTCGCGGATGGGGCGGTCCGGAACCGAGTGGCTCGAGACGCACCTCGCGAACAAGATCTACGCTCGCCTCGATGCGGTGCTCGCGAACTCGCGTCTCGCACCGCTCGTCTCGGCGCGCGAGATCACGATCGATCACGAGACCTATCCGGGGCTGCAGGTGCTGCTCACGCGCGTGGCCAAACCGGACGTGATGGCCAAGCTCGCACCGACCAATTTCTCGACGGTGCATGGCGACCTCACGTTCGAGAACGTGCTGTACGCGACCGGCGACGTGCGGTTGATCGACATGGACGGAGCAGACTTTGTCGATGCGCCCGAGCTCGATCTCGGAAAGCTGTTTCAGTCGATCGTCGCGCGCTACGAGGACTGGGCGCATTCGGACCACCCGCTGTTCGAGAGTATCCAGGGCTGCGACTTCGTCTGTCAGTACAAGGCGGTCTCGCCGGGTCGCCTGCTCGAGATCTGCGTTGCTGAATGGTCGCGGATCCTCGGCACCACAGAGGATCACGTCACGATGAAGGGCCATTTCTACATGGGCCTTCACCTGCTGCGCATGGTCCCGTTCCGTCTCAAGGTCAGCGAAGAGCAAGCGCTGTACGCTCTCGCGAACGGCGTGCGCTGGATCTCACGTGCGCTCGATGCCGCGTAGCCGCGTGGGGCATAATGCCCGTACGCGTGCGTGAGCGCACCGCGAGCCTCGTCTCTCACCGGTGTTCTCGTCGAGGTGCATGGTAGCGTTCGCGCATGATCCGCAAGCTCACGTTCGCTGCTGCCTTCCTTCTTTCGGCGTGCACGGTCTCGACTCAGCCGGGACCGCGCAATCCGCCACCGCGGTACGACTCGCGGAACGACCCGCCGCCGCCTCCGCCGCCGGTGGACAACGGTCGCCCGGATCGTCCGCCGCCGCGCCCGGATCGCGGTTGGGACTCCGCGGGATGGACGCTGCTCGGCGAGAAGACCGTCGACGGCAAGACGGATCAGGAGCAGGTCGACTTCAGCCAGAAGATGGGCGCTCCGCCGAAGCGCCTGACGGTCGTCGTGCTCGACAGCGACCTCGAGATGCACGACATGCGCGTTGTCTACACCTCGGGCAACGAGTTCAAGCCGACAGGCCGGCACTACTTCCGCGAGAACACGCGCACGCGCGTCATCGAGCTCAGCTCGGCCGAGATCCTTCGCGCCGTGCAATTCAAGTACAGCAACCTCCCCGGTGGAGGTCGTGCTCGCGTTCAGGTCTGGATGCAGTAGGCTGCCCCAGGACCGATGAAGTGGTGGCTCGCCTGCGTCGTGATCGCCCTGGCACTCGTGCCGGATCTCGGCGCCGAGCGGGCCCTCGCTGACTATCGCTACTTTCGCGCTCTCTCGATCGATCTCGTCGGTCGCCCGCCGACGCGTGACGAGATCGCAGCGTTCGAGAAGCCAGGCTTCGATCTCGAGCGCTGGCTCGACACACAGCTCGTCGGCGAGCCGTATGCCGAGCGGATCCGCCGGATCTACACCGATCTGTTGCGACTCGAGCTCCCCGAGGGAGCCGCGGTGTTCCGGCCACCGTCGATCCTGCTGCGCTGGACGACGATCCAGGACGCCGACGGCAAGACCATCGATCTGTACTTCCGGGACAATCAGCGCCGAGTCAAGCCGGAGCTCGACGGTCAGGTGTGCTTCTCCCAGGCCGAGACCGGCTTGATCGCCGGTTACGATGGTCCTCCGCAGGGCACGCCGAAGCGCGTGAGCAAGAAGCTCCTCGACGAGCGGACCGTACTGGTCAGACCGTGGTGGTTGTACGCGGACTACCGATCGCGGCAACCGACGCAGCGCGCGGACGCGAGCTGGGTCGAGCGCTACGGGTACGAGCTCGTGTGGTCGATGTTCATGGAGCCCGATGGCAAGACGCCCGTCACCGGCGTGCGCGTCTGCCGCGAGGAAGCGCAGACCGCGGAGACTGGCCGCGTCTACGCTACCGGCCGCATCGTCACCAAGGCCGATGCGATCCTCCCGGGTCGGATCACCAGGCTCCCCGCCGACACCGCCTTCGCGAAGGCGAATGCCGGGAAGTCAGTCTCCTGCCTCGCGCAGGCAGGCTTCGAGAGCTCCGTCGAGTGTGGCTGCGGGGTAGGGCTCGAGCGCTGTCTTCCCGCGGTGCCGAATGCGTTCGTGATGCCGTGGATCACGCCGCTTGGCGTCGATGCCGCGTTCGACTCGGCACCGCGTCCCGCGATCCTCTGGCTCCGCGCGTGGTGGAGTCAGGAGGCGGTCCACTTCCTCGATCGGATCTTCCGTGAGGATCGCGATGTCCGCGAGATGCTCACGAGCCGCAGCACCAGCGTCAACGGCCCGCTCGCGCAGTTCTACCGGTTCTTCGCGAACGCGACCTGCTGTGGCAGCGCGTCGGAGCTCGGGTATCACCAGGCCGAACCGCTGTTCGATCCGAACAGCGTGCCGACATCACTGCGACCGCACGAGGTTGCCACGTGGACCGTCGTCGAGGATCGCGGACCTCACGCGGCCGGTGTGATGACGATGCCGATGTTCCTGCTCAAGTACGGCTCGCGCCGTCAGCGCGCACACGTCGTCTACAACGCGTTCATGTGCAAGGAGTTCGTCGCCGAGGCGGCGAAGCTCGAGCCCTCGACCGAGGTCGACCTGACCAAGCGCCCGGGCTGCTCGACGTGTCACGTTCGC
Source organism: Myxococcales bacterium (assembly GCA_031421915.1). GTDB lineage: Bacteria > Myxococcota_A > Polyangia > Haliangiales > Haliangiaceae > JABFXX01. Next base: position 7,111 of record JANOPP010000035.1, on the reverse strand, counting down.
CTCGAGCCGATGGCCGCGTACTTCGCGCGGATCCAGGAGTCGGACTGGACGTATCTGCCGCAGAAGCTGTTCCCGGTGTCGCTCGATCGCTGCACCGCCGCAGGTCCAGCAGGCATGCCGATGGGTGCGTGCCGGACGTTCTACGATCCCGACTTCACCGACCGGAAGTCGACGATGCTGCGCGGTGCGTACGGCGCTCCGGCCAACGCGGATGCCGGCCCTCCCGGGTTCGCTCGCGATGTCACGAGCTCGCCCGAGTTCGCACCGTGCGTGGTGCGCAACGTCGCGCAGTCGCTGCTCGGCCGCCAGCTCACGGCGGCCGACGAGTCGTGGAAAGCCGACCTCGCAAAGACTCTCGTCGACAACAAGTACCGGATGAAGTCGCTCGTCCGCGCGATCGTCACGTCGTCGCAGTACCGCGACTCCAACGATCGGAAGCCGCGATGAAGCGGCTCGTGCTCGCTCTCGCGCTGCTGGCTGGATGCCGCGGCGAGCAACGTCCGGACGTGATCTCGCCCGGGGCCGTGCAGGCGATGCCCGCGCACCGCACCGTGGTGCTCGATCCGACGCCCAAGGCGAAGCGCCGAGCGGTTCCGGCCGAGGTGTTCTTGCGTGCGTACCTGAGCTGGTTCGGTGAGCTCGTCCCGAACGACGTGTTCCTCCGCGCTCGAGGGAACGACCTGTTCGACCAGTGGGCGTACTACCTCGCGGCGCTCGGGCTGCCCGACTACCACGTCGATGCTCCGCGAATCAGCCAGAGCAACACGGTGATGCTCGCGACGATCGGCCGGCTCGGCGAAGCGCTGTGCGTTCGCTCGGTCGAGCGCGATCTGCGAGCGTGGGCTCCGCTCGGTGATCGCATCATCTTTGCGTTCGAGCAGCCAGTGCACCCGACCGTTGAGACATTCGCGCCCGCGTTCGATGTCCTGCATCGAACGTTCCTCGGGTACCCAGCGACGCTCGCACCGAAGGACCGCATCCGGCGGTTCTTCGCGCTGTACCGCGAGGTCGCGTCGCGCCGTGCCGCGCGCCTGACTCCCGACGAGATGGCGTGGGCCGCGGTGTGTACCGCACTGGTCCAGCATCCCGAGGCATGGCTCTACTGATGAAGCGCCGCGACTTCCTCCGGTCGGTCGCCGCCGGCGCCGGTGCGCTCGCGCTCGGACCCGCATGGGCCGGTGCGAGCACGCAGCCCGACGAGTTCTTCATCTTCGTTCACTGCGGTGGTGGCTGGGACGTGACGCTGTGGGCCGATCCGCGAAACGAGCGCCGCGGGTTGATCGAGCCGCCGAGCGCGACGAACACGGACACCGGCGGGCTCGTGCACTGGAAGCACGCGGGAGGCAGCTTCGAGCCGCTCACGTCGAAGAGCGGTCTTCTCCTGGGGCCCGCGATCGGATCGCTCTACGATCTGCGCGACCGGCTGACGATCGTCAACGGCCTCGCGATGAACACGGTGAGCCACGACGACGGCACGACGTTTTCGACGACCGGCCGCCATCGCACCGGCGGTGTGGTTCCCGAGTCCTCGGTCGACGTCGTCCTCGCGAACGAGCTCGGCTCCGCGCAACTGATGCCGTCGGTCGCGATCCGGTTCCCGTCGCAGTTCGTCGGCGAGCGCCTCGATCGCCGGGCCGTCCCGCTGCGCGTCGGCGCGGTCGATGCGATCACTAAGTCGTTCGTGCGGAGCCCGGACTATCTTCAGCCGCCGGATCGCAAGGCAATCACCGCGCTGCTGACCGAGGAGGCGCGCGACCTCGCCACGGAGTCGACCCATCCAGCGCCCTTCGATCAGCTCGCGAGTCAGCACCAGGATCTACAGCCACTGATCACCGGTGACTTCTCGAAGTCGTTCAGCGCTCGGCAGCTCATGTCCGCATATCCGACGTTCGATTATCGCGGCTATCAGGGCCAGGCGAACGTCGCGGCCGCGTTCGCGATCGACGCGATCAAGAAGAATCTCCTCCGCTGCGTCGGCTTCGGCCTCGGCGGCTTCGACACGCATACGGCCAATCATCGCCAGCACGCACTGCAGCTGCAGGAGCTGTTCGGCACGATCGCGACGATGGTGAAGCTGCTCGACGCTGCTCCGCACCCGACGCGGCGCGGGGCTCGGCTCTCCGATCACACACACATTCTCGTGATCAGCGAGTTCTGCCGGACCCCGCAGATCAATCCGGCCGGCGGGCGCGATCACTATCCGAATAACTCGGCGCTCGTGATCTCGCCGCGGTTCCGGCCCGGCCCGATTGGCTCGACGGATCCGGATCAGCTCTTGCCACTCGATTCGATCGAGGTCGATGGGCAGCGCCGGGCGATCGCACCGCCCGATCTCCTCGCCACGTTTCTCGGTGCGTTCGGGATCGATCCACGCAGGTACATGCGCGATGGTGAGATCGTGAAGGCCATGCTCGCGTGAGGTGGTCGATCCTCATCGGACTCGTGGCGTGCGGAGGCGGCGGAGGCGCGGTTCCGCCGGCGATGCCGGTGACCACGGTCGCGAGGCTCGCAGCCACGTGCGAGCTCGGCGTCCTCGACGTCGACGGCGTCACTTACGCGTTCTCGCGCGACGCCGTGTCGATCACACGGGATGCGGCGATCGTCGCTCGGATCCCGCCGCCGCGACGTGGTTCGAAGCCCACGGCCTGGTCGGGAGCCACCGTGATCCGCGCGCCCGGCGGAGGAGAGTGGGCGGTCGGTCTCGCGGACGGCGTGCTGTGGCGGGTGACAAGCACGGGCGAGCTCGAGGCCGTCAACGAGCGGCTTGGTCTCGGATCCGAGCGCGTGCTCGCGGTCGATGCCGAGGGCGACACCGCCGTGCTCGGTCTCGAGACCGGCATCTTGATCGGGCACAGAGCGGCGCACGCGATGCAGCTCACCGGATCGGCAGCGCCGATCGTGGCGGCCGCTGCGGATCGCATCGCGATCGGACGGCCAAGCTGGGTCGAGGTCTTCGATCTGACCCGCAGCACGCACGTCAACTATCCTGTCGAAGGGGTCACGTCGCTCGCGTTCCTCGATGCGCGGTCGGCCGCGCCTCGGCTCGTCGTCCACGCCGGCAGTGCGCTCTATCTCGAGAACGGCGGTACTCTGCGTCGTCTTCGCACACCGGCGAAGCTCTCGAGGGTCGTGGTCTCCGGATCGCGGATCTGGATGCTCGCCGCCGCAGGCCTGTTCTCGCTCGAGCGCGAGCTGCCGGTGTCCGCGACGCTTCCCGCGCGCCCGCGTACGCTGTGCCGGACTGCCGCGAACGATGTCTGGGTCTCCGATCGCGAGACCTCCGCGCGGATCACGTTCGAGCGACCGAGCTCGGACTGGCAGGCGATGGTCGCGCCCGTGTTCGATCGCGTGTGCGCGCGGTGTCATCGTCCGGGTGGCGAAGCGGACCTCGACCTGTCCACGCCCGCGGCCTGGGTCACCCACGCCGCCCAGCTCCGCACCGTGCTGGACGACCGCTCCATGCCCCCTCCGGGAGTGGCACTCCCGGAGCCCGACCGGGCCACGCTACGTAACTTCCTGAGCCGCTGAAACCCGCGCTGCGGATTCTGCAGGTCCCTGCGGGGGACGCAGGTCCGGATGGCGAATAGCGACGTGGTTCCAGCAGGTTGGAGATGGCATCTGGGCTGCAGTATCCCTCCTCGAAGCTTGCGGGCTTCAGACAAAGGAATCCCATATGAACATCAAGATGCTCATCACCACGCTCGCCATCCTCGGTTCTTCGTCTGTCGCGATGGCGCGTCCGATCACCTACTCCGCCTCTGCCGAGGCGTCGTGGAGCTGGGGCACTCGCCCGGTTATCCGTGACCACCGCGTTCCTGCCCCGATCGTTCGCCCGGCGCCTGTGCGCACGTCGTTCGACCAGCGTAACTGGAACACCTACGACAGCAATCGCTACGATGACCGCTACGAAGACAGCCGCATCCGTTACTACGAGCCGCGCGCGTTGGTTCTCGAGGACGGCGTCCAGTTCGAGGATCACGAGTACCGCAAGGACATCGTGATGGGCGCGACCACCGAGCGGTTCAACACGCTTCGCTTCGATGCCTCAGGTGGCAACACGTTCCTCATGAAGGTCGTCATCGAGTTCGCCGATGGCGGCGCTGTCCAGCAGATCGACCTCAACCGCACGCTGCGCGGCAACCAGTCGATGTCGATCGACCTCTCGGGCTCGAACCGCCAGATGCACCGCATCCTGATCTACCGTGCGGACGGTGGCGAGGCGCTCAACATGAACAAGCGCCACAACGGCGAGTTCACGGTCTCGGCGCTGTAAGCAGCTACGACACGAAACGGGCCGGTCGCAATTGTGCGGCCGGCTCGTCGCCGTTTCGGGCTAGCGATCGATCGTCGGAATCAGCGGCGGCGGTGGCGTGGGAGCCATCAGCGCCTTCACGGCATCGCGTCGGCGCTGGAGATCCGGATCGCCGGGCTTCACGAGGCCACTGATATCGAGGCGGCGAAGGCAGTCTGTCGCGTCAGACAGCTTGCCGAGAGCGATCTGCGCCTCGCACAGCATCAGCCATCCGGCGAGCTGATCGTCGGCACGGCCGCGCCAGGTCATCGCATCCTCGAGCGTCTTCGCAACGTCGGCATGCTTGCCCGCGAGGCCGAGCACGCGAGCGAGCTCGAGCTGGCATCGCTTGCTCGGGATCACCTGGCAGCGCTTGCGCGAGGCGCGTTCGGCGCGGTCGTATGCCTTCGCGTTCATCGCGAGCGAGTACAGCGCATCGGCGGCGCGCAGGTCGGTCGTGTAGACGATCACGCGCTCGAGCCAGAGCATCGCGAGGTCCAGGCGCTGCATATCGTCCAGCGTGCGGACCGTCGCGTCGATGCGGAGCTCGGTCGGCATTGCGCGCGCGACACGCTCTGGAGGCAGCGTCGCGATCAGATCCTTGAGTACCGGTCGCGGATCCGGGCTGTAGCGCAGCGCGGTCGCGTACTCCGACTCAGCCTGTCCGAGCAGGTTCGAGCGGACGAGCAGCTGTGCGGCCATCCAGTGCAAGCCGGGATGCGTGGGGTGCAGGCGGAGCGCGTGATTGAGCGTGCGGACTGCGCGTACGTCATTGCTTGCGAGCTGCGCCCTGCTCAGCAGTGCATAGCCGAAGTAGTCGAGCGGGTGCTTCTCGATCGTGTCGAGGATCTCGGCATCCGTCACCTTGCCGCGGAGGCCAGCGTGATCCTCGTCGAGGACCCGCGTGTGCGCCGTCAGCAAGAGGTGCTCCGAGCACGATGACGAGCGCGTGGGCTACTCGTCCGATCTGCACGCGCTTGGAGATCGCCGAGCTCATCTCACGCAGCGGTACATACGACAGCGTCGAGAGCACGACCGTGACGGGCAACGCAAGGCCGAGCAGCTCGAGCCCGAAGTCGAAGTTGCTCTGGAACAGCACGACCACCATTGCACCTAGAGCCCCCGCGGCGAGTGGTCCGTCGTTCCACCGGCGCAGGCCGAGCAGGAGGGTCCACGCGGCGAGGGCGCCGAGCACGAGTGCCGCAGGAATGCCCCACTCGACGATCGCCTGCAGACCCTCGTTCTCGGGGTTCGAAAACGTAGCGAACGCGCTCGCCGGATGTACACGTGTGAAGGTTGACTCGAACGCACCACGCCCGATGCCGACCCACGGAGACTCTTCGATCAACGTCACGGTCGACTTCCACGCGGAGAACTTGCTCGTCGTCCCGTGCAGCTCGTCGAGGCTCGTGTTCTCGATCTGCTGCATCACGCTGCCGGCGCCGAGGTACACCGCAACGACGAGTCCGCACGCGACCATGACGCCGACAGGCATGGTCGTGGAAAGGAAGCGCTCCTTGCGGCGGCGTGAACCCTGACTCGATTGCAGCCGCTGCGCGAGCAACGCAAACAGGACGACGAGGAACCCCGCTGCGAGACCGATGATCGCACCGCGCGACAACGTCGCCGCGGTCACGACGAGGCAGCCGACGCCGTTGAGCGCCCACAGCGCACGACGCGCGGCGGTCTGCTTCTGATACATGAACAGCCCGGCGCTGAGAGAAACGCTGAGCGCCATCAGGCAGCCGAGGTGATTTGTGTTGAGCAGCGGTCCCATCAGCAGCGGTTCGCCGTGCCGTGGCTCGTACAAGCCGTACAGCGAGCCCGCGCCGACGAGCTCGTGGATGCCGGTGGTCAGCGCCGCGAGCCCGCACCCCGCGGCGACACTCGCGAGGAGGACATAGCGTCCCTGCTCGGAGATCGACTGTCGCAGTGCGACGATCGCGACGCCTGACAGCGTGAGAAAGAACGTCAACGCACGCATCGTCGACGGAGGATCCATGCTGAAGCGAGAGGTCCCGTCGACCCCCGCGAGCGTGGTGCCGTCGGCGCGCAAGCTCTCGAGCGTCGGCGTCAAGGCCTCGACGAGCCCCGCAGGCATGGGGAGCCATTGCACGAACGTCCACGCAGATGCGGCGGCGAGCAGGATCAGCAGCGGAGGCCAGCGCTCGAGCTGGCGCCGCGACAGCAGGGTCGATGCCACGAGGGCAGCAGTGGCCAGCGCGATCAGCGCCTGCGACAAACGGGTGGCTCCACCGATCGCGAAGATCGAGAGCGCGATCACGACAGCGCCAATGACGAGCGAGAGCCGGTCGCGCCGTCCCACGGTTACCAGGGACGCTCGGGCACGAACACTTCGTCGCCCGGCATCATCGGGAAGTTCGGCCGCGAACCTTCCGCGATCATCTCGACCGGGATCTTGTAGATCGCCGGCTTTCCCTCGACCTGGCGAGTGACCTTGACCATGTTCTTGCGTGCCATCGGAGCGAACCCGCCGCTCTGCGCGATTGCCTCGGTGATCGTCATCCCAGGCGTGAACTTGATCGTGCCACTCCGGAGCACCTGGCCGAGGACCGACAGCTTGCGCGAGTTGATCTCGAGCACGGTGATCGAGACGATGGGCTCCCTCAGGTAGCCGTCTGCGAGCTTGGTCTGGATGTCTTCCTGGACCGACTTCACGGTCTTGCCCTTGGCCTGGACGGTCCCGATGTACTGAACCTCGAGCTCACCGAGGGCGTCGATGATGTACGTCGCCTTGCTCTGTCGCGTCCCCGCGTAGACGACCAGCTCGATCTTGTCGCCAGGGCCCAGCGTGAGCTG
>JANOPP010000034.1:0-7171 GCA_031421915.1 Myxococcales bacterium | reverse complement strand
TCGCCTCGAACAAGGACTCCGCCCAGTCGGCCGAGTTCTGGTCGAGCTTCTCGAAGTACTTGATCGACGTGTCGAACTGCTGCGTCGAGTAGAACACGCGCGCCATCTGGAGCTGAGCAAGCTCGTTGTAGTTGGCGATGTCGTCGGCCCGGTACTGCTTCGGGCGCTCCGTGCCGATGATCAGGATGTCTTTGAACGCGTCGACAGCGGGCTTGCCCTCGTACTTGCGGACGAACGTGACGCCCTCGAAGAACTTGGCCTTGATGAAGAACTCGCTCTCGCGCGAGACCTGCTGGAACAGGCCAATTGCCTTCTCGAAGTCACCCTCCGCGCCCTTGCGGTAGTAGTGGCGGCCGAGGAGGAACAGCAGCTCGTCCTTCACCGATGCGAGGCTCGAGTCGTTGAGCGCGCTCGGATCGTACGTGCCGATCTTCTCGAGGATGCCGGACGTCTCGGGCAGCACGCGGGACAATGCCGCGAGCCACTTGAGTGCAGCACCGTGATAGGTGTGGGCGTCGCCGGCCTGGACGATCTTGTCGAAGTAGGCGAGCGAGCCGGCATAGAAGCCCATCTGATAGAGCGTCTTGCCCATGAAGAACTCAGCGCGCTGCTTGTTCTTCGCGTCATCGCCGCTCTCGCCGTCGAGGACCTTCTTCAGCTCGATCGAGGCCGAGAAGAAATCCTTCTTGTCGTAGAGCTTGATCGCGCGCTCGAGCGTCTTGCTCGGCGGCGTCGAAGCGGCGTTGTCAGGCTCGAACTCCATGTCCGTGCCCTTGGCCTTCGGCTGGGCTTCTGCAGACTGGAATGCCGAGAACGAGAACGTCGCAGTGAGCGCGACGATGGACAACTTCGAGATCAACCGCATCAAGTCCTCCGAGTCATGATCCGCCCATGCAACCGCAGGGGCTGTGACCCGGCGGAATCATCGGCAAGGGGATGGGGCCTGTCAAGGCAACGGCGGTCCGGTAGGCGGACGCCCCCCAAAGACACGGGATCACGTTTTCGATTGCACGCCACGTGCACTGACGGATCTCGACGACAACGGACACCAATCGTCATGAGCTGCCAGCGGTCCACCCCGGAAGATCACAGCTGTCCCCAGGCGTTGTTGGCAGTCGTTCCCTTGACTTGGGTGACCACGCCCATATTATCGGGCGCGATGAGTGGACGCCGTTCCGTCGTGCTGTTGGGTACGCTCCTCTGTGCCCTCCTCGTGGGCTGCACGGGTGAACCCGTCGGACGCATCTGCGATCTCGGCACCGAGTCGCCCGCCGCGACGGAGGTCGTCGTTGCATCGCCGTCCCTCGATTGCGTGTCGCGCACCTGCCTCCGTGTGCCGCTGTCGCGCGAGCTGCCCGCCGGTGGTTCGTTCCCCGCCGGCAACAACGGCTTGTGCACCGCCGAGTGCTCCGCCGACGAGGACTGCGATCGTGTCCCCGAGTCGCCGTGCGTCTCTGGCTTCACGTGCGGCGTGGCCGTCACCGTCGGACCGTTCTGTTGCCGCAAGTTCTGCATCTGCAAGGACTACGTCGTCGTCCCCGAGTCGGGCCAGCTGACGACGCCCAAGGCGTGCGACGCCCTCAACAACGACAACGCGTGCTGCAACCTCAGCGGCCGCGCGGGCAACAGCGCCTACCCGCTCTGTAAGTAGTTATCGACGCGGTAGCGTCGAACTGGAAGCAGGGGTCGGACCCCTGGGTTTCGTTTCGGGGTCAGGTGCGCCAGGCGTCCTTGATGATGTCGATGACGCCGCCCGTGATGGCGACAACGTCGAACCGGCACTCCTCGAAGTCAGGCTGGCGAGCGCGAAGGTAGATCGCCGCGACGCGGGTGACCTGGGCGCGCTTGCTCGCCGAGACCATCTCGGCTGCGTGGCCGTGCGCTCCGTCGGCGCGGCTGCGCACCTCGACGAAGACGAGCACCTCACCGTCGCGTGCGACGATGTCGAGCTCGCCTGCCTTGCAGGCGAAGTTGCGCTCGACGATCCGGTATCCGGCGGCGAGCAACGCAGTGGCAGCATCCGCCTCGGCGAACGCTCCACGATCCAAAGTCGTCCTGTCCACGATTCACGGCCCTTCCCCTCCCTACCCTGGTTCTACCAGGCGGCCGTGACAGCGAACGGAGGCTAGGCGGCGGAGGCGCCGGCCTTCTTGGCGCGGTTACGCTCCTTGCGTCCGCCCTTCTTCTTGGGCTCGGTCGATGCGGCGGTCTCGCCACCCTCGCCAGCCTCGGCGGTCTCGGCCGCGGCCTCGGCACCAATACCGTCGCGCTCCTTGATGCGGGCAGCCTTGCCCGACAGATCACGGAGGTAATAGAGCTTGCTCTGGTTAACCTTGCCGCGCGCGATCACTTCGATCTTCTCGATGTTCGGCGAGTTGTCCGGAAACACGCGCTCGACACCGACGCCGTAGGAGATCTTGCGGACCGTGAAGGTCGAGCGAGAACCCTTCGACACGCGCCGAATGCACACGCCCTCGAAGGCCTGGAGGCGCGTCTTCTCGCCTTCGCGAATCTTCGCCCACACCTTGATCGAGTCGCCCGGGCGAAACTCGGGAAGGGTCGTCGTGCGACGTTGAGCTTGTTCGATGGACTCGAGGATTCGCTGGGCGCTCATGATGTTCATCCGTCATCCATTGGCCGGAGAAAAAGGCCGATGGGACGCAGGGTTCTGCCAGAGATCACCCAGCCACGTCAAGCCACCGGAAGCGTCACCGCCCGAACAGCCGATCGAGGAGGATGGCTCCCGCGCTGCGGACCGAGAGGTGGTTCCAGTCCGAAGCTCCTTCGATCGGCGCAAGCACGCGAGACACCGAGGGTATCAGGGCGTCGGCGAGTCCCCAGCCTGTCCCGAGAAGGATCAGCAGCGGACGCGGATCGAGGGTGCCCTCCGCGAGTAATTCGCTCGGAGATCGGCGCGGCGCCGACGGAAATGACTCCGGACGTGCCGACGTCCCGACCACCAGCGGCTCGGTCCCGTACTCGGACGTCAGCTCCGCGAGCACGGCTTCGACCGAGGCCGCGGTCCGCACGAGCCGGAGCGCGTTCGCCCGGCTGGCCTCCGTGGCCTTCGATTTGCGCGGCGCGCCGCCGGCCTCGCGGTTCGCCTCGTCCTCGAGCCACAGGGTCGCGATGTGCGCGGCCTTCTCGCGGTGCGCCGTGATCGGCGTGACGATGTGATACGCGGCGAGCCCGTAGGTCATCGTCGAGCGTGCGAGATCGTGGATGTCGAAGTTCGTCAGCGACGTCGTGACGATCTTGCCGGTGCGATCGACGCACGGATGATGGACGAGCGCGAGGTGCGTCCGCGCGCGCAGCGAGGGTGGGAGGCTCTTGCGATCGGCCTTGGTCAGCGTCGCCCTCGCGAACAGATCCGGCCGGCGCTGCGCCGTGCGGAGGATCGACTGCGCGCGGCGCCACGCGGCGATCACGGCGTGATTTCCCGACGACAGCACGGCGGGCACGTCGAGCTCGACCGGCTCGCCGTTCCTCGTGCCGGCGAGCTTGGGCGGGCGCGTGTACTGCGGATATTCGAGCATCCCGGCGGCGTGCGATTCGTCGTCGGTCGAGGTCGCCTCGCCGAGCACACCGGGGATGAAGCGCGACACCGCGTCGATGATCACGAGCGCGCCGAGCTCGCCGCCGGAGAGGACGTAGTCGCCGATCGACAGCTCCTCGTCGATCGCGAGCTCGACGACGCGCTGATCGATGCCCTCGTAGCGCCCGCACACGAGCACGAGGTGGGGCAGCGCGGCGAGCTCCTTGACGCGCGCCTGGGTGAGCGGCGCGCCGGCGGGCGAGAGGAAGATGCGATGCGCCGGCGGCGCGCCCGCGGCCTTGCCGATCGCGGCGAGGAGCGGCTCGACCTTCATCACCATACCCGGGCCGCCGCCGTAAGGGTTGTCGTCGACGGTGCGGTGGCGATCGGTCGTGAAGTCGCGTGGGTTGACGGTCTCGACGGTGATCGTCCCGGCCTCGCGCGCACGACCGACCACGCCAGCCGTGAGTGCCGGCTCGATCAGCTCCGGCAGGATCGTCACGACCGAGAACTTCATTTGGCGCGCTCGCGCTCGATCGTCCGCTTCGCGGCCTCGTGGGAGATCTTGTCCTCGGGGATTCCCTCGGGCGGATCGACGGTGACGACGCCCGCGGCGATGTCGATCTTGGTGACGAACTGATCGACGAACGGCAGCAGGCGCTCGATCTCACCGTCGTGGATCACGAGCTGATCCTGGGGACCGAGGTTGACCGCGGCGATCGTGCCCCACGCCCGGCCGTCGGGCAGGACGACCTGGCAGCCGATCATGTCGTCGAGCAGGACCTCGCCCTCTTCGAGATCGAGGAGCGTGCGATCGACCTCGACCACCTGGCCCCGGAGAAGCTCGGCGTCGTTGCGGGTGGCCACGCCCTCGAGAGCGACCAGCCAGCCGTGGTGGGTGCCGCGTGCCTTGACGATCGTACGCTCGACGCCACCGACCCAGACCGAGTCGATCTCACCGAGGATCGTCGAATCCGGGTCGTGCGTGTGCACGACGACCTCGCCCTTGATGCCATGGGCACGGGCAATGCCTCCAATCTCGAGCCGCGGATCACCGCGCATCCGGGTCTCCCCCGCGCATAGCGGGTCCCCGTTATTCGAGAATCTCGACGAGCGTGCGCTTCCGCGAGCGGGGAGCGCATGCCTGCACGAGCGTACGGAGCGCGCGGGCGGTCTTGCCGCCGCGGCCGATCACCTTGCCGAGATCCGGCTCGGCGACCTCGAGCTCGTAGACATTCGCCTGGCGCTCCTCGACGAGCTCGACGCGAACTTCGTCGGGCTTGTCGACGAGGTTGACCGCCATGTAGCGGATCAGCTCGGCGAGATCAGGGGAGACGGCCTGCGGGCGATTGCCGCCGCCACCACCATCGCGGCTGTCGCCGCCGCGGTCATCACGGTCTTCGTCTTCGTTCATCATCGCGCTCAGGCGGGCTTCGCGGCCATGCGAGCAGTGCGACGAACGATCGCGGCGAGGGTGCCGCTGGGCTGGGCGCCGACCTTGAGCCACTTCGCGTAGCGCTCGGCGTCGAGCTTCAGAACCTTGGTGGTCGGGTGGTAAGTACCGAGCAGCTCGATGAAACGACCGTCGCGGGCGCAGCGCTTGTCAGCGGCGACGATCCGGTAGAACGGAGACTTCTTCTTACCCTGACGAGAGAAACGGATTGCAACGGACATGAGATCCTCGAGCTAAGGAATCGAGAGCGGCGCAATCTACTCAGGCGCCCCCCCCCTGTCAACGTGCTATATGACCGGCCATGTTCCGTCGGGTTGGGCTGCTGGCCGCGCTCGTAGCAGCGGCTTGTTGCTCGAAATCTGAAGTGAAAGGCGGCGGGGGGGCTGGAAGCGGCGCAGGAGCGCCGGGTCATACATTCTCGTTGATCGCGCTCGCCGAGATGCGGGGGCAGATCGGTCCTTGCGGGTGCACCAGCGACCCCCTCGGGGACCTGTCCCGGACCGTCCAGCTCGCCGATACCATCCGCGGATCGCGCCGGCCGGTCCTGGTGGTCGATGCCGGGTCCCTCCTCTACTCCAAGGCGCCGGTGCCCGCGCACCTCGCGGCCCAGGAGGAGCTCAAGGCCGACCTCCTGGCAAAGACGTACAAGGACAAGCTCGGGGTCGGGGCGGTCGGCCTCGGACCGATGGATCTCGCGACCGGCGCCGACAAGGTGCGGTTCCCGCGTCACGCGATCAATGTCGGGCCCGACGCCAAGGTCGCCGCGGAGGCGCCCCGCGTGATCGAGGTCGGTGCCTCCAAGGTCGGCGTGTTCGGCGTGATCGCGACCGATGCGATCGCCGGTCTCGCGATCACCGATCCAGTCGCCGCAGGCAAGCAGGCGGTCGCCGATCTGCGCAAGCAAGGCGCACAGGTCGTGGTCGCGCTCGTCCAGGCCAGCACCAAGAAGGATGCGGTCGCCCTGATTCGCGCGATCGGCGGGATCGATCTCTCGATCGGTGGCCTCGGCGCCCAGGCCCCCGAGCCGGAGCGCGTCGAGATCGAGCCGACCCAGGTCGGCGACGGCTGGCTCGTCATTCCGGGCAACCGCGGTCAGGTTGTCTCGCGGCTCGACATCACCACACGCGCCGGCACGTCGCCGCTCGTGGACGCGATTGGTGAAAGCGCGGCCGCGTCGAAGATCGCGACGATCGATGCGCAGCTCACGGCGCTCGACGCCGACCTCGCGACGTTCGCGACCGACCCGGACGCCGACAAGGCGTTCGTCGCGCAGAAGAAGGCCGAGCGGGTCGCGCTCGCCAAGGATCGCGATCGGTTGAAGGCGAGCCCGCTCGTTGCCCCTGCGACCGGCAGCTACTTCACGCTCGAGCAGATCCGGATCAACAAGAAGCTCGCGTGCAACGTCTCCGTGCAGAGCGACATCACCGCGTTCTATCGCGCCGCCGGAGAGGTCAACGTCAAGGCGGCCGCCGGGCGTGCCGTCACACCGCCGGGCAAGGGCGAGGCGGGCTACGTCGGGACGGCCGCGTGCGAGGACTGCCACTCCGATGCGGTCGACTTCTGGAAGACCACGCGTCACGCCCAGGCGTGGAAGACCCTCGAGGAGCGCGGCCAGCAGTTCGACTTCGACTGCATCAGCTGTCACGTCACCGGCTGGGAGAAGCCGGGTGGCTCGAACCTCGGCAACAACGAGACGCTGCGTGACGTGCAGTGCGAGACCTGCCACGGCCCCGGCTCGATTCACGTGGCGAAGGGCGGCGAGGATCGGCCATCGACGGTGTGGCGGATGCCGCCCGAGAAGATGTGCGCGACGCAGTGCCACACCAAGGAGCACTCCGACACATTCGACCTCAAACCCTACTTGCGCGACGTCACCGGCAAAGGTCACGGCGAAGATCTGCGCAAGCAGCTCGGCGACGGGCCGAATGGCAGTGAGCTGCGCAAGGCCGCACTCGACAAGGCGGGTCGGACCCTGGGTGCTGGGTGCGTGCGCTGATCATCGCGCTCGCGATGCTCGCGATCGCCTGCACCTCGTCGACGACCAAGAAGACCTCGACCGGCGCCCGCGAGCCGCAGCTCCCGCCGGGCGTTCAGGTCGGGATCGCGAGCTGGTACGGCGGCAAGCACCACGGCGGCCCCACGGCTTCTGGTGAGAGGTTCGACAAGAACTCCATGACCGCTGC
>JANOPP010000033.1:0-17852 GCA_031421915.1 Myxococcales bacterium | reverse complement strand
TTGGAGGCCATCGCCGTCGATGTCTTGCAGCATCGACTCCACCGTCGGCCAGCGATCATCGGCGCGCCGAAATCCCCAACCGAGGTTCTGTAGCTCGCTCGCACCTACCCAGGACGACGCCTGCGGGGCAGCCAGCGTGGTTGCCGGCGGGTTGTAGTCGAACGTCACCGCCGGCAGATCGACGCGCGGCATCGCGTCGACACCCCACGCACTCTCGTGGATCGATCTCAGCTGGCGAACGGGAGCATGTGTGAGCGCGGCGGTGCACGCCTCGGTCGCCGCGTCATACGCCAGCGTGTACTGCCTCGTATGAACGATCGCCCCCGTCCCTGATCAACGTCGATCGCGATGCGTGTGTCCACTCGCGATCCCTGGTGCGTTCTGCACCACTCGCGTGAATCAGTGGCGACGCAGGAGGTCGGTGGCGCGCGGCCCATCGCTACCTGCGCGACCTAGCGACAGAGTCCGTACAAGAGCGCGAGCTCGCGATCGAGGAGCTTGCGCGCCTCTGCGGTCTCCACTCTCCAGCCCCACGCATCGGCGGTATCGAGCGCGGCGAGGATCTCTCCCGCACTGCCCTGCGCCATTCGATAGAACCGCTTCGGGTCTTTGCCGCCACGCCGCGATCCCTCGCCGATGTTGTGGGTGATGCTGGTGGCTGCCCGAACCACCTGGTTGGCAGCATCCGAGTCGTATGTCTTGAGCTGTTCGACAACGGTGCGGAGTGAGCGAATGAGTTCGAGAGCAACGGTGTACGCGACGAGCATGGTGACGGTCCTTTCGAGGTGGTTCGCCCCGGATCTCCCCAGGGAGGCCCTCCGGCCGAGGTCCTCCGGTGCGGCGGGGCTACGCCCGGAGCGACCGAGACGCGCGGTTCCCGTGACGAGCGCGAGCACGAAGCGCGCGTTCGACCACCGCTGAGCTGTGCGGCGGCGGTGTGCAGGGCACCGCCGCCGTGGCGCTCGGCGCGGGAGACGCGCGGCCGGTCGCAGGGCGGCCCCGGCGCACCGGAGGTCCGAGGCGCTTGTGCTCTCCCCGACGCCGCGCCCCGGATCTCCGGTCGCGATGTCTGCCGAAATCAAACGGGGGCGCGAGCCCACCGCAGCGAACCGAACGCAGCGTGCCGTGTGCCGCGAGCTACTCGCTAGTACCGCGAGCCGATTGCCGCGAACCGACTGCCGCACACCGAAGTCGAGAGCCGAGAGCCGAGGGCCGCGAGCCGAGAGCCGCGGGAGGAGAGCCGCGGGCCGCGGGCCGAGAGCCGCGAGCCGCACGCCGCGAGCCGAATGCCGAGAGCCGAGAGCCGCACGCCGCGAGCCGCACGCCGCGAGCCGAGAGCCGAGAGCCGAGAGCCGAGAGCCGAGAGCCGAGAGCCGAGAGCCGAATGCCGCGAGCCGAGAGCCGCACGCCGCGAGCCGCGAGCCGCACGCCGCGAGCCGCGAGCCGCACGCCGAATGCCGCGAGCCGAGCGCCGCGCACTGCCGGCACGATCGACGTGAGCGCTACTGCAACCTGCTGGAGCTCGGGTGGCTCGAGCAACACCGCTTCCTTGCGTTGTCGGCGATTCGCGAATGCAGCCGATCGGTTGCATGACGCACCGAGGTGGATAGGTCACTTGGCCCCTCGAAACTCGAGTGACCTGGCAAGTTGATCAGCCAGGATCGGCCAAGTAGCTGACCTGCCTGAGATCTCGTCGACGGGATCCGTGGCATATGCGCTGCACAGGAGACCTCCCATCAACAAGCCATTCGCCCGGGAGAACTCACCATGTCCGCATCCAAGAATCTGATCGCCCTTCTCGCCCTCGCCCTCGGAACCACTGCAGCCGGCTGTGCCGCTGATGCCCCTGATGATGGCGGCGGAGGTGGTGGTGGCGGCGGCGGCGGCGGCGGAGACGGCGGTGGCGACACCACGCCGATGGATGCGACCGGCAAGTACTCCATGCGGAGCAACTTCGACCTCGCGACCAACGCCCCCGGCAAGGTCGGCGAAGTCGTCAACACGATCATCGCGGCCACCGACGGTGGCGATGACCCGGCGAACTGGATCCTCGAGCAGGTCATCGCGAAGATGCCGAACGGCACCGTGAAGTCGCTCCTCAACGGCGCGCGTCCTCTCGTCGCCGGCTACCTCAACCAGCAGCTACTCTCGTTCGCCCCCGACTTCGTCTCCACGATGGTTCAGGTCGGAAACGACTTCGGCCAGATGGCGCGCAACTTCGGCACCAACGAGACGCTCGACGTCAGTGGCGCTGCCGGCTCGATGATGTCCATCCACACCATCACGGGCGCGCACTTCAAGATCGACAACGTCGAGTCTGACCTCGCGTTCTCGACGTACTCGATGCCGGACGTCTCGGTTCCCGGCGTCGGCGTCACGCTCAGCACGACCGGCCAGTTCGGCATCGCCGACCACAAGGTCCCGCTCACCTACGGCAAGATCCTCCGCATGGGCCTCGACGGCGTGCTCATCCCGATGATCGACCCCGCCGCGCAGAACCTCGGCCAGCTCATCCAGGGCCTGGTCGACTGCAACCAGGTCGGCACGCTCGTCGCGAGCCAGATCGGTGGCTTCGGCGCCGGCGCGATCACGACCGCTTGCAACCTCGGCCTCGTCGCCGGCGCGGGCGTCATCTACACCAAGATCGACGGCATCGACGGTTCGGCTCTCGAGTTCGGCCTCACGGGCACGGCCAAGGGCGTCGACACCAACAACGACCGCAAGGTCGACAAGATCCAGACGGGTACCTGGGCCGGCAACATGAGCTACGCCGGAACGCCTTCGCCGCTCTCGGCCGCGACGTTCTACGGCGAGCGCATGTAACCAACAACAAGTTCGACGGAACGGGTGGTGAGCCCGCGAAGTCGAGGATGGCTGGCCGGCCGGAGCAATGGTGCTCCGGCCGGTTTTTTTTTCGGTTCCGGACGCGCGAGCTCGAGCGTGGCAGGCGGATCGGTCTCTCGACACCAACGGAATCGCCAAGCCTGACCAGTCGAGTTGCCGTTGCGGACAGAACGCTTGTGCAACGTGTTGATCGATCGGCGCAGCAGAGCTGGCACACGCGCTGCACAAGAGAACTTCACCAATCCTCGACGGAGAAATGAAAATGAAGCGCAACCTGTCCATGTCCCTGTTCCTGATCCTGGGTGCCGCCGCCGCTGGTTGCGCCGCCGACGCTCCTGGCCAAGACGACGACGGTGATGACGTCGTCAACCCGCCAGACACCGACCCCGTGCCGCTCACCCCGGCCGGAACGTTCTCGGTGCAGAGCGAGTTCGATGTTGCGACCAACCTGCCCGGCACCGCTGGCACGGTCGTCAACTACTTCATCAACGCCACGGACGATCCCGATGATCCGACGAAGTTCATCGTCGAGCAGGTCATCGCGGCGCTGCCGAATGGCTCGATCAAGAACAACCTCCAGGGCGCCATCCCGTTCGTGGCTGGCTACCTCAACGACAAGCTCCTCGAAGTCGCCCCCACGTTCGTGACCAAGATCGTCGAGGTCGGTGACGCCTTCGGCCAGGTCGCGCACAAGTTCGGCACGATCGAGAAGCTCGAGATCACGGCGACCGGCGCCACGGTCAAGACGGTCGAAGGCCTCCACTTCAACGTGGACAACGTCGACCTCGACTTCGCGTTCAAGGACTACGGCATCGCCGACGTCAAGGTGGAGGGCCTCCAGGTCACCCTCGGGACGAACGGCAAGCTCGACATCGCGGCGCACAAGGTCCCGATGAAGTACGGCGCGCTCCTCAAGCTCGCCATGAACCAGGCGATCATCCCGATGATCGACCCGAGCGTGACGGACCTCGAAGGCCTGCTCAAGACGATGGTCAACTGCCAGGCCGTTGGCCGCTACATCTACGAGGCGATCGACATCGGCGCGGCCTCGACGTTCGAGAGCGCGTGCAACGCGGGCCTCAAGGCGGGTTCGACGGCGTTCTACCGCGCCCTCGACAACGTCGACACCGCGGCGCTCGAGTTCGGCCTCACCGGCACGGCGCGCGGCATCGACCGCAACCGCGACGGCCAGATGGACGAGATCCAGACCGGCGTGTGGACCGGCGACCTGAAGTACTCGGGCAGCCCGGCTCCGCTCGCGACGGCGAAGTTCTTCGGTACCAAGATGTAGTTCGAATCGTTCCCCTCTGACCAAGCCGCCCGCGAGGCGGCTTTCTCAGTTTCGGGAGACCGCTACGACGTCTTGGGGAGCGCGATGTTGACGAGCCACTCGATCCCGAACTTGTCGGTGAAGCTCCCGAACATGTCGCCCCACGGCGCGTTGTCGAGGGGCATCGCAACCTTGCCGCCCGCCGACAGCTTGTTGTAGTAGCCCGTCAGCTCGGCGACGTCGTCACCCGAGAGCGCCATGCTGATGCTTGCGCCTGGCCGGTGCGGCATGTCGCTCGGCGTGTCGGAGCCCATGAACACGATGCCCTCCGCCTCGAGCGCGGAGTGCATCACCAGGTTGTCCTGGCTCGGGTCCTTCGACGCGCCGAAGTCCTTGAACGAGCTGATCGTCAGCTTGCCGCCGAACACACTCTTGTAGAACTCCATCGCCTCGCGCGCGTTGTCCTTGAAGCTCAGATACGGGCTCAATCTGGATGGCATGAGGAGGTTGTACGTCACCTCAGGTGGACCGCGCGCGGGAGTGCGTCGCCTTCGACGACGCAGTGCCGGTCGGCCGACGCGCTCGACGTGCCGGGGGATGCCGCGGCATCGGTGTCACTTCGAGCTGAGAGCGTCGACGAAAACCTCACACGTCGGCGCGAGATCTCAGGCCTTTGGATTGGCTTGCGCATTGCTCGTTCCTGGCCCATGCGCGCCTGCCTCCCGATCACTGCTCTGGTGATCCTTACCTGCTCGATACCTGCCATCGCCCAGCCGAGCGTCGCCAGCCCAAGCGAGGCACCCGCACCCGCGCCAACACCCGCACCAACGCCAGCACCAGCACCCGCACCCGCACCTGCACCCGCACCCGCACCAGCACCCGCACCCGCACCCGCACCCGCACCCGCACCCGCACCCGCACCAGCGCCCGAGACGTCGCTCGATGCGTACGCGCGAACGGCAGGTGCTCAGCAGGTAGTCTTGGCGGGAACCGCACTCACGATTCCGGACGGCGACTACGAGCTTTCGCTACGCGGAAAATCCGACTGGGGTGGAGTCGCGTTCGCGCAGCTGGCATTTGCGTTCGGCGTATCGCGCAACGTCGAGGTGTGGTTCGACGCCCTGGGAATCGTGGATGGCGAAGGTGTGTTCCCGTTCGCAGGTGGCGGCGTGAAGGTTGTCGTTCATCGCGGGCGTCGTTATCAGGTCTCTGTTGGAGGAGGCCTGCGGTTGCCCGGGCTCGTGCATGCGGTCGCTGCGGTGACTGGATGTTTCGACCAGCGCTGCTTCGTCGTCGGCACGCTGAGCGGAGGAGGGGCCGCGGCGGAGGGCCCCGTCGGGTTCGCGTCCGCCGGACTGGTCGTCGGTGCCAGCTGGCTTCGCGCATTCCTCGAGGTCGATGTGTTTACCGACAAACTAGATGCCGGAACGTTCGGCGTCGGGGGCCTCCGGGTCGGCAGCGTCGGTGGGGCCTTCGAGGTTGGCTATGGCGCTGTGCTCGGCGAAGGCACCCCGACGCACGGATGGTGGCTCGGAGCTCGGCTCCGACTGTAGACGAGCGCACCCTGATCATCAGTACATCGAGCGGTCGGGTGCGGGCGCGCCCGCGTGGCGCTCGAGCTCCGCATTGACGAAGCCGCCGAGCACGAGCGCGATCACGGACAGGTAGAACCACAGCATCACGACGACGACGCTGCCGAACGTGCCGTAGACCACGTCGTAGGTCGCGACGCGGGTGACCCACTGCGAGAGACCGAGCGAGACGAGCAGGAGCAACAGGCTCGCGATCGCCGCACCGGGCCACAGGTGCTGCTTGGTCCCGAGCGGGCGCGGAGACGGCGCGAATCGATACAGCGCCATCAGTGTCACCATGATGACCGTCATCAGCGCCGGCCAGCGCAACCACTGGACCACCGCGTAGTCCTCGAGGTGGAGCATCGCGAAGATGCCAGGTAGCGCCACGACCACGGAGATCATCAGCATCAGGCCGACCAGCGTGCCCGAAGCCATCGCGATCGTGACGAGCAACTTGTGGAACGGCGTGCGGCGCTCGCGGACGCGGTACGCGCGGTTGAGCGCATCGATCAGCGCACGCGCCGCACCGCGCGAGGCCCATACGGCGACGACCACACTGAGACCGAGGGCGAGGCCGAGCTCGCGACTGGAGCGCGTCGCCTGGCGCTCGAGCTGATCGGCGAGGAACGTAACCACCTCGGCGGGCAGCACGGTCTCGAGGCCGGCGAGGTGCGTCTGGATCCGGTGGGGATCGGCGACGACGCCATAGATCGCGACGGCCGCGGCGAGCGTGGGGACGACGGCGAACATCGCGAACAGGGCGGTGCCACCGGCGAGGATCGGCATCTCGCCGAGCAAGGCCTCGCGCGCCGCCCGCAGCCAGTGGGCCACGATCGCGTCGCTCGTGTTGATCCAGGCCATCACCCGGAGCCAGGGCCTCACGGGGTGATCCTACGCTACGATCGCCATGCACGTGATCGATACGCACTGCCACCTCGACCTCGACGCCTTCGCCGACGACCTCGATGCGATGATGTCGCGCGCGGGCGCTGCGGGCGTGATCGGGATGCTCGTGCCTGCGATTCGACCGCGCACGTGGGACTCTCTCGCCACGCTGGCGGCACAGCACGCGGCGCGCGGGGTGCGGTGTGCCCTCGGGATCCACCCGCAGATCGTGCCGGATCTCGACGCGGACGAGCTCGCGGGTGACCTCGTCGAGCGAATCGCGCGCGCGGTCTCCGATGCCGGTGCGATCGCGGTCGGCGAGTGCGGGCTCGACGGTGGAATCGGAGAGCTCGAGCTCCAGGAGAAGATCTTCCGCGCTCACCTGCGGGCCGCACGAGTGCTCGATCGCCCCGTCGTGATCCACGTGCTCCGCGCCCACGATGCAGCGCCGCGCATCCTCCGCGAGGAGGGCCCGGTACGCGGGGTGTTGCATAGCTACTCGGGCGGGGCCGAGCTGGTGCCCGTCTACCGTGACCTCGGGATGGCGTTCTCGTTCGCGGGTCCGATCAGCTATCCAAATGCGCGGCGGCCCGTCGAGGCTGCGCGGGTGATCGATCGCGACCTCCTGCTCGTCGAGACCGATGCGCCGGATCAGGCGCCGGACGGACATCGCGGTGGGCGCTCCGAACCGGCGTTCCTGCCGGTGGTGATCGCCGGGCTGGCAGCGGCCCGTGGTGAGCCCGCGGCAGAGATCGCCGCGCTGACGGTGACGAATGCGCAACGGATCTTTGCCAGCTGGGGGCCTTCCTAGGAGGTTCTCAGAGCGCTTTCGGGGTTGATCACACCCCCGTCCTGGCTAACATGGCAGCCGATGACCCACCGCCGGTTCGACCGCACTGCGCGCCTGCTCGGGGATGCGGGCGTCGATCGCCTCGCGGCATCCACGGTCACCGTGTTCGGTGTCGGCGGTGTCGGATCGTTCGCGGCGGAGGCGCTCGTGCGCAGCGGCGTCGGGCGCGTGATCCTGGTCGACTACGATCGGATCTGCGTCACCAACGTGAACCGCCAGCTCCACGCGATGAAGGGCACGCTCGGCAAGTCCAAGGTCGAGGTGATGGCCGAGCGTCTGCGACTGATCAACCCCGACGCGGTGATCGAGGCGCGCGCGGAGTTCTACAGCGCAGACACCTCGGCGCGCTTGCTCACGCCCGAGCCCGACGTGATCGTCGACGCGATCGACAACATCGCGGCGAAGATGCACCTGATCGCGACGTGCGTGCGCGAGCGGCTGCGCCTGGTCTCGTCGATGGGTGCGGCAGCACGGCTCGACCCGACGATGGTCCGCGTCTCGGATCTCTCGGACACCCGGGTCGATCCGTTCGCGCGCGATCTGCGGCGGAACCTCCGCCGCAGGCACGACCTCGACTGCACGAAGCACACCGGCGTGTGGGCCGTGTACTCCGAGGAGCCCCCGATCGCGCCGCAGACGCTCGCGTACGACGACGGCACGTTCCGCTGCGTGTGCCCGGGTGGCGAGAATGGCGTCAACGACTGCGAGCGCAAGAACCGCGTCGAGGGCTCGGTCGCCTTCGTGCCGTCGGTGTTCGGCGCGACCGCGGCCTCGGTCGCGATCAAGCTGTTGTGCGGATTGCCCCTGCCCCGTCCGATCGACACGGAGGCCCCACGCTCGATGCGCCCGACGCGCGATCTGCCCGCCGTGAAGCCCGCCACGCTCAGCTGATGCGGGCCGCGATCGCGGTCGTCGCACTGCTGCTCGCCGGCTGTCGTGATCAGGAGCCGCAGCCGCCACCGGCTCCGCGCTCGCTCGCCGACTACCTGACGTCGATCGCGGGGACCGACGAGGCGAACCGCACGCTCGAGGTCGCGGCGTGGAAGCTCGACGAGGCTGCCTGGAATCGCATCGTGGTCGCGACGTATCGCGGTGCCCACGCTGACTACCTGCGCGTGTTCGACGCACGGTCGCCCGGCCTCGTCGCCGCACTCGCGAGCCGCGGCGCCATCGCGACGCGAGCGCACTTCGCCGGAGATCCGAAGCTCACCCTCGGGCAGGCACAGACGCGGTGGGCGTTGCCCGTGCAGTACCCGAGCGAGGTCGCCGAGCTCGACGGAGTCGCGCTCGATGCGGTGTTCGTGCGCGACGGCGACCGGTGGCGCGCGATCAGCGGTCTCGAGCACGTGATTCGCGGCCGGGCAGAGACGATCGATCCCACGTGCGCGGTGCACCTCGAGGCCGCTCGCACGGGGCGCTGCGCCGAGGTTGGCTGGGTGCTCGCCGAGGCGGCGCTTCTAGGCGACCGCGCGCGGCTCGCCCACGCTTGTTCGCTCGCGGCGAACCTGTGCCCGAGGTGATCGGTGGAACACCAAGGACGGCAAGAAGCACAGGACCGTCCGCGGCTCGAAGACCGACGCCCCACTCGATCCGTCGGCGCGCACGCCTGGTGTGGGTGGACCTATGAGGGTGGGCGGCCCGACAGATCGTTGGCTCGGTGCTGTAGGGCCAGGACCGCGATGGTCAAGACAGGCGATCGACTCGCACCAGATCGTCGATGACGTCGCCATACTGAACGCGATCGCCATCCCACAGGCAGGTGTTGGTCTCGGCATCGATCGCCAGGTCGGCATTGCCCTCGACGATGACCTCGAGACCGACGCGCTCGCGCCGCGGTCGTTCCGGTACCTCGGGAACCTCGCACCCGCGCCGATCGAAGAACCGCGGCCGCTGCACCTCGTCGAGCTCCACTCGATAGCCGTACTCGTGGACGAAGCGATGGTGGAGACTACAGACGCCCACGATATTGGTCAGCGAGGTCTCGCCGCCATTGGCCCAGTGCTCGATGTGATGGCCCTCCATGAAGAGGCGGTTCGTGCAGCCCGGAAACCGGCAACACCGATCGCGCCTCTCCAGTGCGCGCTTGATCGCAGTGGGGATCGAGCGCGTCTTGCGCCCTACCGTGAGTGCATTGCCGTTCGCATCCTCGGTCATGTGCACCACGCCGCAGTCGCACGCGAGGCGCCGCACCGTCTCCGCGGAGACGCACGTACCGTCCGCAAACACCGCGAGCGGCGCCGAGGTCCAGCTCACCTCGCCGGCCGCCGACGACTCCGCGGAAACACCCAGCACATCCGCCGGGACGGTCACGACCAGCTCGATCGGCGACCGGCGCTGCGCATTGCCGCGAGCAACGCTGTGCGCCATCGCGACCAGCGCGTCGGCGCGGTTGAACTCGCCACGCGGCTTGGGCGCACGAGGCGAGACGTCTGATCCCGTCGCCCTGCCCGGCGACGATGGCGACGAAGCCGTCGAGTCCTGCGCTGCTACAGGTGTACCCGTCGTATCGACCTCGATTCCCATCTGCGCCGCGAGCTGCACGCGCATGACTCGCTCGCGCGCGATCTGATCGAGCGCGGCCCACACCAGCGCCGCTTCCTCCGGGTGGAGCGTCGCTTCGATCCTCACCATGCCGTCCTCGAGGTCTCGGCGCGTGACCTTGCGGCGGAGGCGGTCGTAGGCCTCGTCCACCTCCTTCGACGCGCGCACCACGGTCGCGTACTTGCGGCAGATCGTCTCGAGCTGGGCGCCCGTGGAGTGACGTGCATCCTCGAGGAGCAACGCCTCGTTGGCAGGGGTCGCGACCCGCGTCATCGCGCGAACCTTGCTGTACGAGATCGAGCCCGTGCGAAGTGCATCGTCGATCAGCGGCAGCTCGCCCAGCCGGTTGGCGATACGGAGGTGATCGCGGGCGGTGCCTGCGCCCATACCCACGCGCCACGACAGCCACGTTGCGCAGGAGGCGAAGCCCTGCGCGTACCAGTTGTTGGAGCGATCATAGTCGCGGAGGGCGGTGAGGAGCCCGTGGGTGGCAGCGTCGAGGTGCGCCGCCATCTCCGCGATCCGTTCGCCGAGATCTTCGGCTGGAGTCGACATCAAAGAATTCTAAAACGTCAGTCTGACATTCAATGATCACTGACAATCATCACGTCGATTCGCGTTACCGTGCCAGAACGCGTCGAGCGGAGGAGTCAGCGCACTCCATCTGCGTGCGAGACAACGCCGCGGTCGGAATGCACCATCCGATGACGAGCTTGGCGCGCTCCGATGCGCGAAAGCGCGCGGGGCGAGAGAGCGCCGACACCCGAGGCATTCGGTCGTCACTCGACCACCGGGCGCAGGCGACGAGTCGGTGGCTCGTGCGCAGCCACCAGCAGCTAGTACCAAGAGTACCAGGCCTCAGTGGCCACAGTGGTCTTGATTGGGTGATAGCGCGTCGACGTAGGTATCGTAGCGGCGTGCGTGGGTCCCTCGGGTTCTTGGGTGCTGACCCTCTGGCCAGGCCACTCCGTGCTGGCGGACCAGATCAGAGCACCCAAGAACCCATGAGACCCACCCAAGAAGTCAGAGGAACCGTGGGACAACGCGCCTGAGGCCGCGAACCGGGCATCTTCTCTGTGGCGACGTACGGGCCCACACATGGCTGCCGGCGTGCTAAGCGATTGCATGATCAACGCAGGCGACAAGATTCCGTCCGTCACCATCAAGCAGGCCACCCCCGAGGGCGGTGCCGAAGTCGATCCGTCGGTGCTGTTCGCCGGCAAGAAGGTCGTGATGTTCTCGCTGCCGGGCGCCTTCACACCGACGTGCTCCGCGAAGCACCTCCCCGGCTACGTCGCCAAGCTCGGCGAGCTCAAGGCGTCGGGCGTCGACATCGTCGCCTGTCTCTCGGTCAACGATGCGTGGACGATGAAGGCGTGGGCGGAGGCGCACGACGCGCTCGGCAAGATCGTGATGCTGGCCGACGGCGCTGGCGCGTTCAGCAAGGCGCTCGGGATCAACATCGACATCCCGGGCATGGGCCTCCGCGCGGCCCGCGGTGTGTTCGTGGTCGACAACGGCACCGTGACGTCGGTCGACATGGAAGCGCCGGGCAAGTTCGAGGTCTCCGGCGCCGACGCCTGTCTCATCGGCCTGAAGAAGTAGTGGCTCCCGCGCTGTTCCACCGGCTCCTGATCGCGAATCGCGGCGAAGTCGCGGTTCGCGTCGCGCGCGCCTGCGATGTACTCGGGATCGTGCCCGTGTTCGCGGTCAGCGAAGCGGATCGCGCCGCACCGTACACGCGCGGTCGCGAGGTCGTCGTCCTGGGTCCCGGGCGCGCCGCGCTGTCTTATCTCGACGTCGAGCGCGTGGTCCAGGCCGCCGTCCAGGCGCGGTGCTCCGCGCTCCACCCCGGCTGGGGATTCCTCTCGGAGAATCCGCTGCTCGCGACGCTGTGCTCCCAGCACGGCGTGACGTTCATCGGACCACCGCCGCAGGTCACGGCCCTGATGGGTAGCAAGACCAAGGCGAAGGCCGCGATGCGCGCGGCCGGGATGCAGGTGATTCCCGGCAGCCAGGGTGTGCTCGAGGGCGTGAAGGATGCGGTGCGGGTCGCGGCCGAGGTCGGCTTCCCGGTGCTGTTCAAGGCCGAGAACGGCGGCGGGGGGCGCGGCATGCGCATCGCGCGGACGGCCGTCGAGGTCGAGTCCGCCTACAGCGAGGCGCAGGCCGAGGCGCGCGCCGCGTTCGGCGGTGATCGCGTGTTCCTCGAGCGGCTGATCGAGGACGGCCGCCACGTCGAGATCCAGATCTTCGGCGACAAGTACGGTCCCGCGATCCACCTCGGCGAGCGCGCCTGCACGGTGCAGCGCAACCACCAGACGCTGATCGAGGAGAGTCCCTCCCCTGCGATCGACAACGACCTCCGCGCCGCGACCTGCGCCGCGGCGGCCCGCGCGGTTGCGTCGATCGGCTACGTCGGCGCCGGCACGATGGAGTTGTTGCTGGACCGCGACCCAGCGGGCGATGTGCTGCGATTCATGGAGCTCAACTGCCGACTGCAGGTCGAGCACACGGTGAGCGAGGAGCGCACCGGCAAGGACCTCGTGATCGCGCAGATCCAGGTCGCTGCAGGTCGCGCGCTGCCGTGGACGCAGGACGCGATCACGCCGAGCGGCCACGTGATCGAGTGCCGGATCAATGCGGAGGATCCGTCGAACGGCTTCGCACCCGCACCCGGCACGATCACCGCGTGGCAACCGCCCGCGGGTGACGGCATCCGGGTCGACACGCATGTCGAGGCTGGCTATGTCGTGCCGCCGTTCTACGACTCCCTGCTCGCGAAGCTGATCGTGCGGGGCACCGATCGCGACGACGCGATCGCGAAGATGATCGCGGGGCTGTCGGCGTTCACCGTCGCCGGTGTTCCGACGACGATCCCGATGCACCTCGCGATCCTGCGCAGCGACGCCTTCCGCACGGGGGCCTACGACACGCGCTCGATCCCCGGCTGGCCGACCTGAAAGCCGCGCACCACTTGGTGTAGCGTGCGCCCATGGCGTTCGTCCCGCTCGTCCCGATCGGTGATCCGATCCACAAGCTCGTCGACGAGCGTACGGTCGCCGAGCAGCGCGCCAAGCTCGGGACGCTCGAGGATCGCCTGCGCGATCGCCGCCGCGAGGTCGAGGGCGGCTGGGGCCCCTCGTACGTCGAGCGCGTCCACAAGAAGGGGAAGCTGACGGCCCGCGAGCGGCTCGCACGCCTCCAGGATCCGGGTACCCGCACGTTCGAGGTCGGCACCTTCGTCAACTACGGCGAGGTGTTCCCCGGCGACCAGAAGTCGCCCGCGGCCGGCGTCGTCACCGCCTTCGCGCGCGTCGAGGGCCGCTGGGTGATGGTGATCGCGAACGACAACACCGTCGCCTCGGGCGCATGGTGGCCGCGCACGCCGGAGAAGATCCAGCGCGCGCAGACGATGGCGCTGCGGCTTCGGATCCCGACGATCTACCTCGTCGACTGCAGCGGCCTGTTCCTCCCCGAGCAGAGCAAGGCGTTCCCGGGCGCACGCGGTGCGGGCCACATCTTCAAGATGAACAGCCTGCTCTCCGCGCACGGCGTGCCCCAGATCGCCGGCGTGTTCGGCGACTGCATCGCGGGCGGCGGCTACATGCCGATGATCTCAGACCGCGTCTACATGACCGAGCAGGCGTACATGGTGATCGCGGGAGCTGCGCTGATCAAAGGCGCCAAGAGCCAGAAGATCACCTCGCTCGACATCGGCGGCCCCGAGGTCCACGTCCACCAGTCCGGCTGCGCAGACGTTCGCGTTCCCGACGACGAGACCCTGCTCACCTGCATCCGCCGCGACGTCGCGCGCCTGCCGTCGAGTGGTGCCGACTTCTATCGCGGCGACCTCGCCGCGATGGATCCTCGCTTCGCCGCCGCCGAGCTCGGTGGCCTGCTCCCCGCGGATCACCGCGAGGCCTACGACGCGAACCAGGTGCTCGCGCGGCTCGTCGATCAGTCAATGTTCTGGGAGGTCATGCCCGAGGTCGGCGAGGAGATGATCTGCGGCGTCGGCCGCATCAACGGCCTCTACGCCGGCTTCGTGATCAACCGCCAGGGCCTCGTCGGTGATCCCGAGCATCCTGGCCGCCAGCGCCCCGCCGGCATCCTCTATCGCGGCGGCATCGCGAAGATCAGCGCGTTCTCGCGCGCGTGCAACGACGATGGCATCCCGCTGATCTGGCTCCAGGACATCTCGGGCTTCGATATCGGCATCGAGGCCGAGGCGCATGGCTTGCTCGCGTACGGCAGCTCGCTGATCTACACGAACTCGACGAACACGACCCCGATGTTCACGGTGCTGCTGCGCAAGGCCTCCGGCGCCGGCTACTACGCGATGAGCGGCCTGCCCTACGATCCGGTCGTCCAGCTCTCGACGAGCCTCGCGCGCCTCTCCGTCATGGAAGGCCGGACGCTGGCGATCGCCGCGTTCAACACCAAGCTCGACGACGACTTCCAGATCCTCGCGACCGATCCCGCGGAGCGCGCGAAGATCGAGGCGGGGATGCGCGAGACCGAGGCCCGCATCGAGGGCGACATGGACCCGTTCGTGTCGGCCAAGCAGCTCGACACCGACGAGATCGTCGAGCTCGGTGAGCTCCGCGACTACCTCGGCGCGCTCGTCGAGATGGCGTACCAGAACACCGGCTATCGCCGCGTCAAGAACCCGCGGATCTGGTCGATGCACGATCTCCGCGAGCTCGTCGGAGGTCGGCGATGACCCGGGTGCACGCGCGCCGACTCGAGCTGGTGCTCCTCGCGACGAAGCTCGACGAGAGATGGGCCGGCCGTCCGATGTTCGTACTCGGCGCCCCGCGGCCAGGGCTGTTCACGCCACTCGTCGAGGTGACGACCTGGTGTAGCCCCGGCGCGCTCGTGGGCACGCTGGAGGTGCTCGGTACGGTGTTCGACCTGCTCGTACCCGAAGGGATTCGAGGTTCCGCCGCGAACTACATCGAGACCGCTCGCGATGGAGGTCTCGGTGGCAGTCTCGAGGCGCGCGCGGTCGGTTACGGCGACGTGGTCGTCATGCTCGATACTCGCGAGACACCGATGGGGGTCGGCGGTGCCATCGACGTCAGTCCGGAGGCCGGTAAGGCCACCGCCGGGCTCGTGTTCCGCGCCCCGACGAGCGGTCGGTTCTACGGCCGCTCCTCGCCCGAGAAGCCGCCGTTCGTCTCGGTCGGCGACGAGCTCGCGCCGGGCGCGACGATCTGCCTGCTCGAGGTGATGAAGACGTTCCACCGCGTGACGTACGGCGGCGCCGGGCTGCCGGAGCGCGCGAAGATCCGCGAGATCCTGGTCGCCGATGGCGCCGACGTCACCGCGGGTGACGCGCTGCTCGCTCTCGAGTGATCAGAACAGCGACCAGCCGACGCCGACGCCGTAGCCGTCGAACTCGCGCTTGTCGACCTGGAACGCGTCGAGCCGCTGGTACCTCTCGACGTAGCCCTCGATCGCCTTGCGCGACTTGCCGTAGCGGTACCAGACGGAGATCCGCGTGGTCCGCTCGTCGTAGTTCTGCGTGCTCGCGGACGATGGCGTCCACTGCACGCTCATCTCGGCGTCGATCAAGGTCGGGATGATCACGAGCGCCGCGCGCGCTCGGATGTAGCCAAAGCCGTGCGCGAGGTTGAAGCCTGCGCCGAAGCTACCGCCGAGGCGGAAGCTGCCCGGCTGACCGCGCCCGATGTTGAAGAACGTGACGGCCGTGCCGAACGACATCCAGAAGTCGATCGGCGTCGACCGCAGGCCCGTGGAGAACTCGATGCCGTGGAAGTTGCCGTACGACGACGGCAGCGCGAGGTACGCACCCTCGAACGCGAGCACGCCCATCGTCGCACCGGTGTCCGCGCCCGTCGCGACGGCCATGCCGCTCGCGTCGTTCATGAACTCGGGCGCGTCGCCCATCGCGACACCGACGCTCAGGCGCGAGCCGTGGAAGATGCCGTACGCGCCACCCTTGCGCTGGTAGTAGTCGTCCGTGCGCTCGACCTTGGCCGCGGGCGGAGCCGTCGTGGTGGTTCCCGAGGACGTGGTCGTGGTCGTGTACACGGGCGGGGGCGGCGGTGGAGTTGGTGGCGGAGTCGGCGGCGGAGTCGGCGGCGGTGGTGTCACCGGCGCGTTTGGATCGACGGGCGGCGTCGCGGGTGGGTTCGGGTCCACCGGTGGTGTCGTCGGTGCGACCGGATCGCCCCACGAATCGGCCGGATCCGGAGGCGGCGCCGGCGCAGGCGCGGGCTGTGCGTGCGCCGTGGCCGCGAGCAGCGAGAGGGCAATGATGATCTTGGTGGTCATGGTCATCGCCTCAGAACACGAAGCCGATGCTGGCGTAGAAGCCGGGCTTGGGCGCCTTGATGAGCTGCGTGGTGACACCACCCATCACGCTGAACCGCTTGGCGACGATCGCCGAGATGTCGAGCTTCCACGGGTGGCTCGACGTGGTCGTTGCGAGCGTGCCGTCCATCTCGGTGCGGAGCTGGCGATCTGTGTTCTCGATCCCGTAGCGCAGCCAGTTCCATTCGTAGATGAACGCCGCGCGCACGGGACCGATCACGCCCGACAGGCGGAGCGGCATCCCGAAGTACTTGTAGTGGATCTTCACCGGCATGCCGTCCTGCTCGACGATCGAGTTGACCCTGCCGAAGCCAAAGCCGGTCTCGAACCCGATGCCGTAGCTGGCCGTGTCACCGACGTAGAAGTTGACCTTGTAGCCGCTCGAATCGCCCTGCTTGAACCGATCGCGCGAGAACAGGTACAGCTCGAAGTCGGAGAACTTCGCCGAGAACAGGCCACCGATCGCGGCGCTCGAGTTCTCGCGCATCTGCGCCTTCTCGGCCTCGGAGT
Organism: Myxococcales bacterium; assembly: GCA_031421915.1. Taxonomy (GTDB): domain Bacteria; phylum Myxococcota_A; class Polyangia; order Haliangiales; family Haliangiaceae; genus JABFXX01. The sequence continues at coordinate 1,036 of JANOPP010000033.1, read as the reverse complement.
AGTACGTCGTCGTGGTCTTGGTGACGCGGTAGTTGCCGGACGTGTACGACTCGGTCTTGACGCTCTTGGGGCCCGACTGAGCGACGGCGCTCGCGATCGCGAGCACCAGGCCGATCACCATGCGCGACGAGATTCCGTTGCGATCGCGGATCACGAGGCCGCGCACGCTCGGCGACAGGTCGAGGTTGTTCGAGGCGAACTCGCTGTGTCCCTCGGCGAAGATCGCGCCGACTTCGATCCCGAAGCCCTCCTGGAGCTGACGGCCGTCGACGATCTTCGCCGACGGCGGTTCTTCGGCAAACGCGGGGGAGGCGAGGCCACTGGTGACCGCGAGGATCACGAGCCAGGCAGGTCGTCTAGAACTTCGGTACAACATGGAAGAGACGCATGTTTCCTCGACGGAGATCGCTGCACAACCCCATGGACGTGGGGTGTGGGGCAGCGCCGGGGTAGCAGATCGCTACCAGCGCGACGAGAACGTGGTCAGCGAGCCCGCGAGGCGCTCGGGTTGCACGCGCGCGAACAGTGCGTCGGGCACCGGCGAGAGCTCGTAGGAGCGCGCGAGGATCGCCGCGGCCGCCGCGTAGCGCTCCGCCTTGTACTCGTCGATCCCGAGCGTGAGCAGCTCACGCGCCTTCACCGGGTCCGCGTGTGCAGCGCGGCCGGTGACGACGACGAGCGCGAGCGTCAGCTGCCCGGCAAGAACGGAGAGTTTGGATCCCACGTGCCTCCCTTGGGCTTGGTGTCCTTCGGCTTCACGACCGGCGGCTTGGTCTCGACCCGCGGCTTGATCGCCGGCTTGATGCGCGGCTTGGGCTCGACCCGGGGCTTGGTCTCGACCGTTGGCTTGGTCTCGACCGGCTTGGTCTCGACCGTTGGCTTGGTCTCGACCGGCTTGGTCTCGATTGGCTTGGTCTCGACCGGCTTGGTCTCGACCGTCGGCTTGGTCTCGCCCGGCTTGGTCTCGACCGTCGGCTTGGTCTCGGCCGTCGGCTTGGTCTCGACCGTCGGCTTGGTCTCGGCCGTCGGCTTGGTC
>JANOPP010000032.1:0-3620 GCA_031421915.1 Myxococcales bacterium | reverse complement strand
CCCGGCTTCGCCTTCGCTCCGTTTCCGCTCGAGCGAGGTCTGCGACGCGAGCGCGAGCTCGCTGTTGAAGTCGAGGTCGTTCATGTTCCCCGCTTCGTGCTGCGCCCGCGCGAGCTCGGCCGACGTCGTACCAGCGTCGTTGATCACGCGCCGCATGGCCACGACTTGCTCGGCGGATTGGGCGGCGAAGAAGGCGGCGCGGACCTCGGAAGCGAGCTCGAGGACGTCATCGGCCACCTGGAGCTTCGTTGCTTCGAGCTCCGTCGCTGCGACCCGCTTTCGGAGCGGCATCACGATGATGTCGAGGAAGTCCTGCTCCACGGTCGCGAAGATGTTCGTATCGAGGTGCTCGGCGTCCCATGCCGTCCGACCGACTGAAAAGACGGGGTTCTTCAACAGCCCGGCCTGGACGAGATCCGCCTGCGCAATGGCGAGCTCCTCGAACTTCGCGTGGAGAGAGGGATTGTTCAGGAGCGCGATCTGTACCGCGGCGTCGACCGTCAGATCGACGGCGAGCAGGCGATCGATCGCTTGCTCCACTTCCTTGTCGGCCTCGGCGTCCGCGTCCCAGCGGACCTTGTGGCCAGAACGGGTCTCGACGTTCTGTGCGACGTCCTTGAACGCGGGCTTCGCTGACGTCGAGGCGCAGCCTACGAGCGTGAGCATTGCTGCCAGCACCGCGACCGATCGCATCTTCATGGGCGAGCCCCTCACTTCCCCGCAGCGGGCTTCATTGCGCCCGCATCCGTCCCGCCGGTTGTGGTCGGGGCCGCCGAGCCGTGCCCAGCGTGGCCCGCATGGGGATTGCTGTCCTGCATGCCGGCCGCGGGCGGTGGGGCGCTGGCCGGAGTGGCGAGCGTGACCCCCTCTGCAGCGTGGGGATTCGACGGATCGTTCGGCGACTGGGATACCGGCGCGGGTGCGGGTGAGCACGCGGCGACGACAATCAGGCTTCCGAGCGAGATCCATCGCGCGCGGCGCTTCACGTGTCTGTCCGACGCAGCTTCGGGGTGCATGCGCCGACCATAGATCGTTCTCGCGGCGTTCGGCTCACGGGAGTTGAGAGGGAGGTCCTTGCCCGTCGACTGTGACACCGGCAGTTACGCTCGGTCGCGAGCGTCGCAGGCGACGAGCGAGCCTCACGATCCACAGCGTGGTACCGCTGGCGACGGCGATGGCCGCAAGCGCTGCGGCGATGATGAGAAGGGGATGATGGAAGCTCTCCCTCTCCCGCCAGTCCATGATGTGGAGCGACCAGAGAAAGTCGTACCATCGCCAGAGATCGTTCCGCCGCGCCGTGATCTGCGCGGTCCGCGCGTCGACCCACACGACCGTCCCGGCCTCGTCGCCGAGCCGGACGCGCCATGCCGGCAGGGCGTGGTCACGGTATTCGATCGGCGGATCCCGCTCGACGAGCACCGCTTCCTCAACCCCGGGCTGCCCGCGCTGATCCTGACGGGCAACCGCTTCGGCCTCGGCCCTCTCGACCGGCAGGGCGGCGCCGCTCCTCGCGTCGAGGCGGAGAGCGGCGTGATGAGGACCGCGGCATATCCAGACGGGACCCGCGCTGGAGCGGCGAAGCTCGATCGCGTCGATCACGATTCCGCTCGAGGCCGCGATCGCGATTGCGGTCGACGGCGCGACCAGCGCGGCACCGTCGTCGGACGTGAGGCTCGCATCAACCTCCACGTGCTCCCCGCGAACGCGTGTGATCGGGAACGACGCGAAGAAGAGCCCGCTCAGAACCCAGATCGACAGCTGCGCGAGCACGACGGCCGAGGCCCAGCGGTGGAACGCATAAAGGAAGCGATTCACGGCGTCCTTCCGGTGGGCTGACCTGCCGCGCGCGAAGCCCGCAGTGTGACCTCACGCGTTACAGCACGAGGACTGCATTTCGGGTAGAGATGTGAACGCCGATACGCCACGCCGCTGGCACTACCACCGCGGAGCTCGCCGCGCGACCCGACAACCGTCACTGAGGTTCATCGATGTTCAGCCGCCGTCAACTTCTCTCGTCCGCAGCGGTCCTCGGCGGAGCATCGCTCCTTCCGCGCGCCGCTCTTGCCGACCCGTTACCGACGGCGCCGTCATTGCCCCACTTCGATTTGCCGCCGAACAAGGGACCGTTCCCTTACGTGCCCGTCGAGACTCCGAACGGCGTCACGCTCCCGTGGAAGATCGAGAAGGGCGTCAAGATCTTCCATCTCGTCGCCGAGCCGGTGCAGCGCGAGTTCGCGCCCGGCATGATCGTGAACTGCTGGGGCTACAACGGCATTTCACCGGGTCCGACGATCGAAGCCGTCGAGGGCGATCGCGTCCGCTTTCTCGTCACCAACAAGCTGCCGGAGCGCACAAGCGTCCATTGGCACGGCCTCTTCCTTCCGAACGGGATGGATGGCGTGGCGGGCCTCAACCAACCGCACATCGAGCCAGGTGAGACGTACGTCTACGAATTCACGCTGAAGCAGCACGGCACGTTCATGTACCACCCGCACTCGGACGAGATGGTGCAGATGGCGCTCGGCATGATGGGCATCTTCGTCGTCCATCCGCGCGCTCCCGAGAACCCGCGCATCGATCGAGACTTCGCGATCATGCTCCACGAGTGGTTCATCGCTCCCGGGACCGCGCGTCCGAACCCGGCGGTCATGACCGACTTCAACATTTTCACATTCAACTCCCGCGCGTTTCCAGGCACGGCGCCGCTCGTCGTGCGCACGGGCCAGCGGGTCCGGGTTCGCCTCGGCAATCTCAGCATGGATAGCCACCCCATCCACCTGCACGGCTATCGGTTCTTCCAGACCGGGACGGACGGGGGGAAGACGCCGCAGAGTGCTCAGTTACCCGAGACGACCGTCAACGTGCCCGTCGGCTCGACACGCGACGTCGAATGGGTCGCCGACGCACCTGGAGACTGGGCGTTCCACTGCCACAAGTCGCATCACACGATGAACGCGATGAGCCACGACTTGCCGCTGATGATCGGAGTCGACCAGCGCGCCACCGAGGCGCGAGTTCGCTCCGTGCTTCCCGGATACATGGCCATGGGATCTGCCGGCATGGGCGGCATGATGGAGATGGGACGTCCGAAGAACACGCTGCCGATGATGACCGGTGAGGGCCCGTTCGGCCCCATCGAGATGGGCGGCATGTTCACTGTGCTCAAGGTGCGCGACGGCATCACGAGCTACGAAGACCCAGGATGGTACAAACACCCGCCTGGAACGGTCGCCTACAAGCTGACGTAGCATCATGGATGTGGCGAAGATCTGGGCGACGGCCGCTGCGTTTCTCGCGACCGCTGTGCTCGGGGCCTGCGGCGATTCGGCGTCATCCGCGAGCGACATTGCCGGTTCCGACGGGGGCGCCGACGCTGCCGCGGACAGCGCGCCTGCGACCTGCACGGCGCCCACGGAGGCGGCAGGGCTCGAGGCCTATCTCGCGGATCATGTCGCGAAGCTGTGCGGCACGCAGGACATCGCGCCTGGCGTGCGGCTGACCGATCGCGGTACGCCGGAGAATCGCCGCGCCGCGCGAACGTATCTCAACGACCAGCTCGCATCGCTGGGCCTCGTGACGAGCATCGATGACTACGGGGAGGGCGCTAACGTCGTAGGCCG
>JANOPP010000031.1:0-11209 GCA_031421915.1 Myxococcales bacterium | reverse complement strand
GGCGTGGTGTTCGTCGTGTCCGGCTTGGTCGTCGTGGTCTTCGTCGTGTACGGCTTGGTCGTGTCCGGCTTGGTCGTCGTGGTCTTCGTCGTGTCCGGCTTGGTCGTGTCCGGCTTGGTCGTGTCCGGCTTGGTTGTCGTGGTGGTGGTCTTCGTCGTGTCCGGCTTGGTCGTCGTGGAGTCCGGCTTGGTCGTGTCCGGCTTCACGGCGACAGCAGTCGCGGAGCCCGAGCCGGTCGTCGCGCCGGCCGAGGAGCCGGAGCCTGCGCCCGAACCTGCCGCAGCGGGCATCGCACTGCCGCTGCCCGCTCCGACCTTCGCGCTGCCGGCGCCGCTACCCGCAGCCGTCGCGCTGCCAGCACCGCTGCCCGCATCCGTGACCTTCGCGCTGCCGGCACCACTACCCACCGCGTCGTTCGGCTTGAGCCCGCACTCGACGCGCGTGGTCTTGCCGCCGGGAAGCTCGAGCTTCTGCTCGCACTTCGCGTTGCTCGGCCCCATCAGCTTCACCTTGCGAGAGCCGGCGCTGACCGGGATTTCCTGGCCGTCCTGGACCGTCGCGACTTTCTTGTCGTCGACAAAGAGGTCGGCCGAGATCCCCTTGGGCAGCGACAGCCGGATCGTCGCGATCGTGGAAGGGCCGCCCGCACTGCCGCTACCGGAGCCCGAGCCCTTGTCGGCGTCGAGCACGAGGAACTTCACGGCGAGGAAGCCACCGAGCACGAGGCCGGCGATCGCCACACCGATCGCGACGTCGCGACCGATCGACGACTTCTTCTTCACCTCGGGCGCGGGCGGCGGCTCGACGGCACCCGACGGAGCCTGTTGCAGACCGTAGCCCTGCTGCGGGCTCGGATAGCCCGGCATCGACGGGTTCGACGGGTTCGACGGGTTCGAGGGGTACTGCTGCTGCTGCGGATACGGCTGATTCAGATTTGGCTGAGACGGATAGCCCTGCTGCGGCGGCGCCCCGGGACCCGTGTAGGCAGGCTGCTGCCCGGTGACGCGATAGTTCGGACCATAGTTTCCGGCGGCGGGGTTCCCCGCTGCGTTGGCCAGCACGCCCGGCGGTAGCGACCCGAGCAAGGTCTTCGCGGGCTGGCCCGCGGCCGGCATCGCGTTCATCGGGCCCGACGGCGTACCGAGCGGCGGAGGTCCCGCCATCGGCGGCTGCTGCCCGTAGTACGGCTGCTGTGGCTGTTGCTGCTGCGGATACGTTCCTGGCGGATAGCTGCCTTGCGACGGCTGCGCCGGATACCCCTGCGCTGCGGGCGGTGACGCCTGCGCGGCCGCGAAGCTCGGATCGCTCATCGCGGGAGCCGCCAGCATCGTCTTGGCGCTCTGCGCGCTTGTCGGCGCGGGCGAGGTGGCCATCTGCGCGCTCGTCGGCGCCTGCGCCGGCAGACCCTGCGTCGTCGAGCGTCCACCCGGCGGCGGCTTGGGCGGCCGCGACGTCGGCTGTAGTCCCGAGGTCGGAGAGCGCGAGCCCGAGGCTGCCATCGGCATCGGTGCGGGTTGAGGTGCCTTGATCGGAGCCGGCGCTGGTGCGCCCCCATGCTCGATCTCGCCGAAGATCTCGGTCGGAGCCTCCTCGCCGAAATCGCCATCTTCCTCGTTGTCGTCGTCGTCGGCTGCCTTGCGCGCGGCCTGCGGACGCGGTGACGGGGCAGCACCGCGCGATGCCGGCGAACCAGGTGCTGGACCGACCTGCGGCGATGCACCTGCGGCGAGCGCGGCCTCGAGATCGTCAAAGCTCGGGCTACCGAGCTGCGTCGCATCGCCCTCGGGCACGCCGGCTTCGCCGAGCGTCTCGACGACGTCCATCTTCGCTTCGGCGGCGGGCACACCCGCGATCAGACCGTCACGCCCGACGCGCTTGTACGTCTCGAGCTGCTGGCGCTCCTTGTCGATCTCGCCGGTGAAGACGCCCTTGAGCCAGCTCGACAGCGTCTTCGCCGTGAACACGACCTCCTGGCTCATCAGGAACTGCTGGAGGTCGGCCAGCATCTCGCTGCACCACTGGTAGCGATCGTCGACGTCCTTCGCGAGCGCCTTCATGATGATCCGCTCGATCGCTTCCGGAATGTCCGGATTGATCGCGCGCGGATTCTGAACGTCGACGTTGCGGACCTTCTCGAGCGTCGAGAAGTCGGTCTCGCCCTGGAACAGGCGCTCGCCGGTCAGACACTCGTAGAGCATCGTGCCGAGCGCGAAGATGTCGCTGCGGCGATCGAGCGGCAGGCCACGCACCTGCTCGGGCGACATGTACCCGAACTTGCCCTTGAGCACGCCAGCCATCGTCCGCGAGTTGCGCGACGTCGCCTTCGCGATGCCGAAGTCGATGACCTTTACTTCTCCCTCATAGGAGACGAGGACGTTCTGCGGCGAGCAGTCGCGGTGGACGATCTCGAGCGGACGCCCGAGGGGATCCCGCTTGCGGTGCGCGTAGTCGAGGCCCTCGAGGACCTTCGCGATGGCGAAGCACGCCATCTGGATCGGCATCTGCTGCTTGATCTTGCGGAGGCGATTCTGGATCTGGAGCAGATCCTTGCCCCAGATGTACTCCATCGCGATGAAGTGGCTGCCGTCGATCCGGCCGAGCTCGAAGATCTGACAGATGTTCGCGTGAGCGAGCTGTCCGGCGATCTTCGCCTCATCGATGAACATCTTGATGAAGTCGCGGTCCTCTCCCATCGTCGGGAGGATTCGCTTGATCGCGATGATCTTCTCGAAGCCCTCGACGCCGTAGGACTTCGCTTTGAAGACCTCCGCCATCCCGCCGACACTGATTCGGTCGAGCAGGAGGTATTTCCCAAATGGGACGGGTTGCCGCACTCCGATACGAATCGTAGCTGAGCCAGCTTCCTGATCTCAACGAAGAAGGGGCCTATACGCCTCGGCTAACCGACGACACTTCGCAGGCTGCGCGTGTGTCCCGTGGTGGCGTGGCCATGGGCTGATCCCCCCACATCGGATGTAGGACGATCAGAACGATCCCGCAACTCCGATGAAGCTCTCGGTTGTGGTGTTCGTGATGAACGGTTGGATGCGCTGCTCGCGGGTCTTCCGCCGATATCCCTGCACACCGTCGTACACGCCGTAGGCGTAGGTCAGAAGGAACCCGACACCGCTCACGAGGTTGATCGTCTGGAGCTGCCCCGCGATGTTTCCGCGGTCCTTGTCCTGATCGCAGGTCAGGCTCGAGCCCTGCTCGCCCTCGACGCGCGTGCACCACGAGCCGAGAAGACCGAGGCTCGTGCCGTAGCCAACCGCGAATGCGACGAGGATTCCACCGACGAGCAATCCCTTCATGCGCTCGCCGTTCTGGAACTGTCCCGCCGGTGGGATCAAGTTCAGGACCCAGTAGCGCTTGCTCACCTTGCGGCGCGCCCGCAGCTCGGCGTTGTGCTTCGCCTTCACGTCGTTGAAGTAGTTGATCGCCTCGGGCGGGTACAGCGTCGGATCGAGCACGCCATCGAGATCGATCCGGAGATAGGTGAGGAAGTGCGTTTCGGCAGTCGGCCGCTCCCCCCGAAAAAACGCCGCGAGGCCCGCGAGCCGGTTCGCCTCGGCGAGATCTGCCGAGGTGAGCTGCTGGGCGAGCAGCGGCTGGACCAGCTTGTCGACCGTCGCCCAGTCGCCAGCGGTCGCCGCCGCGTTGCCGTCGCGCAGGGCGTCCGACGCCGGTTGCGCTGCTGCCTGCGCCGCGAGCACCACGAGCACTGCGAGCACGAGCGCTAGCGATCTCGTCGTCACTGCCATCCGGCAACCGACCGTTTGACGTGTGGACGCATGATGTCGACGACCTCCCGGGCGGCGCGCACGGCGAGCTGGTCGGCGGTGATCCCCTTCTCGCCGACGATCGTGTCCGTCGTGATCACGCGATCGAACACGATGCCGACCGCATCGGAGATCCGGACACGAACCTTGGCGCGGACGAGTGGGATGGTCCCCATCTCGATCGAGAACGCCACGATCTCGAAACCGATCGCGAGGTCGAGCCCGCTCGCCTTCACGGTCTGCGTCGCGAGCTGCTTTGTCAGCTTGTCGCCCGTGGTCGGCGTTGGCTCGCGGAAGTGCGTGCGCGCCCACCTGGTCACGGCCTCGGTGAGCGGCGCGGACATCCGGTCGGTGCCGGTCTTCGCAGTCACGGCGAACAGCAGCGGGCGCAGCTTCGGCCGGGTCGCGGGCGGCCTGACGTCGACGGGCGGGGTGACCTGGCCCGAACCGTTGCCCGGCGATGGCCGGGTGGCGGCGAGGAGGGTGCGAATGCTCGCCAGCGTCTTCGCGGAGACATCGGCCGCGGCCTTGTCGATGTTCGCGAGCGTCGGTGCGGTCGCTTCCATGGTCGCGAGCACGGTGCCGTCGGCGGTCGCGCGGATCCGCACCGTCACGACGATCGCGGTGCCCTTGCCGCTCGCGATCGTTCCGTCGACGATCAGCCGCGCACGCTCGGGGACTGCCATCTTGCGCCCGACGAGAACGACGTCGATCTTGCCCTCGCCGAGGACGCGCGCGAGCTCGGCTGCCACGGGCTGACCATAGATCTCGTGCTTCTGCGTCGCATCGAACGGCAACAGCGCGATCGTGTCCCCGGTGTCCGCCTGCACGCCGCGCGCAGGAAGGGCCCCAAGGGCGACCATGAACGCGACCACGAGCGGGACGCAGGTGAGGAACCGCAGCATGGCGCGATCTTACATCGTGCCGGGGTCCGGTACTGCGAGGACGAAGTCTCCGGCTTGATCCGATGCGGTCTCGGCGATCGGCCGCTCGCGGTCGAGCCCCGTGCAGGTCGCACACAGGATCGTGACCGAGGCGCCGCGGAGCTTGTTCGGGTTGCCGGTCACCGACAGCGTGCCGCTGACCGAGACCGCGGGACCGAGCGAGTAGGACAGCGCGAAGCCGTCCGCAGTCACGTCGGTGACGATCCGCTGCCCCTGGCGACCCTTCGGATCGGAGAACACCGCGTCGTAGATGCCGCCCCCGGCGATCGACGAGGAGAACATTCCGGTCGAGCTCGAGATCAACTGGAGCGTCGGTGCACCGGCGAGCGCGAGCGCGCCGACTGGAACGAGGTCGAGGCGAACACCGTCGAGGGGGGTCTGGCCGAGCGCCTGGGTCGTGAACGACGTCATGACCTCTGCGTCGATCAGGCCCGGGACCACGGTCGTCGTGTTGAACGGCGTGACCGCGAGATCGGAGTCGAGGATGGTGACGACCGCCGAGAGCGGCCCCGCCGGCACGAGCACGCTCGGCAGGACACCGCTACCGTTCGTCGTCGTCGAGACGCGCGCGAAGCCGCTCGCGATGTCCGTGACACCCGCGGTGACATTGCCGATCGAGCTGAGCGCGCCGACGATCACGACCTTCCTGTTCGCGAGCAGCGCGCCACCGCGACGCACCTCGGTGCCCGACAGGTTGCGCGTCTGCAGCGTGGAGTTGTAGACAACGTTGAACGGACCGTCGGCGTCGAACTGCGCCTGCGACTCGAGGCGCGGCAGGCCGGTCGCCGCGGGCGGCGTGACCTCGACCTTGACCACAGCGCCCGTGGTCGGGTTGCCGCGCACCGTGAACGAGCCGTCACCCGCGGTCGTGCCGAGCGTCGTCGGGACGCCGGCGATCGTGAGCTGGACCCTGGCGCCGCTGATCGGCGTGACGCCGTGGCGCACGCTACCGGTGATCGCGGTGCCCGCGCTGACGATGAACGAGCTCGTCGACGAGCCCCACGAGAACTTCTGCGGCGCGTGCGTCGGCGAGGACGGGATCACGAGCACGTCGTGCGGCTGGTTGAGGAGCGTGACGTCGTAGGCGCCACTCGCACTCGAGAACGTCTCGGTGACAGCTCCGGCCATGCCGAGCGGCGAGAACCGCATGTACGCCGCGACACCTGTTCCGGTTCCGGTGCGAACCATACCCGTCGCCGGAATGCCGGGCTCGAGGACGACCGGGCCGAGATCGTAGTCGGCGCCGCCGAACACACGGATCATCCGATCGATCGGCGGAACGTCGAGATCGAATGGCGGCGTGACGTGGAGGCGGACGTCCGTGAGCATCCCGGTGCTGTCGAGCACGTTGATCCGCTGGCTCGCCTGGTTGCACTGCTTGGACGGCGCGCTGACATCGAGCGTCACCTCGTACGTTCCCGGATCGAGTGCCGTGAACCGGATCGCCGAGTCGTTCGCCGCGGCGGGCGTGAACGGCACGGTGCCGCCGACGTAGGTGACGTCCCAGGTGTAGACGAGGACGCCCGTCGTGTTCTGCACGTCGGCGGTCACGGTGACCTCGCCACCGGGACCCGAGTACGGCGTCGACGGCGTGAAGCCGAGGGACACACGGCACGCATCGTCGTCGGCGCCCTCGAGGCTACCCGCGCAGCCCGTGACGAGCAGCGCGATCAGGAGTGAGAGACGCGCGATCATCGGACCTCCACCCGCCAGGTCTGGCGCTGGATGCAGCTCGGTGTCGACGAGTCGACGGCGCAGGTCGCGTCGCCCGCGGGGCACAGGCCCAGAGAGTCGGGGAGGCGATCGTAGATCTCGACGCGCACCTCGAGGACATCGCCCGGCGTGTAGCTCGCCGGATCCACCGCGTAGCTATTGCCCGTCGCACCGGGAACCTCGACGTGCGTCGGCTGTCCGGGTGCCTTCACGAACCACGTGAAGTCGGTGGTGCCGAGGAAGTCGTCACCGACCGGCGGCGGATAGACATCGAGATCGTCGATGACGACCGGCACCTGGAACAGGGTCGGATCGGTGATCGGCAAGAGCGCTCCAACCGGCGGAACGATCGGCTGGACCTGCGCGATGCACGGCGGGCCGTCGAGGGTGACGGCGATCATCGTCGACACGGTCGTGATGCCATCGAGCGGATCCATCGCGGTGACGCGGATCGTCCACTCGCCCTCGACGTTCGGGGTGAACACCTTGCCGTACTGCAGGTGGGCGAGATCCTCGGGGTCCTGACCGATCGTCAGATCGACCAGCGCGTTCGTGGTGTTGCCGAGCGGCGGCCCGAACACCTCCCAGATCAGCGGCGCGAGCGCGGCCGGGCCGTCGTCGGCGTCGCCGACCTTTGCGTAGAGGTTGATCGGCGTGTCCTCGATGAACCTGTAGCGGCTGCTCCGGTCGAGCTCGAGCGTCGGTGCGCGGTTGACGACCGGGAGCAGCAGCTCCTCCTCGGGACGCGCGGTCGCGCCGAGCTCGTCCTTCGCCTGGAGCACGATACGCAGCAGCGTCACCGGGGTGACGTCGTCATCGAGGCGAATCGGGACATCGAGCTCGAACGTTTCGAGCAGACCGTCCGCGAACGGATACGCATCGCAGCCGCCGTCTCCGACCGCACCGGCGCACGCGTAGGCGCGCCACTGGAACCGGACGTAGTGACCGTCGGGGTCCTCCGCCTTCGCCTCCAGGACCAGGTGATCGGCGCGATGCACTGCCTCGATCGGCTCGCCCTCGATCGTCACGGAGGGGCGCTGATTGATCGGGTCCGAGTACAGACACCCGGACACCAGCCCACCGGCAACGAGGAGAAGAGGGAACCGGCTCACGTTGGATCACGGTGCTGCAACCACCCTGCCACGCGCAAGTGCCCGGATCACGAGGCGGTCCCTGGGGGCCCGTTCGCCGCGCGGGCTGCGATCGCGACACCGGTGTCACGGATCTCTCCCCAAGTCACCGATAGGTATCGGGTCCCGGTCAGCGATAGCAGTTGAGGTCCGGCTTGTCGCGGACCTCGCACGGCCCCGAGATGGTGACGTACTGCTGCGCCCCGTCCTTCTCGAGCTTGATCCGACCGCGGAGCTTCGCCGTCGCCCCCGCGCGATACGCGACGCCGTCGATCGTCACGTCGGTGGCGATCCGGATGTCGATCGCCGGGAGGAGCGAGCCGGTCACGGTCGCGGTCTTGCCCGGCGCGATGTCGACCTGCTGGGTCCAGCGCTTGTCGGCGCTTTGCGCGCACAGGACGGTGTGCGAGCCCGCGGAGACCGGAATCGGCTTGGCGCCCGCTTTCCCCTTGGGCTCACCGTCGATCTCGACCTCGCACCACACGTCGTTCTTCACGATGATCGCGCCCATCGCAGGAGCCGCGTCGATCACGACCAAGGGTGCATCGATCGGCACGCCCGCATCGAGCGCGAGCGCGACGGCAGTGCCCGCGTCCTTCTTCGGCTTCACGCCGGCGTCGAGCTTGAGGACGATGCCGCCGTCTGGCGGACCCGCATCCTCCGGTGGAACGTTGACGGGCGCGGCATCGATCGGTGGCGCGACGAATGCGTCGGCGCCGGCATCCGCGAACGCGACGACCGCCGCATCGGGCGGGCTGTCATCACCACCGGCGAGCAGCTTGTAGCCCGCAGCCGTTCCGCCGCCGACGATGCCGAGCCCGAGCAGCGCGATCAGCGCGACCTTGCGCCGGCTGCGCGAGCGCCCCCCCTTGGCGAGCTCGTCGATCAGGGCGGTGACGGCGGGATCGTCAGGCGCGAGTGCGCTCGCGCGATCGGCGAGCGCCATCGCGCGGGGCAGCTTGCCCTCGGCGTTCGCCGCGCGTGCCGACGCGATCGTGCCGGCGATGATCTTCGGCAGCTTCGCCTGGACGAACGCGGCCGGATCCTCGAAGTAGGCAGCCAGCTCCTCGGTCGGATCGCCGAGCCCACCCGCGGTGGCGATCGCGCGGAGCTCGACAGCGACGGCGGCCGCGCTCTCGGTGCGCTGCGCGGCCTCGGTCGCCATCATCGCCATGATCGCGTTCGACAGATCGGGACCGACGGCGGCGCGCTTCTTGTGCGGCGGTACCAAAGAACCGCTGACGATCTGCGCGAGGATCTTCGCCGAGCTCCCCGTGTAGGGCAGCGCGCCGGTCGCGAGCTGGTACAACGTCGCGCCGAGCGAGTAGAGATCGCTCTTCGCCGTCGCGGTGTCGCCCATCGCCTGCTCGGGGCTCATGTACGCGGGCGTGCCGAGGAGCGCGCCGGTCTTGGTGACGAGCGAGTCTTCCGTCTCGAGGCGCGCCACGCCGAAGTCAGCGAGGAGCAGGCGTCCACCAGCGGCGACCAGAACGTTGGCCGGCTTGATGTCGCGGTGGACGATCGAACCCTTGTGCGCGCACGCGAGCGCCTCGGCGAGGAGTGCACCGATCGCCGCGACGATCTCGGAGAACATCGGGCCACGCTGCTCCGCTTCCTCGAGGAGCGAACGACCGCGGATCATCTCCATCACGATGAACGGCGGGTCATCCCCCTCCGCGCCGCCGACGTCGTAGATGCGCAGGATGTTCGCGTGCTCGAGCTTGGCAGCCGCACGCGCCTCGCGATGGAAGCGATGGACGATGTCGGGGCGCCGCGCGAGGTGCGGAAACAGGACCTTCAGCGCGACGTCGCGGCGCAGCTCCTTGTCGCGTGCGCGGAACACCGTGGCCATGCCGCCCTCGCCGAGCTGGTCGCCGATCTCGTAGCGGCCGAGCGTATCGCCCTGCCGGATCGAGCGTGGGCCGCGGCCAGTGTTCGAGGTGATCGCGGCCGAGCTCGCCGGCGAGGGCTCGCCACCCTCGGATGACGCCGTGTCCGCGACCGCGGGGTCGGTATGGGCGAGCTGGTCAGCGTCGTCGTCGGGGGACGCCACGATCAGCTAGCGGACCACACCACGTGATTCGTCTTGCCCACGGCCTTGGCCTGCTTCATCGCCTTGCCGAGGCGGCGGCCGAGCTCGTCAGCGCCGGTGTTGAGCGTGAGGCCCTCCGTGTGCGCGACGGCGGCGACCAGGTGCAGCGAGCTCGCGTCGCCCGGCAGCGCACTGCGCTTGCTGTCGAAGGCGGACTCGGCGCCCGTCAGGAACGGTTCGCGGTGCTCGGGCGCCATGATCGCGAGGAAGTCCGAGCCGCCGATGTGGCCGACGAACGCGCCGCCACCCGATGCGGCGCGCGCGGCCTCGAGCAGCCACGCGCCGAGGTTCTTCACCGTGTCCTCGGAGCGCGCGATGCCGATCGAGTCGGAGTACGAGTCGAAGTTGAGGATGTCGATGTGAACGACGGCCGTGGGCTTGCCGCTCTTGAGCGCGCCCTCGATCTCCTCGTCGATCGCACGCGATCCGGGGAGGTTCGTCGTCGGGTTGCGGTTGCGCTCGCGGCGCGCGGTGCGGACCATCGCCTTGACGCGTGCGCTCATCTCGCGCAGGTCGAACGGCTTGGACATGTATGCATCGGCGCCTGCCTCGAGACCGGCGACCTGGTCGTCGGTGCTCGCGAGCGCGGTCAGCATCAGGATCGGCGTGCGCGACCACATGACGTCGGCCTTGAGGCGCCGGGCGACCTCGAGTCCGTCGACACGCGGCATCATCACGTCGAGGACGAGGAGGTCGGGGTCATGCGCCTTGACGAGCTTGAGCGCTTCATCGCCGTCACGAGCGCGCAGGCAAAGAAAGCCCGCGTCACCCAGGGCCATGTTGACCATGTGCGCGATAGCGTCGTCGTCCTCGGCGATGACGATCTTCTTGAGAAGCATCGTTCTTACGAGGTGATACCGCCGATCCACCGATGGCGTCAATGAAAGCCATGGTAAGCCTGCTCCGTGGTGCTGGACCCTCTCGTCGAGACGACGACCCTCGACAACGGGCTGGCTGTGACAACCGTCGCTCTCCCCCACCTCCATACGGCCGTCTGCGGCCTATTCATCAAGGTCGGGTCGCGGTTCGAGACCCCGGCTGACAACGGATTGTCCCACTTCGTGGAGCACATGCTGTTCCGGGGCACCGAGCGCTACACGACCTCGCTCGCGCTCAATACCGCCGTGGAGCGGCTCGGCTCGACCCTCCACGCAGAGACCGGCCGCGACTACACCCTGTTCCAGATGGCCCTCGAGCCCGAGAACGTCCCGGCAGCGATCGCTCTTCTCGGCGAGCTCCTGGGCCAGCCGCGGTTCTCCGACATCGAGCTCGAACGCCAGCTCATCCTCGAAGAGATCAACGAGGACTACGACGAGGACGGCGCCGAGATCAACGCGGACGATATCGCCCGCGGGCTCGCTTTCGAGGATCACCCCCTCGGCCAGCGGATCATCGGACCGCGGTCCAACGTCGAGCGGTTCGCCGTCGACGATGTCCGCCGCCACTTCACGACGTTCTACGGCGCGCGCAACGCGAACCTGTGCGTCGCGGGCCCCGTCGAGCACGGCCGCGTCGTCGAGGCTGCCGCCAAGGCGCTCGCGACGATGCCGA
>JANOPP010000030.1:0-14273 GCA_031421915.1 Myxococcales bacterium | reverse complement strand
CGCGAGCACGTGCCGAGATGATCGATCGCGCGACGACGGCCTGCGCCCAGTTCGGGTTCTGGTTGAGATAGTTCTCGAGCGCCGGGCGCACGAGACCCTCGACCTGCGCCGCGACCTCGGGGTTGTTGAGCCGGTCCTTGGTCTGGCCCTGGAACTGCGGATCGTGGACGTAGGTGGAGAGCACCGCGACCACACCCTCGCGGATGTCCTCGGCGGTGAGCGTCACGCCCTTGGGATCGAGCTTGTGCGTGCCGATGTAGTTACGGACCGCCTTGACGATCGCCGCGCGGAGACCGGCGTCGTGGGTGCCGCCGTCACGCGTCGGGACGCTGTTGACGTACGTCTTGATCAGATCGTCCGGCGACTCGGTCCACTGCAGCGCGAGCTCGACCGTGAGCTTGGCGTCCTCGTCGCGCTTCTCGAGATAGAACACGGCGCCGCCCGGCGGCACCGGCTCCTTCTTGCGATCGGTGACGAGCTTGGGCAGGTACTCGGCGATGCCCTGCGGATGCGCGAAGGTCACCGTCGTCGGCGGCGATGCCGTCTCGTCGGTGAGGACGATCTCGAGGCCGCCGTGGAGGTAGCTCTTGGCCTCGAGGCGCTCGGCGATCACCTCGGGATCGAACTTCAGCTTGTTGCCGAAGATCTCCTCGTCAGGGGAGAACCTCACGGTCGTGCCGGTACCGCGCGCGCCGCCGAGCTTCTTGAGCTTCGACGTGGCGATGCCGCGCTCGAAGGTCATCTCGTAGCGCTCGCTCTCGCGCTTGACCGTGACGGTCAGCGCATTCGACAGCGCGTTGACGACGGCCGAGCCGACGCCGTGCAGACCACCGGAGACCTGGTAGCTCTTGCCGCGCTCGAACTTGCCGCCCGAGTGGAGCGTCGTGAAGATCACCTCGAGGGCGCTCTTCTTGAACTTCGCCATCGTGTCGACGGGAATGCCGCGCCCGTTGTCCTCGACGGTCGCGCTCTTGCCGTCCTTGTGGAGCGTGACCTCCACGCGGGTCGCGTGCTTGTTGATCACCTCGTCGATCGAGTTGTCGACGACCTCCCACAGGAGGTGGTGGTAGCCGTCCTTGCCCGTGCCGCCGATGTACATCGCCGGTCGCTTGCGGACCGGGTCGAGTCCCTCGAGGACCTGGATGTCGTCGCTGGTGTACTTCGCTTGCGCCATCTCAGTTCACTCCCTGTCCACCCTCGGCGTTCGCGAGCGGCTGGATCGTCACCGGTGTTGGCACCACGACGAACGTCACGCGCTTCATGACCTGATGGCCCTTGCCACCGCGACTCTTGACCTGCTTCGGATCGGCCGCGAGCGGGAACTTCTTGCCGCTCTTCTCGGTCTCGATCGTCATGACGTCGGCCTTGCGACCGGCGATGAAGCCGATCACGTGGTCGTCGTCGCCGGTCTTGATCACGGTGACGCCGCGGCCCGGGTTCTCGAGCTTGGCGATCTCGTCGGCCTTGCAGTGGAGGACGTAGCCGTCCTTCGTCGCAGCCACGACCGTGTCGTCGTCGTTGCACGCGACGACGTTGAGGACCTCGTCGCCCTCCTGCGGCTTGGCGTAGCGACGCCCCGCCTTGGTCGTGATCTCGGCATGCGCCGCGCTCGCGAACCGCAGACCGTAGCCGCGCTTGGTCATCGCGAGCAGCGTGGGCGGATGCATCGCCCTCGGATCGAGCGTCATCGCCGCGACGATCTTCTCGCCGTCGGCGAACTTGAAGTACTTCTGCGCCGGATCGCCGTAGCCGGTCGTCGGCGTGATGTCATTCATCTTGATGACGTAGGCCGAGCCGCGGTTGGTGAAGAAGATTATGGGGTGCCTGGTGGAGCCCGGGAGCACCCACGACACGGCATCCCCCTCGCGGGTCCGCGTGGCGCTCGGATCCTTGAGCTCGCGAACGCGCTTGATCCAGCCATCGCGCGTGACGACGACGTTCGCATCCTCGTCGACGATGAACGCGTCGGCGTCGAACGTGACCTCTTCGCTCGCTCCGCCCGTCTTGGTGCGGCGCGGCGTGCCGAACTCCTTGGCGACGAGCTCGAGGTCGGTGACGACCACTTCGAGCAGCTTGTCGTCGCTGCCGAGGATCTTCTGGATCTTCTTGGCCTCCGCGGCCTTCTCGGCGAGCTCCTCGCGGATGAGGTTGATCTCGAGCTTCGCGAGCTTGTAGAGCTTGAGCTCGAGGATCGCGTCGGTCTGGATCTCGTCGAGCTTGAACCGCTTGATGATCTTGTTGGCGGCGTCTTCCTTGCCGTCGCTGGCGCGGATGATCTTGATCAGCTCGTCGAGCGCGTCGAAGATCGTCGCGAAGCCGTCGAGGATGTGGATCCGGTCCTTGAGCTTCTTGAGCTGGTACTCGAACCGGCGCTGCGTCGTGATGATGCGGAAGTCGAGGAAGTGCTCGAGCGCCTCCTTGATCCCCATTCGGCGCGGCTGCGGTGGCGAGTCGGCGGGCGCACCCGAGAAGCTGGGCGGCACGAGGCACGTCAGGTTGACGTGGAAGCTCGCCTGCAGCGGCGTCTGCTTGAAGAGGTACGCCATCACGAGCTCGGGGTCGGCGTCCTTCTTGATCTCGAGGACGATCCGCACGTCGTCGGTCGACTCGTCGCGGATGTCGATCAGATACGGCAGCTTGCGGGAGATGATCACCTCGGCGATCTTCTCGACGAGCGATGCCTTGGTCATCGCGTACGGGATCGACGTGATGACGATGTCCGTCCCGCCCTTTTTCTTCTCCTCGAGCTTGTACTCGCCGCGGACGCGGAGCGTGCCCTGGCCATCCTTGTAGATCTGGCGGAGCTCGACCTTGCTGTTGAGCAGCTGACCGCCGGTCGGGAAGTCCGGACCGTCGATGTGCTTCATCAGCTGGACGTGATCGATCTTGCGATCCTTGGACAGCGCGATCAGCGCGGCCGTGATCTCCCGCAGGTTGTGCGGCGGGATGTTGGTCGCCATGCCGACGGCGATACCGGTCGAGCCGTTGACGAGCAGGTTCGGATAGCGCGCTGGGAGAACCGTCGGCTCCTCGGTGGAGCCGTCGTAGTTCGCGCGCATGTCGACGGTGTCGTAGTCGAGCTCGGAGAGCAGCGCCATCGCGGCCGGTGCGAGGCGGGTCTCGGTGTAGCGATAGGCCGCGGCCCCGTCGCCGTCGAGCGAGCCCCAGTTACCGGAGCCGTCGACGAGCGGCACGCGGAGGACCCACTCCTGGGCCATGCGAACCATCGCGTCGTAGACCGATGAATCGCCATGCGGGTGGTAGCGACCGAGCACGCTACCGACGACCTTCGCGCTCTTGCGATGCTTCGCATCGGGGCGCAGATGCTCGTCGTTGAGCATCGCGTACAGGATCCGGCGCTGGACCGGCTTGAGCCCGTCGCGGACGTCGGGGAGCGCGCGCGACGTGATGACGCTGAGCGCGTAGTTGAGGTAGCGACGACGAGCCTCGACCTCGAGGGACGCATCGTGGTCACCGGGGGCCGCCCCGCCGGCACCGTCGCCGCCCGCGGGAACACCACCGCCACCACCCCCACCACTGGACTTCTTGGAGGGCTTGGACGGCTTGGAGCTGGTTTGCTTGGACTTCTTGGCCATGTAGAGGTCGGGAGTTGAGGGCTCCGCGCGGGCACCTTGCCCCGACTTGGAGAAAAGTTCCAGCTGCTCACGCGGCGGCAGATCGCCTGGGTCGCTACTCGCCATTTGCTTGGTCCCGGGGGAGGCCCGTGATATTGCTGGCCTCCTTCGACCCATCCTCATGAGACGGAAGACCGCGCGCAAGAAAAGGACTACCGCGTACCCATCATTGGGTGCAGCTCCCGCCCGCCGCGGTGGGGCCTGGGTGGTGCTTGTCCTCGGTGCCCTGGTGGTCGTCAACCTGTACGTCTTCGTCTGGGACAAGAAGACGTCCGTCGCTGCGATCAAGCGCGAGGCCGACGCCAAGACAGCCCCGGCGGCCGCACTGCCGTCGATGCCGCTGATCTCGCCGAACGCTCCTCCGGGCGCGCTCGCGGGATCGGCCGCCCTGCCCGTCGCTCCCGCCCCGGTCGGCCCCGCCGGCACCGTCGACGGCAAGGTCGGCAAGTCCGACACGCTCGGCCGCCTCCTCAAGAAGAGCGGCCTGTCCGCCGGGGAGACCGACGAGGTCATCCGCTCGCTGTCGGGCGTCCTCGACTTCAAGACGATCCGGGCCGGGCAGTCCTACCGGATCGAGCGCGGCCCCGATGGTCGCGTGAAGCTGTTCGAGCTCGTCGTCAGCAAGGTGCAGACGGTTCGCTCGGAGCGCAACGCGAAGGGCGAGCTCGTCGGCAAGGCAGACTCCGCGCAGACCCGGATCGAGCTCAAGGCGCTCGGTGGCCGCATCGATTCCTCGCTCTACGCGTCCCTCAAGGGCGCCGGGGAGACCGAGGCCCTCGTCGATTTCTTCGTCGACGTGTTCGCCTACGACCTCGACTTCTACAACGATACGCACGACGGAGACACGTTCCGCGTCGTCGTCGAGAAGGAGTTCAAGGACCAGGAGTTCCTGCGCTACCGCAAGATCCTCGCGGCCGAGTACCAGGGCAAAGCGGGCACGTTCCGCACGTTCTGGTGGAACAACGCCTACTACGACGCGAAGGGCGGCTCCTCGGAGAAGTCTCTGCTGAAGACCCCCCTCAAGTTCTCGCGCGTGTCCTCCGGGTTCGATCGCAAGCGCATGCACCCGGTCCTCCACACGTCCCGCGCGCATCTCGGGATCGACTACGCCGCGCCGACGGGAACGCCCGTGTGGGCCGCCGCGAGCGGGACGATCACCCACCGCAGCATGTCCGGCGGAGCGGGCAACCTCGTCATGATCCGCCACGAGGGCGGTGTCGAGACCGCGTACATGCACCTGTCGAAGTTCGCGGGCGACCACAAGGTCGGCCAGCGCGTCGCCGCGAAGACCGTGATCGGCTACGTAGGAACCACAGGCCTCTCGACGGGCCCGCACCTCCACTTCGGGGTCAAGCAGAACGGGGTCTATATCGACCCTGCCAAATTGACGCCCATGCGTGGCAAAGGTGTGACGGGAGCCGATCTGCAGGCATTCAAGGCCGAGGTCGGCAAGCTCGAATCGCTCCTCGGCGCGATCATGATTACGCCTGCCATCTGAGGGGTTGCCGATGCCGCGCTTCCTCGTCACACTCAACGTGTGGTGAAGCTTCTCGTCGGCATCCTCAAGGGGGCAGTGATCGGCGCTGCACTCGGCTACGGGGCCCACGCACTCGGACAGGCAACCGGCTTCTCCAATCCCTGGCTCACCTTCGGCTTGATCGGCGCGTTCGTCGGCATGTTCGTTGGCAAGCCGATCTGGAGCCTGATCCGGGACAAGAACGCGACGATCTGGATCTCGGTCCTGAAGTCGGCGTTTGGATTTGGCATTGGCTGCGGCCTGTATGCGCTGGTCGCGCGCGCGATCCATCCGGTCCTCGAGATCTCTGGCTACAACGTGTTCACCTGGGCACCGACGCTCGGTGGCGCGATCGGCGCGGTCTATGGCGGGTTCGTGGAGCTCGACGACGCGATGGGCGACGACAAGGGCCCGAAGAAGGACGCCAAGGCGTCTTCCCCTTCCGCCCCCAAGAAGAAGTGACGTAACGTCGGCGCGTGCGCGCCGGTGCCGTTGCTGTCCTTCTCCTCCTCGCTGCCTGCAGCGGCGATGATCTCCGCGGAAACATCACGATCGTCAGCGATCCGCAGTGGGAGCCCGCGCTGCGCGAGCTCGCGCTGCTGACGCCGTACTCGGGACTCTCGGTCGGTACCGATCCGGGCGACGGCTATCAGATCGTCGTCACCGATGACGCGTCGATCCCGCTCGAGGGTTACCGCCTCGTCGCCGAGGGGGACACGCTGCTCGTGCGCGCGCACGACGTGCTCGGCGCGCAGTACGGCGTCACCGCCGCGCTCGAGACGCTCGGGTTCCGGTTCCGGCATCCGTTCGATCCGTACATCCCGCGCATCCCCGTGGTCGGCGGCATCGATGGTCAGCTCCACCAACCCGACATCAGGGTCCGAGGCATCCAGCTCCACACGCTGCACCCGATCGAGGGCTACTTCGCGTTCTGGGAGCCGAGCCCCGGCTCGACGAACGACGCGCACCGGATCATCGACTGGGTCGTGAAGAACCGCGGCAACTTCCTCCAGTGGGTGCCGCTCGACAACATCCAGAAGCCGGAGAACCACGCCGCGTGGCAGCCGTTCCAGCGCGAGCTGATCGACTACGCGCACGCGCGCGGGATCCGCGTCGGCATCAACATCCAGATCTACGGCGCCAGCAATCTGCAGAACGCTTATGACCTCGTCGACGAGGAGACCATGCCCGTCGGACCGCAGATCGCGGAGCGCCTCCCGCCGATTACCAAGGACCTCCCGTTCGACGTCTACACGCTGTCGTTCGGCGAGTTCTTCAACGCAGACTCGCAGGGCTTCATCGACGCGATCAACGAGGTCCGTCGTCAGCTCAAGGCCGCGGCGCCGCAGGCGGAGACCCACGCGCTGATCCACGTTGGCGACAAGCAGAAGGTCCAGTTCATGGGCGAGGAGCTCATCTACTACTTCCTCGTGAAGTTCGCGGACGCGGAGATCATCCCGAACGTCCACACGGTGATGTTCTACAACCTGTTCGAGGACGCGGGCGGCGCGTACCACCACGACAACTTCATCGATCACCGGTTGTTCCTGCAGGAGAAGATGTGCGCCGGCGAGCGAGTCGCGTACCAGCCGGAGACGGCGTACTGGGTCGCATTCGACAACTCGGTCCCGCAGTTCTATCCGCTCTACGTCCACAGCCGCCTGCTCGATCTCGAGATGCTGCAGCGTCCCGAGGGCCCGTGCGGCACGCTCGATCAGCACTACCTGTTCTCGACGGGCTGGGAGTGGGGCTACTGGCTCAACGATGTCACCTCCCTGCGCGCTAGCTACGAGCTGATGACACCCGCGAATGCGATCGCCGCGGAGCTCGCGCCGGATCTCGGCCTCGAAGCAGCGGGCCTCGTGACCCGGATGATGGAGGTGCAGCACGAGCGGGTGCTGCTCGGCCGGCTCACCGGCTACCTCGTCGGTCGCGATGCCGTGATCGACATCGGCCGCGCCGTCGACATCGTGTCGCAACCCGATCGCGTGACGTTCGATCAGCTCGTCGCCGGCCTCGGTCGCGACGAGGTGATCTTCATGCTGTTCCAGCTGCGCCGCTACGCCGACGAGCTCGACGAGCTCGACGAGCAGCTCGCGAAGCTCGAGCTCCGCGACAGCCGGTGGAGCCGGGAGCTGACCGACAGCTTCGCGATCAACCGCCTGCGTGCGCGGTTCGTGCTCGCGACCTACGAGGCGACGCTGGCGCACCTCGACGGGGACCCGGCGATGGCGGCCACCCGGTTCGGTCACGCCGAGGAGCTGCTCGCGCGCGCACGCACAGTTGTCGCGCGCCGCCACGGCGATCTCCACGACACCCACGGGCGTCGCCTCCTCGACAAGACCGCGAACCAGACCTTCTATCAGTTCGGCTATCTCTTCTTCGCCGACAACCTCTGCTACTGGGACCGCGAGATGGTCCAGGTCGGTGGTGTCCTCGGCTCGACGAGCGCCGTCCCGCCCAGCTGTTTCTTCTAGCTGTCCGCACTGCTGCCTCGAGTTGACGGCGACAGCCCCAGTTGCCGGAGACGACTGACGCGGCGATCGGCGATCAACAATCGCGGTGTTGCGACGGCACGAACCGTGCTCGTACTCCGATCGATGTCCCGCCACATCCGACTGTTCCTCGCCGTCCACGTCGTCCTCGTGTCGATCGCCTCGCTCGGAGCCTGACCGCACGGTGGCTACTTCGGCGACCGGCCACTGCGGCTGATGTTTCCGGGCACACGGATGTTACCGCCTGGAGTTCCAGTCACTTACGAGCGGCACGCCCGGCGCATTGTGCAGAGGCATGCGCATCCTCCGCCAGCTCGCCACGGCCACTCTCCTGATCACCTCCGCTGCCGCGTGCGCGACGGACGCCGACGAGGGACGCCCTGACGATGTCGAGGAGGACGTCCGCTCCGGTGGCAAGGGTGACGGCGAGACCTGCGACTTCGCAGCGATGACGGCCGCGCAGTACTACGGACAGCTCGCGTACATCGAGGAACCCTCGGAGCGCTGGGCGAAGTACCGCATCGGCGGCACGTGGGACATCACCGGAGCTCTCGACAACGGCGACAAGGTCGACCTCGATGTCTACTTCCTCGCGAACGATCGCGTGATCGTCGAGTACCACGAGCAGCGTCGGATCAACTCCTCGGAGTCCGAGGTCCTCAACCAGACCGTGGTCGTGACGCGTGCGCGGATCAACGCGACGACGCGCGAGATCACGATCGACGGCGTCGGCACCGGCACGCCGCTCACCGTGCAGCGTGGTGGCGGTGCGTGTTCGCCTGGCATCGCGTTCAAGTTCACCAGCGACCTGCGCTCGCCCGGCCTCAAGGACGACAACGCCGTCATCCAGTCGCTGTGGACCAGCGCCTACGTCATCGACCCCGATCACCTCGACCAGGTCCCGAGCGAGGCAGCGCGCCGCTACTTCCAGGAAGACGTCGCGGCCGGCAAGATCCAGATCCAGCGGAAGTGATCAGGGTGCGTCGAGCTCGAGATCGAGCAACACGCCGAGCTGATCCGCCGCCCCGTCGTAGGTTCCCGCGGCGACACTCGCGTCGCCAGCACCGAACGGATTGTCGAGCGAGAGCTCGCTGATCGCGCGCTTCTCGCGCGAGAGCGTCCGTGACCAGCCGATCGTGTACGTGAAGCCGCCCGCCGTGCCTTCGATGCCGAGGGCGATGGTGTGGCCGCCGAGATCGCCAAACGTCGGCGATAGCCGATTGCGATCGGTTCCACCGACGGTGTGCGCGTAGCCACCAGTCGCCCACAGGAAGCCCGGGATCAGCTCGACGTCGAGCGAGGCGCGGATCGCACCGTGCGTGCGCTGTGACAGCCGCGACGGAACTCCGACGAGGTCGACGCCGACCGTCGACGGATCGACGATCCGTACGCCCTCGACAGCCCACGACGCCTTCTCGGCCGAGCGGGGCGCGAACCACAGGTCACCATTGAGCTCGAGTGCGAACCAGTCACCGACGTAGCGTGCGCCGAGGCGCACCGATACAGGCTGCCGGAACGAGAGCTGAGCGGCCGGATCCTGGAGCCGCACGATCGGTCCGCCCATCGTGCCGTTCGCCGCGACGTCCGCCTCGATCTCGGCACGCGCGGTCCACGCGACCGAGGCCGCGAGCTCCATCGGGGTATCGACCGGCGCGATCAGGATCCCCGCCGTCGCGCTCGGGACGAACGAGTCCTCGCCGGCGAACGCGAGCTCGACATCACGCTTCGGATCACCGACGGCGCTGATCCCGGCGAAGCCTGCCCACAGCCGGCGGGTCTCCTTCACCTGCAACCGCGACGCACCGATCGAGACGCCGACCGCGAGCGCATCGCCGAGCCTGCGGGCGACGCCGATCGTCAGCGTATCGCGGCGGATCGCTCCAGCGATGCCGGTGTAGCGGTACTCGAATGCCGCATCCAGATCCTCGGGGCGCGGCAGATCGTTCGGATCGCGGAACGCGCGCTGGGTCATGCCCGCTGTCATCACTCCGGCACCGATGACCCACGAGCCGATCGACCCGACGATCGCGGCGAGCGGCAGCGTGTTCGTGCCAGCCTGATCGCGCGCGATCGGTCCGTCAGTGTGATCGGGATCCCACTCGATCGAGTCGTCGATGAACGCCGCGCCGAGCTGGAACCGCGTCCCCTCGCGGCGCGCGATTCCGGCTGGATTCACGAGCAACGCCCCGCCACCGTCGTCGGACGCCGTGGCAGTTCCCGCGCGGCCGATCGCCCGCGGTGAGCCCCCGACGATCGCGATCCCGTCCGCACTCGACGGCGTCGTCGCGGCGAGGGTCAGCGCGAGGGCCACGCGGGCATGCACTGCGCGACTGTACCCCGCTGGCGTAGTGCATCACCTCTGTGAGCAGGTCCAAGCAGGCGCACGACCGTTTTCTCGGGCGTTCCGCCGCCGATCCACCGTAGCCTCGGGGTCGATGTCGCTCCCCCTGTCCCGCCGCAACGTCCTCGAGCTCCTCGGCGTCGGTGCGGCCTCCGCCCTGATCGGCTGCAAGACCTCACCCGGTACCAACACGATGCCCGATGCACCGGGCACTGCCGACGCGAGCCCCGACGCCGCGGGCGGTGACACGTGCGGCCCCGCAGCCGCGGCGTGGGCGATCGGCGGCACCGCCGCGATGACCGCGAAGCAATGTTACCCGGATCCCTTCACTGCTCCGATCGCGACCTGCCCGCTCACGATCTGCGCGACCACCGCCGGTCCGTGCACTGCGATCGCGCCCGCGCGCCAGGACGTCAGCGAGGGCTACCCCGGCCTGCCCGTTCGCCTCGCGCTCAAGATCGTCGGTGCCGACAACTGCACGCCCGTCGTCGGCGCCATCGTCGAGATCTGGCACACGCAGGTCACCGGTGTGTACTCGGGAGTCACGCCATCGCCTGGCTTCTGCAGCGGCGGTGACAACGACGCTGCGAACCACAGCTACTTCCGCGGCACGCAGACCACGAGCGCCGCGGGCCGCGTCGACTTCGACACCTGCTTCCCCGGCTGGTACCCCGGCCGCACGATCCACATCCACTTCCGGGTCACCGTCGGCGCGACGAGCTACCTCGTCTCGCAGCTGTTCTTCGACACCGCGCTGACCACCCAGATCTTCGCGAGCCACCCGAGCTACACGGCCGAGGGCCAGCCCGACACGTCGAACGCGAGCGATGGCGTCATCGGCGGCGGCGGATCGATCGCGCAGTACCTCCTCGACACCTCGCGGATGTCCGATGGCGCGATGCTCGCGTCCAAGGTGATCGCCCTGCGCTCCGCTGCGCAGACCAACTGCTCGACCTGAGAAACGGGTCAGGCCACCCGTTGTGGGTCGCCGGCTAGCTGCTCAGATGCAGCCGCAGCAGCGCTCGCGCGACGCCTTGCAGCTCGCGTTGCCGCGCACGCAGGTCTCGTTCGCGTAGGCGTCGGTGCCACCGATCTCCTTCGCGAGGACGCAGATCCGATCCGCGTTCTTGCAGATCGAGTCGGACAGCTTGCACGAGTCCTGACAGGTCTCGCTCGCGCCGACCTTGCACGTAGGATCCTCGACAGCGGGCGTCACGCCCATCGCGAGCGGCGCCGCCTGCGCGCAGCTCTGGTCAGCCGCACACGCCGCGGCCGGCGTCGGCTTGACGCCCATGCCGGTGAGCGACGCTTCGATCTCGCGATCGAGCGTGCGGATCTCGTCGAGCGGTCCCATGCCACCGAGACCGCTGGGCTCGGCCCCGCCTGCGGTCGCCGGGGTCGAGGGCGACGCCGACTGCTTGCTCGCCGAAGCGCAGGCGATCGCGAGCGAGCACGCCGCGCCGAGCACGAGGCCGAGTGGGAGGCGCGTCACCACAGCGATCCCTGCACGCCGGTCGCGCCGGTCGAACCGCTCGGAGCATCGGCCTCGGCGCAGCCGCAGCAGCGCTGCTTCGCCTCGCGACACGACGCCTTCGAGCTGGTGCACTTCTCCTGGCCGAAGCTGTCGTTCTTGCCGAGGTCGTCGGCGAGGTCGCAGATCCGCTCGGCGTTGTCACAGATCGCATCGGCGATGCTGCAGATGTCGCTGCACACCGCGGGCTCGGTCTTCTGCGCCTTGCAGACCATCTTCGCGTCGCCGACGGTCTTGCCGCGGAGGACCTGCATCAGCTGTGTCGACGGATCGAGATCCATCTTCGCCTCGTGGCGCCACCCGCGGATCTGCGTCCACAGGTTCGAGATCTCGTTGCGCTTGTCGAAGCCGGGGATCGGCTTGACACCGCCGCACGAGCTGACGCCGGCGACCATCGCAGCGAGCGCGATGCCGACGACGAGGCCCTTCACCGTTGCTCCATGAGCTGCGTCTGCAGCTTCTCGTTGATCTGGATCGAGCGGTCGTACGCGGCGATCGCGGCACGGCGCTCGTCGATCGCCTTGGCCTTGCTGGCTTCGCCCTCGGCGTCGAGCTGCGCCGCGCGCGCCTCGTGGATCTCACCCTGCACGGTGTGGAGGTTCGCGACGAAGAAGCTCTCGCGCTGGCTCTGGGCGAGGCCCTCCTGCACCGTCCTCATCGCTTCCTCGACCTGGTTCTGGCTGACGAGCAGCTTGGCGAGCAGCGCGCGCGCATCGGCGCGGACGTCCTCGGCCTCGGGCGCGCCGGTCGGAAACCGGAGCGAGAGGATCTGGCGGACCGAGGCGGTCGCGGCGACGAGGTTGCCATCGCTCATGTAGACCTTGGCCTTGCGATGAAAATTCTTCGCCTGGGCCAGCGCGAGCATCAGCTCCTCGTCGATCACGTCCGTGGGCTCTGCCACGCGGGTCTGGGAGGGCTGTGCCGTGTCGCGCTCGGCGGAGCATGCGACGAGACCTGTGACGCCGATCGCGATCCCCAGCACGAGGATCCCGAGCGCCTTGACGTGCTTGTTGATCATGGCTTGCCTCCACTCAACCGGCGTTCCCGATAGCCGTCGAGTCGATCTGCGAACAGGTAGTCGATCCGTGCGCTCGCATCACCCGCGTGCTCGCGGGCGATCGGACCGACGAGTGGATCGGCGGGACGCGACGTCCAGCTCGCCGGAACCTGCGCGGTCTCGTGAACGACCGTGGTCTGCTGCGGCGTGCGCAGCCAGAGGAGAAGCACGGCAGCCGCAGCGACGAGCGTGCTCACACCGGCGACGGCCCACGGCACCCAGCGCTTCGAGCGACCGCGCGCGATCGGTGTGACCGAGCCACTCGCGCTCGCACCGACGCCGCCGACGGCCTGGCGTAGCGCGTCTTCGACGATCGAGCGCTGCTTTGCAGCCGACAGCTCCATCCCACCGCTCGTCACGCGGATCACCGTCGCGACCTCGAGCAGCGCGCGATCGTCCGCGCTCATCGCAGCCGGCGCGCGTCCCGTCAGCGACTTGTCGACGATGTCCGCGAACGTCTTCGCGTGTGCGCGCTCGCTCGGAGTCGCCTCCGCATCGGGCTCGGGAACGGGGCTGGTCAGGAAGTCGTCGTCGTGGGTGGCCATCAGGTGTCTCCTGTCGTCGGAGCTGCCGGGGAGCGCTCGCCGAACTGCTTGCGGAACGCGCGCACGGCGCGGAACAGAAGGACGTCGAACGTACCGATCGTGATGCCCAGACGCTTCGCGCAGTCTTCGCGCGACAGCTCCTGGATCAAGCGTAGCTCGATCGCGGTGCGATATCGGTCCTGGAGTTGGTGCATGGCATCGTCGATGCGGTCGCGATGTGCGCGCCGCTCCTGCTCCGCCATCAGCTGTGCGTCGGCGTGGCTCTCGGGGTCGGTCTCGTGCGTGACCTCGTGCGCCATCGCGTCGGCGAGCTTGCGGGAGCGCTTGGACTGGCGATGGACATCGAAGACCTTGTTGATCGCGATCTGCCGCAGCCACGGGTAGATCGACTTGCCCTGCCAGGTGAACCGCTTGATCTTCTCGACCGCCGTCGCGAGCGTGTCGCGCAGGACCTCCTCGGCGGACACGGCATCCCCGAGGCGCGCCAGGATGACCGTGCCGTACAGGGGTTGGGCGTAGCGTTCGAGGATAGGGCGCATGGCGTCGAGGTTGCCTTGCTGGGCCTCCTCGATCAGGCGCTGCTCTGCTTCGAGCTCCACGCGAATCTGATCGTCAGCGGGTTCGGAGGCCACCAGACACCTATTCAACGCCCCGTAAGGCCCCGAGCTTACACGCGAGGGACGCGAACCCCGTCATAGCTGACCTCCATCAGCTCGAGGCCGTGTGCCGGGGCGGTCATCCCGGCGAGCGCCCGGTCCTTGGACTCAAGGATCTCAGCAACTTGGGACGACTCTCGGTAGCCTCGACCGACCTCGGTCAGGGTCCCGACCAGGATCCGCACCATGTTGCGGAGGAACGCGTTGCCCCGAACATCGATGAGGAGGAGGTCATCCGGGGCCTCCGCCACGTCGATCGCGCTGATCTTCCTGACCGTGGTCTTGGCGGCGCAGCCGACCGCCCGGAACGCGGCGAAGTCGTGCTCGCCAACCAGGGTCGCCGCGGCCGCACGCATGGGGGCGACCGAGAGCTCGACGGGGTGGTGCCACGCGCGCTCGCGCCAGCGCGGCGAGCGGTCGGCTCCTCGATAGACGAGGTAGCGGTAATGTTTTCCGGTCGCGGAGAACCGTGGGTGGAAGTCGGCGGCGACCTCGGT
>JANOPP010000029.1:0-11570 GCA_031421915.1 Myxococcales bacterium | reverse complement strand
GACGGCGAGCGGGCAGGTGCTCGATGAGTCGCTGCTACCGCCGCCGGTCGGCAAGATCCACACGGTCGACGACGGGCACGTCGTCGTCCTTGCCGCGGGCGACAGCGGGCACCTCGTCGAGCTGGGAGGTGCGCGGCGCGTGTCGACGCCATATCCGCCCGGGTCGCGCCTCCACGACCTCTCGTTCCGCGGTGACCTCGGTACGTTCATCGACGCGAGCGACTCGATCAACGTGACCGCGCCGTTCCAGGGCGTATCGTGGCGGGTCGGCCGCCCCACCGGTCCACCGCTGCGGTCGCCCGCGTTGTCCGAAGATCGGACGAAGGTGTACGCGTTCGGAGGCGGCACGCTGCTCGTGTGGACGCAGCAGGTCCCTTCGAGCCAGGCCGAGGTTCTACGGCTCATCAATGGCCTGACCAACGCCCACCTCGCCGACAGCGAACGCGCGCGGGCAGACGGTGCGCCCGGTCCGCTGTACTGGAAGTGGTGAGCTCACCAGGCGACATGCGCCGTCAGGGGGTGCCGAGCTTGCCGATCGCTAGACCGAACACCAGGATCACCCATGGTGCGACGATCAGCGCGATCCCGCTCACGAACGCGAGCATCCGTCCGATCGCCGACGGGGCGTGCGCGCCGATTCGCATCGCGGTCGCGTAGGCGGCCTCCATGCCGTCCGCGTTCGCGATGTTCGCGGGCGGGATCCCGGGCGGCGGCTCGGACCGTATCGCGCGCTGGATCAAACGCACTCCCGCCCAGGTGCAGATGATCACGAAGGCCCCAAACTGGCCATACGCGAAGAGCAAGGTCCCCACTCGCTCCAGATCATGGCACGCGCGATCGTGAGTGGCCAGCAGCGTGCCTGTTGTCAGGCAGTCCTGGTGCCGGTCGTTCCGCGGTGCAGAGCGCACCGGTGGTAGCGACTCACCACGGTGCAAACTCGACGCGAACGCCGAGGCCCGCGATCCGCGCGACCTCGAGGCCTCCGTCCCAGACGATCCACCGGTCATCCATGTCGACGCGGGTCGCCCATCGATCGCCGCCGAGCCATCGGGCCTCGCCGAGCGGCCGACGGGTGCAGCCGAGGAACCAGTCGGTGTTGACGTACTCGCCGGCGGGCCACGCTCGGCGCGGGCCCGTCACGGCATAGAGTGGCAAGGTCGAGCTTGCGAACTTCACGTCCTGCGCGTCAATGATGGTGAGCTCGCTGGTCGCGCGGTTCGGGTACGTCGTGCGCGCCGGTTTGCTCGTGCATGCGACGCCGGCCCAGCTGGTGCCGCGCACCTTGACCTTGATCTTGACCACCGCGAGCCCCGTGGGCGGAGTCGCGACCGGCAACGCGGCAACCCACGCATGGACAACGCCCTCGTTGACCACTCCGTTCTCGAACCACTGCGTGCTGCGGACCGGGTCGGCATCGGCGGGCTGGGTACTGGCGACGTGAGCCGGGGCGCCCGGCGTCGGCGCGACGCGCAGGAATGCCTCGCTCCGACCGGGGCGTGGATCGTCCCGGTTGACGCTCGCGTTGTTCGGGCGAAGGCCTTGCCAGCTGCGCCCGAGCCAGAGCTCGCCGCTCTTGGTCACGATCGCGCGCGTCGTCGGGCGCACGCGCGCCTCGGCGGGCCACGCCGCGCTCGAGATCGTCTGGGTCCGGATGCCGTCGAGCTTGCCATCGACAAACCAGCGGGCGACGTCTTCGTAGCCCTGCTTGACCTGCCTGGGCTCGACCACGAGCAGAGTGCGCGGATCGAGCCAGGTCATCACAGGATTCGCGCCGTGGCCAAGCTTGGTTGTCGACAGCACGGTCCGCTTGCCACCCGGCGCCACTCGCAGGATCTTGATCTCGTCGACCTCGTTCGCGGTCGCGATCATGAATCCGGGCGCCGTGACAGCGATCGGTGCCCCGGCGCTCGGCGCATCGGCAGCGACCGGCGTAGCACGCGTGAGCCCCATGCAGCTCGCCGCGATCGCAAGGAGCACCCCGCTCCGATGACTCCGCATGCCGACCGAGCATAGCCCGCCGTTGCCTCAGTTCACCGATCGCATGTCGAGCTGCGTCCCAGTCCAACGCATGTCCACCGTGGGCTCGGCAATCGCATCCGCGAAGCCATCGCAGCCCGCCGTCGGATCATTCGGATCACCGCGTTCGCACACCGCGATCGTCGCGAGCTGGCCATCGGCGGATAGCCGTGGCGTGAGGATTGCTGCCGACTGTTGCTGCTCAAAACCAGTCGGGGCGCATCACCTCCGCGGGTGCCTGTTGGAGATCCTCGGGGCGCTGCGCCGTGCCGAGTGCTTGCATGGCCGCGGCCTGCGCCGTGCGCTGGCCGAGCGAACCACGGCGCGGCGCGCGGATCTGCGGCACACCTGGCTGCTCCTGCGTCAGCACTTCCGGGGCGCTCGGATCTGGACACGCCGGCGCTTGCGGGGGTGCGCCGATCATGCGCAGGCCGCCGGCGCCCACGGCGTTCACGCTATTGACCACCAGCTGATCCGCGCCGGTCGCGATGGCCGCGCCGGAGCCGACGATGGAGCCCAACCAGCCGCCGCCCGCCCAATCACTGCCGGCTCGGTAACCGCTCGACGCGCGGACACCGACGCTCTCCGCGAACCCGAGCGGTCGAGACGCGTTGCCTTCCATGACCGGCGGACCACCGGCGGCCCCCGGATCACGGCCATACCAGCCGGCATCGCGAGCGTGGGTAGTGCCATAGGCACCGAGGTTCGCCAATGTGGCGAGCACGGCAGCCCGAGGGTCGGCGCGACCCGCCATTTCCATCAGGGTGACGCCCGTGCTGAACACGCCGGACGCGAGATCCCCCACTCCCTGTTCGGTGTTGCCATCGCGAAGGTTCCGCACGCCTCCCCACATGTTCGTCGCGCCGAAGCCAAGGCCGGCAGCACGGAGAGCTGCCGTCCGCACGGCACTAAGGGGAGACAGCGGCGCACCCGCCGCCTCCGCAACAGTACGGGCGGTCTGGGCGGCGCCCAACGGGGTGTCGATAGCGCTGGCAACGTTGAGCACGCGGTCCGTGGCGGTCGATTCGGGCTGCTGCGGCGGTCGATAACAAGCGGCAAGACCGCTCATCGTTTCACCGCGGCGGCAGCGTCGCCGTAACCGAGTACCGAGCTGGCACACGCTTGCTGGTCTTGTCGTTCCTGCTCGCGTTGTCGTTGGCGCTGTAGCGGAGTACTCATGATTCTCCTTGAACTGTTCGGGCGAGGTGATGACACGACGAGGGGTCACGGCGCCCACGGTCCCGAGCGTGGAAGGTGGGCAAGTACAAGCCAGGCTTGCCGCGCGCTTTTACTTCAGGGCCTTCTCGACCGTCGCCTTGGTGTTGTCACCGACATTGACGACGTCCGTGTGCATCCTCAGCGTGAGTGCGCCGTTTGTGAACGACAGGTTCCGCAACGTGAAGGTGTTCGTGACGTCCTTCTTCTGCTTCGGCTGTACCCCGGCGAACACGCAGCCCACCGACGTGAGTTGCTTGCCCAGCGCCTTCTTGTAGACGGGCCGCTGCTTGCACATCGAGCTGGCCGCCGCGAGCACCAGGTTGCAGAGCGCCGGCGGCTTGATGCCACGTGCCCAGTCATCAGGCTTGAAGTTCTGAAAGTCCGACTTGATTGTCACCTTGGCGCCGCAGCTCTCGTTGAGCAGCGCGAGCGCGTCTTCGGTGCGCTCGTCGAAGTCCGCTTTTGCCTCCTCCTGCGCGGGGCTGAGGGCTTCGGCGTGAGCCGCGACGGGGGCGAAGCAGAGCGCGATGGCGATGGCGATGTTCTTCATGTGGATGTCTCCCACTGGAACAACGTAAGCCACGCCCTCAAGTCGCGCGCACGTCGGCGCGAGCTCTCTAGGGGCCGACGGGACCGCGGATCGGTCCGGTGCCCGTCGCGTACGTGCCATCGGCGATCGTGAGGGTCTGCGTCCCGCGCCGGATCGCGAACCCGGCGGCGCCACCGGGACCTGCGCCATTGCCACCGACGGTGTCGCTGATGCACGACAGCGCGGCGAGTCCGACACGCCCGAGATCGCCGCCTCGACCACCCGCACCCGTGGCCGACGGATCAGCGCCCACGCCGCCCGTCATCGCACCGCCCGCAGAACCGGCCGTTCCGGTGCGCGTGCCATTGTCCTGTCCGCAGAAGGCAGTCTCGGACGCGGCGGGTGCCGCGACGCCTGCAGCCAGCGAGGCTGCCGCTCCACCGGGTCCGGCGGAAGTGCCCGCGCCACCGCCACCACCCGCATTGATCGTGCAGCCCGACATGCCGCCACCGCCACCGCCGCCGCCTGCGATCAGTCCGTTGTTCGTGATCGTCGTCGGCACGGTGAGAACGAGCGCCGTACCACCCGGCCCACCCGGCCGACCGCACGGCGCGGGATTCCCGCCTCCTCCACCGTTGCCACCCGATCCGCCGGCGCCGCCAGCCCCGATGATCTGACCGTTGACGATGAGCGTCACCGTCGAACCCGCAGGCAGTGCGCCCGTAGTGAAGGCCGGCATCGCCGGTGTGGTCGAGCCGACCGAGGCCCCGTTCGCGACGCGTACGGTCAGCTGGACCGGGGTCGTCGGCGAGCCGGCAGCGACGAATACGTTGTAATTCAGCGTCGCCGTGGAGATCAGCAGGATCAAGGGCTGGCACGCACCATCCATGCAGGCCGTCGCTCCACACATCACGCCAGCAAAGTCGGTGGCCGAGGAATCGCTGCCAGTGCAGCTCCCGGTTGCCCCGCAGTGCATCGGATCCGTCAACGGATCGATGCACGCGCTGTCACAGCGCAGCTCGCCAGCGGTGCAGTCGGCGATGCAGC
This sequence comes from Myxococcales bacterium, assembly GCA_031421915.1. GTDB lineage: Bacteria > Myxococcota_A > Polyangia > Haliangiales > Haliangiaceae > JABFXX01. Next base: position 6,760 of record JANOPP010000029.1, on the reverse strand, counting down.
TGCCCTGTGAACACGTGAAGCCGGAATCGCAGGCCGGATTGCACTCGGAGACACAGGTGCCCTCGACGCAGGCGAAGCCCGGTCGGCAGTCCGGTGTGCAGGTGGGTGCCACTGCGTCGGGAGTTCCCTTGATCTCCCCACAGCCGACAAGCGCGACCCAGCACATGAACAGATGTTGAGCCCTCATCCATCCAGGTTCTCATGGCGCCCGAGGGCCGTCCAGGGCCCCCCAGAGCGAGCCAGTAAGCGCTCCACCGCGACTAGATTCCAACGACGAAGACCGAGTACCCGATCATCGGAGCGGAGCCCGTTGGCAACATTGTCGGCAGCGGACCGAAGGAGGTGGCGTTCGAGAGGTAGCCATCTGCTTGGAGTGTCGATTCTCCAAAGACCGAGGTCTCGCGATCGAACATCACGACGACCCAGATCTGCGTCGCCGGGAGTGGTTGCGCACTCGACAGCGAGAACACATTTCGCCCGGCTACGATCGGGACGGGACCTGTCTCGGCGATCCGCACGCGATTCTCGTCGTAAACGCCCATACGGGCCTGCGCCCCTATGGGCGTCCCCGCGGTGGTCCACACGCCGACCTGCCGCATCACGACGCCAGCCACCCCCGGGACGAAGCGCCCGCCGATCAGCTTGCCGGGCCCAGCCGGCATGCCAACACCGCCGAGGGTCGAGTTGTTTCCGATCACGATCGCGCTCGTCACGCCGACCATGGCACTCGCGCTCGAGGCATCGACGGTGGCGCGCACGGTCACGACCTTCATGGCATCGGGCGCCGTGAACCGTGCGCTGGGCGTCGCTTCGCCGGTGGCCCCGATCTCCACCATGACGTCGCTCCCCGTGAACGTCCCATCGTTCGCCGAGAACGTGCAGGTCACCGTGGTGCCCGGCACGCCACGCAGTTTCGCCGACACCATCAGCGTCTCGCCGGTGGCGACCGTCGCCGGCGCCTCGAGCAACACCACCATCGTGGTCGCTGCATCGACGGCGTCGATCTCCTGACGCCCATCGAGACCGAACACCTGCTCACAACCGATCAGCGCGAGGACCGCGACAGCGAGCATCTTCACGCGCCAATTGTAGGCCGAAACGCGCATGAGCACCCGGACGGGGTGCCCATGCGCAGCCAAGCTATTTTGGAGACAGCGAAGCGAGAACTAGAGGACCGCGACGGTCGGGAGGAACGTCTTCAGCGAGTTGATCGCCGAGGTCGCCGCCGCCTTGGTGGTGTACTGCTGGCTCTGGCCGATGATCTGGCCGTTCTGCGCCGTCAGCGTGAAGTAGAAGCCGCCCGACGCGTTGGTCTTGACGGTGTAGTTCGCCGCGCTCTGGCCCTCGGCCTGAACCGCGAAGGCGCCGTTGAACGCGGCCGCCTCGGTCGTGTACTGCTCCGACGAGAGGACGATCGCGCCGTTCTTCGCGTGGACGTTGAAGCGGAACTTGCCGGTCTCGCCGACGAGCACCTCGACGCGGGCGCCAGTCGTGTTGGCTTCCTTCTTGTCGAGGTAGCTGGTGATCGCGCGGACCGAAGAGCCCACGGCGCGCGTCGCGCTCGACTTGGTCGAGTAGACCTGCGAGAAGGCGATCGACTCGTGGTTCGCGGCCTTGAGGTGCAGGTTGTAGCCGGTCGCCGTCTGGTTGACCGCGTACATCGCGTCGTCGACGCCGTTCTCGAGAACCGAGAGCGCGCCGTTGATGGCACCGGTGCGGGACGTGTACGCCTCGGAGGTCAGGAGGACGGCGCCGTTGCCGCTCTTGACGTTGAAGTGCCACTGGCCGTCCGTGGCCTGCCAGAACGCGAGCTTGCCAGCGGCGGCAGCCTCGCCCTCGACATCCGAGTACTCGTCGTCAGCACCGGTGGAGGCGCAGCCGACGGCCGCGATCGAGGAGAAGGAGAGAGCGAGAACCGTGATAAGCGAGTTGATGTTGCGCATGTTGATGACCTCGACCTAGTACAAGGTCCGGGCCAATGTAGGCGTCTCTACCTCGTTGAAATTGTTGAGTGGCTAGTCGAGTTTCCATGTCGACTGAGCAACATTAGTTGCACGAATGCAACTCGAATTGCGTATTGACAGCTTATCCACAGGAGCGATCTCGGCTAGCCGCTCGTCGTCCGCGCCGAGAACGGCTCAGTCGTAGCGGAGGCCCTCGACGGGCCGCAGTGCGGCCGCGTTCGAGGCCGGGACGATCGTGGAGATCACGCTGATCGCCATCGTGATGCCGCAGACGAGGAGGACCTCCATCCAGCGAACCTCGATCGGGAGGCGATCGATCAGATAGACCTTCGGATCGAGGTGGTAGCCGTACGAGCCCATGACGTGACAGATCGCGAGCCCGATCACGACGCCGATCAACGTACCGGCGCCGCCGATCGCGATGCCCACGACCTGGAACACCTGGGCGACGCTGGTCGACGTGCTGCCCATCGACTTGAGGATCGCGATCTCGCGCGTCTTGTCGGTGACCATCATGGTCAGCGCGGACACCATGTTGACCGCCGCGACGATGATGATCAGCGTCAGGATGATCACGAGCGCCAGCTTCTGGAGGTTGAGCGCTGTGAAGAGATTCTGGTTCAGCTCGTACCAGTCCTGGACCTGATACGGCGGACCGCCGAGCGCCTTCTCGAGCTTGCGTGCGATCTCCTCGGCGCGGTCGACGTCCTTCACCTTGAGCTCGACGCCCATCACCTGATCGCCGCGACCGACGAGCTCCTGGGTGTCGCCGAGCGCCGTGTACATGAGGCGGCGGTCGTACTCGTCAAAGCCACTGTAGAAGATTCCGGTGACCCGGAACTTGCGGGTGCGCGGTGCGCTCGACTTCGCGCGCCACGTATCGAAGTCGATGTTGGAGAGCGGCACGACAACGGTGACGTCGTCGCCGACCTTGGCCTTGAGCTTGTGAGCGAGCTCCTTGCCCATGATGATCGGCGGCAGCTCGCCGGGTCCGGGGATCTTGACGAGCGTCTCCACCGAGCCCTGGATCATGTGCTTTTCGAGATCGAGGACGCCGCGTACGAGCGTCGGGTCGATGCCCTTGATCGCGACGCCGGACAGCTCGCCCTTCCCGCGGGTCACGAGCATCTCGGCGAAGATGAACGGCTGGACCGCGACGACCTCGTCGTCGATCTCCTGAGCGGTCTTGATCACGTCGCGGTACTCCGCAAACGTCGCCTGCGATTTGAGCACGATCACGTGCGCGTTGACGCCGAGCACCTTGTCGCGGAACTGCTCCTGGAACCCTGTCGTGACGGCCAGCACGATCGTCAGTGCCGCGACTCCCAGCGCGACACCGAAGACCGAGACGCTCGCGAACACCGAGAACACGGAGAGCAGCCCGAACACCGACGCGAAGATCAGGCCGCTGACGAACATCACGATCCCGGCCGTACTCCCGGGTTCGGAGACCAGCAGGATGATGAAGCCGATGACGGCCTCGAGCAGCGCGCCGCCCGCGAGCTTGAGCATCAATGGATCACGCTTACCTCCGTAGAGATAGCGCCAGCCGATGCGAGCTTCGTAGCGCACGAGAGGGGTGGAGATTGCCCCGGACTTGCCCGGGTGACCAGTCAACCGGGACGCTCGTCCGTGGATTCCCACGCGGCTGTTTCTCCTCGGAAACTTACAAACCGTCTTGACTGACTGTTTCCTGGGAGGTACACCGCGATCGGATGCCCGAGGCCGCCCGTGTTCCTCGCACGCAGCAGCAACGTCGCGACGAGACCCGTCGGGCCTTGCTCGACGCCGTCGTCGAGAGCCTGATCGAGGTCGGGTTCGCGCGGACCACGACCCTCGAGGTCCAGCGGCGCGCCGAGGTCTCGCGCGGCGCCCTGCTCCACCACTTCCCGTCGAAGGCCGAGCTTCTGGTCGCCGCTGTCGATCACCTCGCCGAGATGCGCGCGCGGGAGCTCAAGCAGCTCGCCGGCCTGCTCCCGAGCGAGAGCGGTCGCGCCCGGACCGACGCCGTGATTGGCCTCCTCTGGCAGTGCTTCTCCGGTGCGTTCTTCCAGGTCGCGATGGAGCTGCGCACCGCCGCGCGCACGGATCCGGAGCTCAAGCCGGTCCTCCAGCTCGCCGAGCGCTCGCTGCGCGAACGCATCTTCTCTCAGGCGCGGTCGCTGTTCGGCAAGGACGTCGCCGAGCACCCGGGCCTCGAGCGCGCACTCGATCTCACCCTGCAGCTCATGATCGGCGCGGCGATGTCGTCCGTGCTCCACAAGGATGACCGCCGGCTCGACGAGATGATCGAAGACTGGAAGGCACTGTTCCCCACCGTCCTGGCAAACGCTGGATCGGCAACCAAACGCACGACGAAGGTGAAGCGATGAGCAAAGAACTCCGGTTCGATGGAAAAGTAGCCCTGGTCACCGGCGCAGGCGGAGGCCTCGGCCGTTCGCACGCGCTTCTCCTCGCATCGCGAGGCGCAAAGGTCATCGTCAACGACCTTGGCGGCAGCTTCACCGGCGACGGCAAGTCGTCCTCGGCGGCCGACAAGGTCGTCGCCGAGATCAAGGAGAAGGGCGGCGAGGCAGTCGCGAACTACGACTCGGTCGAGGACGGCGACAAGATCATCAAGACCTGTGTCGAGGCGTTCGGCAAGATCGACATCATCATCAACAACGCCGGCATCCTCCGCGATGTCTCGTTCAAGAAGATGACCCAGCAGGACTGGGACCTCGTCTACAAGGTCCACGTCCTCGGCGCGATGAAGGTCACCCACGCCGCGTGGACCCTCATGAACGACCAGGGCTACGGCCGCATCATCAACACGGCGAGCGCCGCCGGCATCTACGGTAACTTCGGCCAGGCGAACTACGCGATGGCCAAGCTCGGCATCCACGGCTTCACGCAGACGCTCGCGGCCGAGGGTCGCAAGCGCAACGTCATCGTCAACACGATCGCGCCGATCGCCGGCTCGCGCATGACCGAGACGGTCCTGCCCAAGGAGCTGCTCGACGCTCTCAAGCCCGAGTACGTGTCCTCGCTCGTCGCGCGCCTCGCCCACGAGTCCAACGAGGACACCGGCGGCCTCTACGAGGTCGGCGGCGGGTTCTACGCGAAGCTGCGGTGGGAGCGCTCGGAGGGCAAGACCTTCCGCCTCGGCCGCGACATCACGCCCGAAGACGTCGACGGCGCGTGGAAGGCGATCACGCAGTTCGACAAGACCACGCATCCAGGCTCGGTCGCCGAGTCGATGCAGCCGATCATGGGGAACGTCGAGGCTGGCCCGTCCAAGGGCGGCAATCAGTTCATCGATGTCGACCAGGCCCTCGGCTACAAGTTCCCCGAGCACACGATGAGCTACGACGTCCGCGACGTCTCGCTCTACGCGCTAGGTGTCGGGGCTGCGAAGGATCCGACCAACGAGACCGACCTCGCGCTCGTCTACGAGATGCACGGAAAGGGCATGAAGGTCCTGCCAAGCTTCGGCGTCGTCCCCGCGATCACGATGGTGTTCGCGCAGGCGAAGGAGGGCATCCAGGCTCCCGGCCTGTCGTTCGGCCTCGATCGCGTGCTCCACGGCGAGCAGTACACCGAGGTCAAGCGCCCGATCCCGACCAAGGGCAAGTTCACGACGAAGGCGACCGTCAAGGCCATCTACGACAAGGGCAAAAACGCGCTCGTCGTCAACGAGATGATCACGTACGACGAGCACGGCGACGAGCTGATCCGGAACGAGCTGACGACGCTCGTCCGGGGTGCCGGTGGCTGGGGCGGGGAACGCGGCCCGAGCGCCGACGTCAACGTCCCGCCCGATCGCGCGCCCGACAAGGTCATCGAGGACAAGACCACCGACAACCAGGCCCTGCTCTATCGCCTGTCCGGTGACTGGAACCCGCTGCACGCGGATCCCGGCTTCGCCAAGGCGTTTGGCTTCGACAAGCCGATCCTCCACGGTCTGTGCTCGTTTGGCTTCGCCACGCGTCACGTCGCGCAGAGCTTCGCGCCGGGCGGTGACCCGAGCTTCGTGAAGTCGATCCGCGCGCGGTTCGCGTCGTCGGTCCTCCCGGGCGCCACGCTCGTCACCGAGATGTGGAAGGAGAGCGACACCAAGGTCGTCTTCCGCACCAAGGTGAAGGAGACCGGCGAGGTCTGCATCTCGAACGCAGCCGCCGAGCTGTGGACCGAGCTGCCCAAGCCCAAGGATCGTACGAAGCCGGCAGCCGCAGCGGGCGGCGCCAAGGCAGCAGCGATGCCGACGACGGGAGACATCTTCCGTGCGGTCGGGACGTTCGTCGCTGGCAACCCGGCGACGGCCGAGAAGGTGAAGACCAACTTCCTGTTCAAGCTCTCGAGCCCCGAGAGCACGTGGACGATCGATCTGACGACGCCGCCCGGCACGGTCACGGAGGGTGTCGCCGGCAAGGCCGTCTGCACGCTCGAGATCAGCGACGCCGACTTCATGGCGATGGCGACCGGCCAGGCCGATGCGATGAAGTTGTTCTCGTCCGGCAAGCTCAAGATCTCCGGCGACGTGATGGCGTCGCAGAAGCTCGGCTTCCTCAAGAAGCTGACGCCCGAGATGGTGCTCGCGGAGATGACGAAGCGCACCGGTAGTGCCGGCGCGAGCGCTGCGCCGGCGGCTGCCGCGGGCGTGCCCGATGGCTACGTCCCGACCGTCGACGACGTGTTCGCCGTGATCGAAGAGTACCTGGTGCAGAACCCTGACCTCGCGGGCAAGGTCAACACGACCTACCTGTGGAAGATCGGCTCGGCCGCCTGGACGCTCGACCTCAAGGGCGCCGGCAGCG
>JANOPP010000028.1:0-2506 GCA_031421915.1 Myxococcales bacterium | reverse complement strand
ACCACGCCGCGTAGCTCCTCGATGAACAGGCCGGGAGCCTTGTCGCGGTTGGCGCGCCACCACGTGTGGCGATAGCGGATCGATGCCCGCGCGCTCTCCGCGAATCGTACCTTCACGGTCCGTCGAGGTCGGCGAACATCTCGTCTTCGTCGATCACCTCACCGCGGGTGATCTGCGCCAAGCCTTCGGCGATCTGGCGATCCCGTTCGTCGCGGGGGAGCGGGGGGGGCTGCGGAACGGTTGCGTCGAGCGCGTCGAGCGCGTCGCGCAGCTCGGCCCGCTCCTCGCGCGACAGCCGCGTGGCTTGTTCGAGCACGGCTTTTAGCGCAACCGTCATGAGGTCGAGTCTACCGCGTCCGGGTGCGACTCGCATCGCTCTGCCCACGCTCTGCCCGAGCCCCCGAAACGCAGACGGACGAAGCCGGACTCTCCGGGACACACGTTGTTGAGCGTGCAGCAAGCGCTCGATTTCTTGTGTGCCCCGGGAGAGTTCGACTCCCGCCGCCTCCACTACTGGTGCCCATGGTTCCGTGCGCTTGCGCGTTCGCGTGGGCAGAGAATCACGTTTCTCTGCCCAAGCGCCGACTGTACCGACTATCGAAGTCGCAGCATTCAGGTAGCTTCGTCCTCAAGGGCGCCGCGCTCTTCACGCTCTGGACCGATAAGCCTCATCGCGCAACGCGTGATGTCGACCTGCTCGGATTCGGAGCCCCCACGGCCGATCGGATTCGCTACGTCTTGCACGAGGTGCTCTCCCTCGATGTCGCCGATGATGGCGTGAGGTTCGATCCGAGCTCTCTAGAGGTGGGGCCGATTCGTGAGGAGCAGGAGTACATCTGGATCGTGCCGTGGCCGAGCACCGCCTTCAGCGGGGCTCCCCACCCCACCGGAACACACCGTTACCCCGATCGCGATTGCAGGACGCGACGTCCGGGCCCACTCTTCGCTGGTGATCGTCTGGACGCGGATCGGCGCACTGATCGGTGCCGCGATCGCGGCGACCGGCTGCGACGGCGCGCGACCACGACAGGATCCCATGCGTGAAGCAGCAAGCGTCCCGACCCTCACGAGCATCGTCGTTCCCGCCGCGTCCGGACATCCGCGCTCGCTTGCGATCCTTCTGCATGGCGTCGGCGATTCCGCGGCGGGCTTCGCGCCGATCGCGCGTGCCCTCGCGCCGCAACTGCCGGACGTGGAGCTCGTGATCCCCGATGGCCTCGCACCGTTCGACGGCGGACCGCGCGGCCGCCAGTGGTTCAGCATTCGTGGCGTGACGACCGAGAACCGAGCGGCACGCGTGACCGAGGCGGCGAGTCGGGTGTCGGCGTGGATCGACGCCGAGCTCGCACGCCGTGGCTTCACGGGTGACCAGCTGATCCTGATCGGGTTCTCGCAGGGCGCGATCGTGTCGAACACGCTCGCGCTCGTTCGCAACCCCGCACCGAAGGCCGTCGTCGCGATGTCGGGCCGTCTCGCGGTCGAGGAGAACGTCCGCGCCGCCGGCGCGCCGCGCGTGCTGGTGCTGCATGGAACTGAAGATCAGGTGATGCCGATCGCCGAGGCGGACGCGACGGAGGCGGGTCTGCAGGCGCGCGGAGCCCAGGTGACGCTCGAGAAGTTTCCGGGCCTGGCGCACTCGATCGACGAGCGCGAGCTCCTGGCGATCGTGCGCTTCCTCGCGCCCTAGATCGCTCGCTCCCAAGGCGAAGGGCACCCGATCTGCTGGGGGTTCAGCGCGTCGAGCACTCCGTCGATCGGCAGCGCCACCGCGATCTCGGTATCCAGCCATGCGTGCGCGGTCTACCAGGGCGCTCTCCGTTGCTGGAGCACGGCGAGCGCCCCCTAGCTTCGCAAGTGTGAGACGTCTCTTTGCAGCGGACCACGATGCGGCGACGGGGTCGGCGCGTCGCGCAAAGACTGCGCGTTCTGCCCTGCTGACTGCGCAGCCTCGAAACACGCGCCAGGGAGCGTCGATAGCGATCCGAGCAATCGTCAGCGAGCCTGATCGATCATCGTGCTGATGCAGTCGTCGACCCAATGGTCGAGCTTGACCGGGCGGCCACCACCGTCTCCTCCGCTGTCATCGTCGTAGACCGTTCCAGTGACGACCACGCCTCCGCTCCACTGCTGTCCGCCCAGGCCGCGCGGCGTCTTGAACGCGTGGGACTCGTTGACCCAGTCGAAGTAGATCCGCGCCGATGACGCATCGCTGCCGACGGCTAGCTCCGAGAGCTCGCCGTCCTCGTCGTAGCGCAACGCCAGCTTCGTGCTGAGGCCGCGCCGCTTGACCCGAACCATGCCGTTGGGCGGGCCGCGACGATGACGCGTGAGGAATGACTTGACCATCTCCGGGTTGGTTTGCTCCGTAGTGTGGGCTCTAGCGTAGCGCTCGCAGCGTCGCTTCGGTCTCGTCGTCGGCCGGAATGTGCGTCTCGATGTGAACCTCTTCGGCGGTGACGTCCAGCGGTGTCCCGATCGATGGCTCACCTCGACCGACCTCGAGTAC
>JANOPP010000027.1:0-1574 GCA_031421915.1 Myxococcales bacterium | reverse complement strand
CTCCGCCCGAGCCGGATCCGTACGACCCGTACGATGGGGGCGGCTGGACCGACCCAGGTGGCGATCCGATCTACGGCTGCCGGCAGGACAGCGAGTGCGGATCGCAGACGTGTGCGCGCGATGGCGTGTGCTACCCCGCGTCGAACATCCGGCCGGTCACGGTGACGTGGACCGTCGACGGCGCGGTCGCCAGCACGACGAGCTGCACGGGGCACCCGTATCTCTTCATTCACTTCATGACGCTGTCCGGCGACTCGTTTGGTTTCGCGCCCGTGCCGTGCAGGAACGGCAAGTTCTTCGTCGACAAGATCGCGACCACCTTCACGCGCGTCGAGCTGGGAGTCGACGGAGCGCAAAGCGGCAACGTCGCGACGATCACGGCGAGTGGCGATGCCGTGATCGATCTGCGCTGAACCTCGTGCGGGGCTGTGCGAACACACCATCACTACCGGTGTATGCGGCTCGATGACCGGCCAGCGAGCCGTGCAGCCGGAACGTCTCCCATTTGCGGGGCGAGGTATGCGAGCGAGCGCGCCCCGGGATGCGCGTGAACTCGTGCCAGCGGCTGGTGCCGGGGAGCCCGTGGGTCTTGCCGCGCGCGTCGCGAAACAGGTGACGCTCCGTCGCCGACCACACCGTATCGGCGAGGTGCATCACGAGTGCCTTGGTCACGTAGCGTCGCAGATGCGGAGCGCCATCGAGATGGTCGTAGGCGGCGTGCTCGAGTGCCGTCGTGACAGCCCGACCCGGGCTCGGACCTCTGCTGGGCCCCGCTCGCGTTCGTGATGAGCTGCCCGGTACGCGACGCAGCGGTGACGTGCATCGCGCTGGACAGCGCGGCGGATCGAGTGGGCCGCGGAGAACATCCCATCGAGCAGCGAGCGCTGCACTGGATCCGACGTGTCGACCGCCAGCCGCAGCACCGACAGCCCGTCGTCCACGGTGCGCGACCACGGCTTCTGCCTGTTCGGCCCCCGCGTTCGCTTGGTTCCCGACCTCAACGCCACACAGAGATCCTACCTCCAACGTCTGACACCTCGAGGCCATCTCGTGACGAGTCGATGGAACGATCACGCAACCGGACTGACGCCCGCCCGGATCGACACGCTGATCGCTCGCCTCGGCTCCATGCAACCGCGTCGGCGTGGCAGGCCGTGGGCTCGCTCGTTGCATGATCGGGTCCTCGTCGTGTGCGTGAGCCTCCGCACCAACCTGACGATGCGTGAGATCGGCGCACTGTGCTCGATGTCGAAGTCGCAGGTCCATCGCATCATCGCGGATCTGACGCCGCGGCTCGGTGCGCTACTGGCATCTCCGACGCCAATCGATCGTCGACAAACCCGGGTCATCGACGGGACTCTCGTTCCGACACGAGATCACGCAGCCGCTGCGAAGTCGAAGAACTACCGATGGTCGTGCAACGCACAGGTGGTGGTGCGCGCCACCGATCTCCGGGTGATTGCACGTGCCGCCGGTGGGCCTGGAAATCGGAACGACACGATTCACTACCGCGGCTCAGCCCTGGAATCGATGTGCCGGACGCACCCGCGCGTCCTCGCCGATGGCGGCTATCG
>JANOPP010000026.1:0-10790 GCA_031421915.1 Myxococcales bacterium | reverse complement strand
GCCGATTCTCGACGGTGCGCCACGGGAGATCCGCAGGTTGGCAGCGGCACACGATCTGCTTTGGTGCTCCGGACCGACGGAGGTAGATTGTGCCCGACGACATGTCCCGACCGGTTACCCACGGCGAGCTGCGCGAGGTCTTGGCCGAGTTCAGAGTGTCCTTGCTGGCCGAGATCGGTCCGATGATCGCGCGCGAGGTCGCGCACGCGTTCAAGAGCCTCGACGAGTCGATTCGCTCGCACATGAACGCGCTGCTCGACAAGGCATCGGCTGACGACGACGCGCTCGATGCGAAGTACAACGACCTGCCGCCCCGCGTGATGCGGCTCGAGGCGGCGGTGTTCCCGACCAAGCGTCCACGGCGACGCCGTTCTGCGTGATCAGACGAAGCGGAAGCTGCTGAGGCGAGCGGACGGTGCGTGCATGCGCTCCGTGGGGGCGTCGTCGGCGATCTCCTCGGGGATCTCGACCGGACCCGACTCGATGATCACCGTGGCACGCTCCACGCGGCGGAGGTCGCGGACGAGATCGACGAGCTCACCGGTCTGGCGCACGAGGCGAACGCGACCGAGGATCGAGGACATCAGAACATCTCCGCGAGGCGGCTCCAGGCTCGCTTGAACATGCCCGGTCGATCGTCGCCGCGGTGGGGGAGCTGGATCGCCTTGCCCTGGTCGGCGCCGAACATCACGAGACCGACGCCGGTCGAGTAGCTCGGCGAGCGCACGACGTCGACGAGACCACCGATCTTGGTCGGCGCGCCGCGGCGGGTCGGCAGCTCGAGGACCTGCTCGGCGATCTCGGTGATGCCCTCCATCACCGTCGCGCCACCGGTCAGGACGATCCCCGCGCCGAGGCTGTCGTAGTAGCCCGAGCGCATGAGGTCCTTCTTGACGAACTCGAAGATCTCCTCGATGCGCGGTTCGATCACCTGGACCAGCTCGTAGCGCTTGATCTGGCGCGGGCCGCGACCGCCGGTCGACGGGATCTCCATGATCTCGGACTGGTCGACGAGCGCGCTGTTCGCGCAGCCGTACTTGCGCTTGAGCTTCTCGGCCGCATCGAGCGGCGTGCGGAGCAGCGTCGCGATGTCGTTGGTGACGCGCTCGCCCCCGAGCTCGATCACCGACGTGTGAACGATCGCGCCGTCCGCGTAGACCATGATGTCGCACGTGCCGCCGCCGATATCGACGAGAGCGACGCCGAGCTCCTTCTCGTCGTCCTCGAGCACGGCCTGCGACGCCGCGAGGGACTCGAGCACGATGTCGGCGACCTGGAGGTTGCAGCGGTTCGCGCAGCGAATGACGTTCTGCACCGATGCGACGAGCGAGGTCACGATGTGGACCTTCGCCTCGAGCCGGACACCGGCCATGCCGAGCGGATCGCGGATGCCGTCCTGGTCGTCGACCAGGTACTGCTGCGGCAGGACGTGGAGCACCTCGCGGTCCATCGGGATCGCGACGGCCTTGGCCTGATCGAGGACGCGAGCGATATCCGCGCTGCGGATCTCCTTGTCCTTGATCGCGACGATGCCGTTCTTGTTCATGCCCCGGACGTTGGGGCCCGAGATCGCGGCGTACACCGACGAGATCTCGCAGCCCGCCATGTTCTCGGCTTCGTCGACCGCCTGGCGGATCGACGTGACCGTGGCGTCGATGTTGACGACGTTGCCGCGGCGCATGCCCTTCGAGGGCGACGTGCCGATGCCGATGATGTCGACGCCGTCCTCGGTGACTTCACCGACGATGCAGGCGATCTTGGTCGTTCCGATGTCGAGCCCGACGATGATTTCAGAGGTCTTGGACTTGGCCATATGGTGCTGCTTCAATCCTTCGTGGGGGCGAGTGCGACGGTGACCTGATCGGCCCGTGCGTCGAGGTGAATGGCGGTTGCGCGCGTACGCTCGGCGGCGGTGAGCTCGGCCCACGCGGCGTCGAACGTGCGCATGCGTGCGGTGAGCTCGGCTCCGAGAGGTCCGAGCTGGATCGCGGTCGCATGGTCGTAGGTGCGGAGCGTGACCTGTGAGTGCGGGTCGATGTGGACCTCGCCGATCGCGGGGCGGCCGGGCTCGTGGGTCCACGCGGCCAGCGTCGCGAGCGCGCCGGTGACGAGCGCGGCGGTGCCGGCGGGGTCCTTCTCGTAGGCGGCGCGGGCAAGGCCGGTGATCACCGGGAGGCCCGAGCCGTCACCTGCCTCGAGTTGCGCCCGCTTGAACGGGTGGCCGCTGGTGTCGACGAGGTAGAGCGCGCCGAGGTCGACGATCGCGGCGGCCGCGTGCTCGCGGATCTCGACGACGAGGGTGTCGGGGAGCATCCGGTGCGCGGTCGCCGATGCGATCCACGGCGTCGCGCGGAGCTGGCCGGTGACCGTGTCGAGGTTGGTCGCGAACACGTTGTCGCCGACGGCGACCGGCATCGCGGCTCGGACCTGGTCCTCGGTGAGGTGGCTCTCGCCGCGAACTTCGATCGTCGTGATCGCGAACCGCTCGGACGTCGTGATGAACCGGTACCCGAGCCAGAGGCCGCTACCGACGAGCGTGATCGCGGTGGTCGCGGCGACAGCGGGGAGGGCGCGGCGGGCGGCGCGGCCACACGCATCGGCGATCGTGCGCGGGCGCGGCATCCGCGACCACAGGGATCCCGGACGCCGCCGGTTCCGGCGCGACTTGACCGTCAGCCGCGAGGCCGCCGGAACCGTGGGCTCGGACGACGGCTTTCCACCGTTCGTCCCCCCGCGACGGGATCGATCCATGCTTGGCAAATAGGCATGGTGGGATCACCTGGGCAATTTTTCGGCGACGCTCCGGATCACTTCCGTGTCGTCGGAAAATGCCCACCTGAACAAGCGTTGCGGAAACGCCCCTGGATCAGCCGTGCGGATCAGTCGTCTTCGATCAAGACGAAGTCGTCGCCGTCCTCGTCGTTGCCCTTCTTGGGCGGGGCGTCGTCCTCGTCTGGCGTCAGATCATCGGGGCGGGCGGAGGACTCGGCAGCGCGCGAGGTCTTCTTGGTCGCCTTCTTGGGGGCGGCCGCCTTCTTCTTCGCGGGGGTCGCCTTCTTCGCGGGGGCAGCCTTCTTGACGGGCGCGGCCTTGGTGCCACCCCGAGGCTTGAACGCCTGCGCGTCCGCGCCGCCGGAGGTCGCGAACACAGCGAGGACGGCGAGGATCAGCCAGCGCATCGATCGCAATGGTGCCACAGCCCTCGCCGAGATCCATGCCGGCAATCCAACGCGCTGAGATTCCACGTCTATCGCGTGGGGCAGGGCGGGCGTTCAGCGATCTCGAGGCGGGTCAGGAGGAGCTCGCCGGAGGTCGCCTTGAAGCCGAACTTGAACTCGCGATCGCCGGACGTGCAGGTCGTGCCGGCGCACCGGCGGAACGCGCGGATCATGTCGTCGACCTCGGGCACGACGAGCTCCGCCTTGCCGACCAGCTCGGTCGTCCTCTCGGTGCGGGGGTCGCCATCGCCATCGGTGTCGATCTCGGCGAGCGCATCGAAGGCGACATGGACCCGCTCGAGTCCCTTGGCCGGAACGTAGCCGGCGAGCAGCGATGCCTCGTCGTTGCCCTGAAGGCGCTCGTAGCTGGCGAGGACGCACAGGCCGCGCATCATCGCCTCCGGCTTGAGGGTCCGCGGCCGGGTCGGGATGAACCGCTTGTCACCCATCGCTGCGAGCGCGCGTGCCGCAGCGGCGGCGACCTCGCAGTCCTTGGACTTCACGGCCGCGGTCACCGCAGTTCGCAGATCCTTCGCGAGCGTGTCGGCGGTCCCGAGCAGATCGGAGATCGCGGAGGTCCTGACCTTTCCGGGGAGCATCTCGTCGGTGACGGCGCGGATGTACACGGCGCGATGTCCCTCGGCAGACAGGACCTCCAGGGCGCCGTCGATGTGGTGCTTGGTGACGGCCTCGATCAGGTGTGCCTCGTCGAGCGGGCCGAGCATCCCGTTCGCGAGATCGCGCTGCCCGGCCTTGTGGGCGATCGCCACCAGCTCGAGCCGGCGCGCCTGATCGGCGTCCGGGATCGCCTGGATCGCTGCCGCGACGAGCTGTGACTCGGGGGGCGGGATCGCGGCGATCGCGCGCAGGGAGTCGATCACCACCGGAACATCCTCGGGCTCGAGCGCCGCGAGGGACCACAGCGCCAGCAGGCGGCGCAGGCAGGGATCGGCGAGCGACGCGCCATCGGCGGGCGCGGGTACGTCGAGGACGAGCGGCGCGCAGTCGACCACCGGCTGCTGCGCCGGCATGCACGTGAAGTTGCCGCCATGGAGCAGCGCGAGCGCGAGCGGTCGCGCATTCGCGACCGGGATCTCGTCGAGCTTCGCCTCCCAGTCAGCGCCGGTCGGCGCGATCGTCCGCCACACGGCGAGTGCATCCGCCTCGGTCGCGAGCGGGATCGTCGCCCAGTCGATCGCGAGCAGTTTTGTCACGGCGCGCGGTTCCAGATCCGGATCGGGGTTGCGCGGCACCGCCGCATCCGGAGGTGCGGATGCCGTGGTCACACGGGTCGGTTCGTGGGGCGTTCCGCCACACGCTGCCAACCAGGCAAGCGCCACAGCAGCGGTGAATCGAGATCTGGAGTGCACGTCAGTAGGACTCGCGATTCGCCGTCGGGTTTCTCGCCTGGACTACGTCGCTGAGTATAGTCCGCTCAGTTTTTCAGAGGAGAACTGCAAATGAAGACTTTCTCGAGTGTCGTGATCGCATCGTTGACGATGGTGGGTATGGCGTCGGCGCAGCCCGCGCCTGCGAAGGGCGCTCCGGCGACCCCGGCGAAGTCGGACAAGGCTCCGGCCGTTGCGCCCGTGCCGCCAAAGGACACCAAGGCAGCGCCGCCGGCGATGCCGACCGTTCCCGCCGAGGTTGCCGAGCTCGGCAAGGCGATGTCGGGCACCTGGAAGTGCAAGGGCGACTCGTTCGGCATGGGCGGCGTGAAGACGCCCATGACGGCGACCAACAAGGTCAAGGTCGACTTCGACAAGTGGTGGATCTCGGAGTCGCTCGACGTCAAGGCCGGCCCGATGAAGTTCAAGATGCAGACCTTCACGACGTACGATGCGGCCGCGAAGAAGTGGCGCCGCGTGGGCATCGACAGCATGGGCGGTCAGATGGTCGGCACCGCGGACGGCACTGCCGCCGGCACCAAGATGACGTTCAACATGGACATGATGGGCCCGATGGGCGCCGGTCAGTTCCGTGACTACTTCGATCCGACCGACATGAAGGCGGGCCTCAAGGTGTGGGGCGAGATGTCGATGGACAAGGGCAAGACCTGGACCAAGGCATACGAGCAGGTCTGCAAGAAGTAATCGGCTAGATCGTCGTCGCGCTCGCGAGGATCTGCTCGCAGAGCGTCGCGTAGTCCATGCCGATGCTCTTTGCGATCTTCGGCAGGAGGCTGGTCGCGGTCATCCCGGGCAACGTGTTCACCTCGAGCACGAACGCCTCACCGCCCGTGGTGATCCGCAGGTCGGGCCGCGCGTGTCCACTGCACCCGAGCGCGCGATACGACGCGAGTGCGAGCTGCTCGGCGCGCGCGATCACCTCGGCCGGCAGCTCGGGCGGCACCAGGTACTTCGTATCGGTGCGCTTGTACTTGGCCTCGTAGTCGTAGAACTTCGTCGCGGGACGAACCTCGACGGAGCCGAGGACGCGATCGTTGAGGATGCCGACGAACACCTCGGTGCCCGCGATGTAGTCCTCGACGATCACCGGCCCGTGAAACTTCCGCGCGGCCGCGACGGCCGGGGCGAGCTCACCGCGCTGTTCGACGATGCTGACGCCGACCGAGCTGCCTTCGTTCGCCGGCTTGACGACCACCGGCAGCGGGATCGAATCACCGAGCGCCGCATCGGCATCGCTACCATTGGCCGGTCCGTCGTGCGGCAGCAGGATCCACCGGGGCGTTGGCACGTTGTTGCTCTCGAAGATCCGCTTGGACATCACCTTGTCCATCGCGAGCGCGCTCGCGAGGATTCCGGATCCAGTGCACGGGATCCGCAGGCACGCGCACAGGCCCTGGACCGCGCCGTCCTCGCCCCACGTCCCGTGGAGTGCATTCCACACCACCTGCGCTCCGGACTCCGCGAGCTGTGCTGCGAGGTTCGTGCTCTCGCGCCAGTCGATGGCGACCGCGTCCCAGCCCTTCTCGACGAGGGCCTTCAGCACACCCGACCCGGTGTTGAGCGACACCTCGCGCTCCGCCGACAGGCCGCCGATGACGACGGCGATGCGCTTGCTAGCGAACGGATGCGACGACATGACACGTTTTACACCGCGTCCGCGCCAGACCTCCATGTAGGCGGCACGAACCAGCGCGCGAACTTTCTCCATTCCAACTATAATTACGGACCGGGTGGCGACTTCCACGGAACCGAAGACCAAGGCGCTGGTCGTCGCGACGCGTTGCACGTCGGTCGAGCAGTTCGTCGCGACGTTTCATCGCTTCTGCGATGACTCGACGTTCTTCGTGTCGACGCTCGCGGAGCGGCCGGTCGGACTCGAGACGGCGTTTTCGATCCAGCTCGAGGACAAGACACCCGTGCTCCGCGGTCTGTGTACGGTGGTGGAGGCGTGGGCGACGCCGGTCAACCGGTTCGGCCGCCCGGGCGTGCGCCTCGCGGTGAAGCGGCTCACGAACGAGAGCATCGTCGTGTTCAAGATGCTGCAGACCGCGCGGCTCGCGGCCGATGCAGCAGCCGATGCGACTCCGATCGCGGTCGCGCGCACCGCGACCGGCACCGCAGCGAGCCCACCGATCGCGCTCGCACGCGCGGCGACGGCCGAGGCAGCGGCGCCGATCGCAGTGGCGCGCACGGCAACTGCCGAGGCAGCGGCGAACGCGCCGATCGAAGCGGGGGGCACGGCGGCGGGCTCACCGAGCGTGACATCGCCCGCCATCGCGCGAACCGCGACCGGCGCGCCGCGTACGCCTCCTGCCGGCACGCCACTCGCGCGCCTGGCGATGGCCACGCCGCCTCCGATCCCGCGGATCGATCCCAAGGCGCTCGACGCCTCTGCCATGCCGCGCCTCGATCCGCGCGTGAGCGAGGCGCCGTCGCTGCCGCGCTACGACGACACCGGCCCGATCGTCTCCCCGCCGCTCTCGGTCCCGCCGGTCCCACCGGTCTCGCCGATCGCCGTCGGACGTGCACCGAGCGTGAACGCGATCGCGCCGAGCGCGGTTCCATTGCCCGTCGCGCCGCCCGCTGCGCCGATCGTCGGCCCGACCCCGGTCACCGCGTTTGCGCGACCGGCACCGAAGCCGACGCCGTCGATCATCGTCGAGGACGCTCTCGCGGTCCCCGCCGCGCCGGCGAAGGTCGAGTCCGGTCCGACGAAGATCGAGCCCGTCGCGGCGAAGGTCGTCGCTGCCCGTCCGAGCACCAGCGCGGGGACGCCGCCTGTGATTCCTCCCGCGAAGGTCGAGGCACCGCTCGTCGTCGCGGAGCGCGTGCGCAGCGTCGGACCGCGCGTGCTTACCCCGTCGAAGGAGTCTGCACCGATCTCCCAGGTCGACGAGCAGCGGTATGTCCCCGAGCCGATCGCGGGGAGCGACGACATGACGAACCCGGTCGCCGTCGAGTCACGGACGCCGGGCTCGAGCTTCATCCTCCCCGCGAATCCGCTGATGAACCTGACGGATCAGTCGCTCGAGGGCTTCGTCGACTGCGCGCTCTACGAGGAGACCGGCAACTTCTTCCGCGCGCCCGGCTACGAGGACTCGCTCGTCGACATCGACGACGTCACGGCGCCCCCACCGATGACCCTCGCACCGGTCCACGCGATCCGCCACGGTGCGCCAACCGCGCCCCCGCAGCTATCGCCGTTCGCGTTCCAGCCGCCGCTCGAGCAACAGTTCTCGCCGGAGCAGACGCCGCTGCCGATGCTCGCGCCGCAGTTCCCGCCGCAGCCGCAGCGCTACTCGGAGCCGTTGATCCCGACGGGCCAGCACTACTCGGCGCAGGAGGCGATGCAGTACGAGGCGCAGCACCACGGCACGCCGTCGCGCTCGACACCCATGCCGCGTCCGACGCCGATGCCCGGCGGTCAGATCGACACGTCGGCGCCGATCGACAGCACCGCCTCGTTGCTCGCGCTCAGCGCGCCGGATCCGCGCCGCCGCTGGATGGTGATCGGGGGGCGCTGCCGTGCTGACCGGCGCCGCGCTGCTCGTGATCGCCCTCGTCGCGCGGGGCGGCGGCGATTCCGCGAAGGCCGACACGGTGGAGGTCGAGGACTCCGAGGCCGCGAAGGCCAAGGCCGCAAAGGCCGAGGTCACGAAGGCCGAGGTCACGAAGGCCGACACCGTGAAGGTAGCGTCGAAGGACTCCACGTCCGACGAGACGTCCGACGTCGCGAAGCCCGCGCCGGTCGACGTTCCGGTGATCGACCCCGAGACCGCCGCCGCGATCGACGGCCCCGACACGGTCCCCGTCGTCGGTAGCGGCCCGTGCAAGCTCACCGTCTCCACCACGCCGGCGGGCTCGATCGTGAAGATCGATGATCAGGTCATCGGGCCGTCGCCGATCCAGTTCGCCGGCGCGTGCAAGCGCACCAAGGTCGACGTCAAGCACCCGCGCTACGCGCTTGGCACCAGGTGGGTCAACCTCGCCGCCGACAAGCCGGCCGAGATCCAGGTGCCGCTCGTGCGGCCGACGCACGCGCTCACCGTCGTCACCGTGCCGCCCGGCGCGACGATCTCGATCGGCGGGAACCGCGCGGGCACGACCCCGACGTCGGTGAAGATCATGGGCTTCACCGGTGTGACCATCACCGTCGAGAAGAAGGGCTTCAAGCCCATGTCGCAGAAGGTCTACAGCAAGGTCGACAACGACCGCGTGATGCTCAAGCTCGTGCGCGGTAAGTAGTCGCGGCAGTCGAGATCGATGTGCTCGCGATCGTCGGGTACTCGATCACGAAGGAGGGGCCCCAGGGCATCGCGTGGTGGCCGCGCACCAAGGGCGAGCGGATCTACTCCCATGCAACGGGCGGCAAGGGTTGCGTGCCTGGGCCAAGGCCCGGACAGCCCACGGGCGCGCCCGGCTGTCCTCCCTGACAGATCCGGAGGGGGGTGCGGTACGTTTGTAGACGCCATGCGTCTGACTGCCGTGCTCGCCCTCACCACGCTTGTCGCATCCGCGTCGCCCGTCGATGCAAAGTGCGCGATGGACCATCTGCAGCCGATCGTGATCACCAAGGAGGTCGCCGTTCCCGCTGATGGCGGCGGCATCGTCGTCGGGACGCAGAGCGTCTCGTATCACCTGCCGGAGCAGGGCGACGCCGTCCAGAAGGACTGGGGGTTCATCACCGGCCGCGATCTCCTGGTGCCGGTGATCAGGGTGCTTGCACCGGGCCTCGCCGTGTACAGCGTGCGCCCAAACGCGAGGACGACGGGTGAGCTGACGGATTCGACGACCGTGGTCGCGAAGCTGACGTTGACCAAGAACAAGGTCGCGCGGCTCCCGGCGCCGAAGCTCGTGGGCGTGGTGCACGAGGACTCCGAGCGCACGCAGGAGATCCAGGCGGAGCTCGACGGTGCGCCGCCCACAGATGCGGTCGCGCTCGTCGTGTTCGACGCACGGCGCAAGGCGAAGTCGTGGGGCACGGTGGCGGCGAACGCGACCACCATCGAGGTGTACGGCCACCACAAGTGCGACGTCCTGCCGAATGGAACGATCGCCTCGAAGGCGGGCGACAAGGTGATGCTGGCGTGGGTCGACAAGTACGGTCGGCTCTCGGCGATGACGAAGGTCCTCACGATCCAGGTGAAGAAGTGAAGTCCGCCGTCGCGCTCGTCGCTGCAGCCGCGCTCGCCGGGATGGCGGCCCCGGTGGATGCGAAGTGCATGCAGCTCGAGCTGCGCCCCCACGTCTTGAACACGGTGGCCACCGTCACGCCGGATGGTGGCGGCATCGTCGTCGGGATGATGGGGGCCGGCCTCGACGACAAGACCGAGCGCACCGAGGATCTCCCGACGTGGAGGATCCGCGCCGGGAAGTCGATGGTGCCGCCCGCGATCACGACGATCGCACCGGGACTCGTCGTCTACAGTCTGCCGACGGCGACGCGAGGCAGCGGTGATCTGGTCACCGGGAAGCGCACGCGCCTCGGCTCGCTGTCGCGCATCAAGGCGGAGTTTGGGCCGCTGGTCGCGCCACGGGTGATCGCGATCAAGCACACCGACGAGAACATGGGCAGGTGGAAGAACGTCGACACGCTCGTCGAGCTCGACGGCACCGTGCCCGCGGGAGTGGTCGCGCTCGTGCTGTTCGACAGCAAGGGCACCGCGATCACGTGGGGCGTCGCGAACGCCGGAGCCGCCGCGGTCCGCGTCTATTCGTCCGGTCACTGCGATGTCTCGAATGGAACGCTGCCGCCGACGATCGGCGACAAGGTCACGCTCGCGTGGGTCGGTCGGAACGGTCGCCAGTCGAAGGCGACGAGGGCACTCGTGGTGGTCAAGGCTGCCGAGTGAAGAGCACCCTCGCCGCAGTACTCGTCGCGGTCGCGCTGCTCGTGGACGACGCCGCGATGGACAAGCCGATGGCGCGTGGCTTCGTCGTCATCGACGATCTCAAGGCGACGACGTTCCGGATCTACGGTCGCCATCGCTGCCAGGGCGAAGTGCCCGGCACCGTACCGACGGGCGCGGGAGACACGGTTCGCCTCGCGTGGGTCGATGCGGAAGGCCACGTGTCGATTCCGTCGGGCCGGATCAAGGTCACGAAGACCAAGTAGGGAATCGAGCGGGTGGCTCCAGGCGTTATCCCCTGGTAAGCAAGGGCC
>JANOPP010000025.1:0-36142 GCA_031421915.1 Myxococcales bacterium | reverse complement strand
CCGACGTTCGGCGTCATCTTCGCCCAGACCGGGATCCGGGCGACCTCCTTCACCCAGCCGACGACCTCCTCGACGATGTCGGGGTTCTCGCCCATCGCCATGCCCATCTTGCGCTCGGGGAGGCCATGCGGGCAGGACAGGTTCATCTCGAAGCCATCGACCCCGGTCTCCTGGACCTCGCGGACGATCTGCTGCCAGCCTTCCTTGCGGTACTCCTCCATGATCGACGCGATCAGGATCTTGGTCGGGTATTGCTTCTTGAGCTGCGTGAGATCATCGAGCCAATCCTTGTACGGCCGATCGGAGATCAGCTCGATATTCTGGAACCCGATGACCTCTTCGCTGCCGCGCGCGCGGTGCTTGGCGTAGCGCGGCGCGGTGTTGATCACCTTGGAGGCATCGAGCGAGAACGTCTTGCACGACATCCCGCCCCAGCCGAGGTCATACGACCGCGCGATGACCTTGCCGTTGGTTCCTGGAGGGCCCGATCCGAGAATGAACGGGTTCTCGAACTTCATGCCATTGACGGTGATGGAGAGATCGGTCACGGCGTCTGGATAACACTGGGTTCGACGGGCCTTCAACAGGCATCTGCCCGGTTCCGGATTGACCCCGCCGGCCCTGGCACGAGGCTTCCCTGCGCTTGCTCGGTGGATCGTTCGTTCCTCGCCGAACGCTCTCGATCACCGAGGCCAGCGATCGGTCGCTCCAGCTTCGCCTCTTCGCCGAGTGGACGACGGCGACGGCGTGCACGGATCCATCGACGAGCAACAGGAGCTGCCAGCCGACGATGTCGCCCACTCGGGCCACGCACACCCTCGTGTGGTCCGAGCTGCGCTCGTGTCGCGCGTCGACGCGGCTCGCGGCCAGCGCCTTGATCGTCGTGCCCCAAGACCACTGTCCGCCGGAGGCCCCCGCATCGCCGCCGTGCCTCCTCGGGATTCGATCGGGCCCTCGCATCGACCGCACGCTCGCGCTCGAGTATCGGGTCCTCGATGCGAGCGAGAAGATTCACCCCGATGAAGAGGTCCGTCCGCACGCGTCGTTCCGCTGGGTGGTCCCCGAGGGCACGCTGGCGGGAACAATCCACTAGCGCCATGAACGTCGCCGGATGGTCCGCGTGGTGCAGGACGGAGGTATGACCCGAACCTCAGGATGGATCGCGTTCGTCGGACTCGCGCTCGGAGCGTGTGGCAACAAGGGCGAGGAGGCCCCGCCACCGACGGTGGCAGCCACGCCTCCCCCCGCCGCAGCCTCGGCGTTGCCGCCACTCGATCCGAAGAACATCGTCAGCATCGCGGTCGGCTCGAAGGATCACACCACGCTGGTCGCGGCGCTCAAGGCGGCGGACTACGTCACCGCGGTCGCGAACCCGGGCCCACTCACCGTGTTCGCGCCGACGGATGCCGCGTTCGCGAAGCTACCCGCCGGTACGGTCGAGTCGCTCGTGAAGCCCGAGAACCAGGCCAAGCTCAAGGAGGTGCTCAAGTACCACGTCACCACCTCCGTCTACGAAGTGACCAACCTGACCGACGGTCAGGTCCTCGGGATGGCGAACGGCGCCAAGGCCACGATCCACATCGTCGACGGGAAGCTGTCGATCAATGACGCTCACGTGATCGCGTCGGTGCGTGGCTCGAACGGCGTCGTCCACGTGATCGATGGCGTGCTGACGCCGCCCACGCCCTGACCTACGTGGCGTCGAGCGCACGGCGAAACAGCTCGTTGTTCTCGAGGTGGATGTGCTCGCACAGCCAACCTTCGAGCTCGTCGAGCCGGGCGACGAGCCGGCTCGATGCGTCGCTGGTTCCGTTCGCCAGCAAGCGCGCGGCGGTGGAGTGGACGTCGAGCAAGAGCTGGATCGTGTCCCCGTGCTCGAGTTGCATCGCGCGGATCGGAGCGGCCGCGGTCTCGGCGCGGCCGCGCAACCACGGGAACAGCACGCGCTCCTCCTTGGTCATGTGCTGCTCGAGATCCGTCCTCAGCTCCTCGAACTGGCGCCGGAGCTCGCTCCACACCGCGACCGCGGGCTCGTCGCCGGGACGCGCGCGATCGAACACGACCACGATCGCATCGAGCTCGGAGGCGAGCGGGCGGTGGTAGGTCCGCAGGACATGATCCAGCAGCTCGGTCATCGGTCGCGAGCGCCATGTACCGGCGACCGCGTCCTCGGCGCGACCGAGCTCCACCAGCAGCTCGTGGAGCTCGAGCCCCGCCTCCAGGCAGCACGCACCGAGCGTACGCCGCGAGGCTGGATCGAGGCCGCGCGCCCGCATCACGCGGACCGCGAGCGGGCGGCGCGCGCAGAGCTGGCTGATGGCCTCGGTGTCCTCGGTCGACATGCGCGGTGGTCTCGAGTCGTGCAAGACACGCGCTCTCGAACGACGCGGGCAGACATTGGCCTGCAACGTGCTCCGTGTTGTCGGCATGACATCACGCGCGGCAGTCCAAATGACGACGTGTCGTCACACCGACACGATCTGGGGGCCGATCCTCGAGATCGCGTCCGGCCTCGTCGGGGCGCTCACGGCGGATCAGCGCTACGCGCGCATCCTCCACGGGATCCGCGGCTTGATCCCCTGTGATTCGGCGGTCCTGCTGCGCCTGCAGGGCGACGTCCTGGTCCCGATCGCCTGCGATGGCTTGGTGCCGGAGTGCGCGAGCCAGCGGTTCGTGATCGGCGAGCACCCGCGGCTCGCGCAATTCGTGCGCAGCCGGCGACCGGTCCGGATCTCCGATCCGTCGATCCCCGACCCGTTCGACGGCTTGATCGCGGACGACGTCCCGATCGGCCGCGTCCATGCCTGCATGGGCTGCGCGCTCGTGGTCGACGACCAGGTGATCGGCGTGCTCGCCTGCGATGCTCTCGACGCCCATGCCTTCGACGCGATCGACGACGACGAGGTCGCCGCAGCAGCGGCGTTCGCTGCCGCCGCGATCCGGAGCACGGACCTGATCGAGCAGCTCGCCCGCGACGTCGCTCGCTCCGACCGCGTCGCGCGCGACCTGGTGCGCGACACGACCGCCCGCGCCGGCGGCGAGCTGCTCGGGCAGAGCTCGGTGACGGCGAGCCTCCGGCACGAGGTCGCGCTCGCGGGCCACTCCGATCTCGCCGTGCTGATCACCGGCGAGACCGGGGTTGGCAAGGAGGTCGTCGCGCGCGCGATTCACGCCGCGAGCGCGCGCAGCGACAAGCCGATCATCTACGTGAACTGCGCCGCGCTGCCCGAGTCGATCGCGGAGAGCGAGCTGTTCGGTCACATCCGTGGAGCGTTCACGGGGGCGACGGAGCACCGCCCCGGGAAGTTCGAGGTCGCCGACGGTGCGACACTGTTTCTCGACGAGATCGGAGAGCTGCCGCTGTCGATCCAGCCCAAGCTTTTGCGCGCCCTGCAGTCCGGGGAGATCCAGCGGGTTGGATCCGACAAGCTGATGCGTGTCGACGTCCGGATCATCGCCGCCACCAACCGCGAGCTGCCGGCCGAAGTGCTCGCGGGCCGGTTCCGCGCCGATCTGTTCCACCGGCTCAGCGTGTATCCGATCCGGGTCCAGCCGCTGCGCGAGCGGCGCGATGACATCAGCCTGCTCGCCGGGTTCTTCCTCGACGAGGCGCGCATGCGGATCGGTCTCGGCCGGGTCCGGTTGACTCCGGCCGCGCGCGACAGCCTCGAGCGGTTCGACTGGCCGGGCAACGTCCGCGAGCTCGAGCACACCATCCTGCGAGCGGCTCTGCGAGCGAGTGGTGGGCGACGTCACGAGCTCGTCGTGATCGAGCCCGTCCACCTCGACCTGCCCGCGATTCCCATGGCCGCCGTGGTCGCACCGGCAGAGTCCGTCCCCGCGATGCCCTCTGGTCCGGCCTCCGGGTCGCTCCACGACGAGCTCGATCAGGTCCGGCGTCGGTGCGTCGAGTCCGCCATCGAGCGCGCGCATGGCAACTGGGCCGAGGCCGCGCGCATGCTCGGCCTCGACCGCGGCAACCTCCATCGGCTCGCCCGTCGCCTCGAGATCCCAGCGCGACGCCAGATCTGCGCGCCCGGCGCGGATGCGTGAATCGTTTGCGCGAAACCGAGGCCGTAGCGTGGCATCCCACGTGCTTGAAGTCTGGTCGTGAAGTCCCTTCGCCTCGGATCGTTCGTCTGGCTCGCTTCCGTCGTCCTCCTCGCCAGTTGCGGCAACAAGGAGTCGAGCGAGCAGCCCGCACCCACGGCGGGCACGACCCAGCCTGCACCTACGCCCACGCCCACCACCGGTGATCCGGCGGCGGCTGCCAAGAAGGTGTTCATCCAGCGCTGCGTTCCGTGCCACGGGGCGACCGGACAGGGCGACGGTCCTGCATCGGCGACGCTCGATCCGAAGCCTCGCAAGTACGCGGACAAGGAATGGCAGGCGTCTGTCACCGACGAGTACCTCGAGAAGGCCATCAAGTTCGGCGGCGCGGGTATCGGGAAGAGCCCGGCGATGCCGAACAATCCCGACCTCAGTCCCGAGGTCGTCACGGCCCTGAAGGATCTCGTTCGCGCGTTTGGCAAGCAGTGATCCGCGCGCCGGCAAGCTGCCGGCACGTTCACCCGGCGCCGCAACCGCGTCGCCCGTACCGAGGAGGCGGTCATGTACCAGCCCGAAAGAATCGTGCGTTCCTTGTTCGTGGTCGGAGCTCTGAGTGGGCTGGTAGGTGGAGCCATGGGTTGCAGCAGCGGCTCGAAGACCTCGACGAAGGGAGGCACCTCGAGCTCCCTAACGGACCTGATGAAGGCGCGCAACCTGAGCGAGGCCGACGTCAATGCCGCGCTCAAGACGTACACGCCTAGCGGCAGATTGGACGAGTACCTCGCGTTCTCGTCGGGCGGGCAAAGCGGTCAGGTCATCGTGATCGGGCTGCCGTCGATGCGCATCCTCAAGTACATCGCCGTGTTCACGCCCGAGCCGTGGCAGGGCTACGGCTTCGACGAGCAGACCAAGGCCGTGCTCGCCGGCGGCAAGCGCTTCGGCCAGGACCTGACGTGGGCCGACACGCACCACCCCGCGCTGTCGGAGACCAAGGGTGACTACGACGGCGAGTTCCTGTTCATCGGCGACAAGGCCAACGCGCGGATCGCGGTGATCGATCTCAAGGACTTCGCGACCAAGCAGATCGTCACGAGCGAACTCATCGGTGGAGACCACGGCGCCGCATTCGTGACGCCGAACACCGACTACGTCGTCGAGACCACGCAGTACCCGATGCCACTTGGCGGCGCATACGCCGACCCCGCAAAGGAGTTCAAGGAGAAGTACAGAGGTGCAGCGGTGTTCTGGAAGTTCGACCGGGCCAAGGGCCGGATCGACCCCGCCGCGTCGTTCGCGGTCGAGTTCCCGCCCTACACCCAGGACCTTGCCGACGCCGGCAAGCTCGTCAGCGATGGCTATGCGTTCTTCAACTCCATCAACACCGAGCTGGCGTGGGGTGGCAACCAGGAAGGCAACCCGCCGATGGAGTCGAGCTACTCCAAGAACGACATGGACTACCTCCACGTCGTCAACTGGAGGAAAGCCGAGGAGCTGGTCAAGGCAGGCAAGGCCGAGACGCTCAACGGCATGAAGGTGATCCGTCTCGAGGTCGCCGCCGCCGAGGGCGTGTTGACGTTCGTGCCCGAACCCAAGAGCCCGCACGGCGTCGACGTCACGCCCGATGGCGAGGACATCGTCGTCGGCGGCAAGCTCGACACCCACGGCACGGTGTTCAGCTTCTCCAAGATCAAGGCGTTGATCGACGCCAAGAAGTTCGAGACCAAGGATCCGTACGGCGTCCCCGTGCTCGCGTTCAAGGACGCGATCCGCGGCCAGGTGGAGCTCGGCCTCGGACCGCTGCACACCCAGTTCGACAACCAGGGCAACGCGTACACCTCGTTGTTTCTCGAGACCGTGGTCGCCAAGTGGTCGGTCAAGGACCTCAAGGTGCTCGACAAGCTGCCCACCCACTACAACATCGGCCACCTCGCGGCGGCCGAGGGCGACACGGTGAGCCCCGACGGGAAATACCTGATCGCGATGAACAAGTGGGCACTCGATCGGTTCCACAAGGTTGGCCCGCTCCTGCCGCAGAACTTCCAGCTCGTCGACCTCGCCGGCCCCAAGATGCAGCTGCTCTACGACATGCCCCTGCCGCTCGGCGAGCCGCACTACGTGCAGATCATGAAGGCTGACAAGCTCAAGCCGATCGACGTTTACGCACCCGGCGAGGATCCGATGACCGCCAAGCGATCGGTCGAAGCGGTCGAGGCCGGGAAGGAGCGCGTGGAGCGAAAGGCCGACGGCGTCCACGTCTACATGACCGCGATCCGCAGCCACTTCACGCCCGACGTCATCCGGGTCAAGCAAGGCGACACGGTCAAGCTGCACATCGACAACCTCGAGCAGGCGTACGACGCGACGCACGGATTCGCGATCAACTCGTACAACATCAACATCAGCATCGAGCCCGGCGAGCACAGCGACGTGACGTTCGTCGCCGACAAGCCGGGAGTGTTCCCGTTGTACTGCACCGAGTTCTGCTCGGCGCTCCACCTCGAGATGGCGGGCTACCTGCTGGTCGAGCCCAAGTGATATGAGGCCCCGTCCCGCCCTCGCATGGATGCTCGCCGCCGCGACCGCCGCGTCGGGGTGCCACGAGGCGCGCGGGATGACCGATGCGGTTGTGTTGGCCTCGCGAGCTCGGCCCGACGCATGTCGACAGGTCGAGCCCGGCGGCGCGGTGCAGACTGCGCTCGACGATCGTGCGGTCACGGCAGTCTGCCTCGCGCCCGGGATCCACCACGGCCCGTTCCGGCTGAGCCGTGCGGTGACGCTGTGGGGGCCGGCCACGGCGCTGATCCGCGCCCCTTCCGGAACGATCATCGAGCTCGCCGCACCCAACGCCGCGGTGTACGGGGTGACGCTCGACGGAACTGGAGGTCGGTTCGATCAACTCGACGGTGCGGTCCGGATATCCGCGGACGACACGCATGTCGAAGGCGTGACCGTGATCAACGCGATGTTCGGCATCCTCGTCGAGCGCGCGTCGCGCGTATCCGTGATCGGGAACCGGATCGAAGGCAGCCGCGACCCGGCGACCGGCCTCCGCGGCGACACGATCCGGTTGTGGGAGACCCGGGACTCCACGATCTCCGGAAATCAGATCGTCGATGGCCGTGACCTTGTCGTCTGGTACTCGCGCAACAACACGATCAGCAACAACCGCGTCGATGGTGCGCGCTACGGACTGCACTTCATGTACAGCCACGACAATCGCGTCGTCGGCAACCATCTGCTGCGCGGCGTGGTCGGCATCTTCGCGATGTACAGCCGCGACATCGAGATCTCGGACAACCTGATCGCCGAAGCGGCCGGCGCTGCCGGTATGGCGATCGGGATCAAGGACTCGGGCAACATCGTCATCAAGGGCAACCGCCTGATCCACGACACGATCGGGATCTATGTCGACTCGTCGCCGATGCAGCGCGGCGACACACTCGCGATCGAGCGCAACGTCCTACGGCTCAACGACACCGCGGTCGTGTTTCATTCGAGCGCCCACGGCGTCGTCCTCCACGACAACGATTTCGCGGACAACCAGACCCAGGTCCGCGTCGATGGCGGAGGCGATGCCACGGCCGTCGAATGGCGTGGCAATTACTTCGATGACTACGCCGGTTACGACCTCGACGACGACGGTGTCGGCGATGTCGCGTACGAGCTGCGCTCGCTGTCGAATCTGCTGACCGCCCAGCAGCCGAACCTGGCGCTGCTCCGCGGCACCCTCGCGCTCGCGATGGTCGATGCGGCCGCACACCTCGACCCGCTGTACCAGCCGCGCCCCGTGCTCGTCGATCGCGCGCCGAGGATGGAGCTGCGATGAAGCTCGAGCTGAAAGGGATCGAGAAGCGGTTCGGCAAGGTCACCGCGCTGCGAGCGATCGATCTTGCACTCCCCCCGGGGGCCAAGGTCGCGCTGATCGGCCCCAACGGCTCGGGCAAGACCACGCTGATGCGCGTGCTTCTCGGCCTCGTCAACCATCGCGGAGAGGTCCGCGTCGATGGCGTGCCGATGCGCCGCGACGAGATCGCGCATCGGATCGCGTATGTGCCGCAGATCGCCCCGCAGATGGCAGCGAGCTGCGGAGAGCTCGTGCGCGCGGTCAGCGAGCTTCGCCAGCTCCCGGCGGGGGCGGTCCGCGACCTCACGGCCCGCCTCGAGCTCTCGCTCGACGACATCGCCACGCGCCCGTTTCGCAGCCTGTCGGGCGGATCGAAGCAGAAGCTCCTGATCGCGCTCGCGTTGGCCTCCCGTCCCGAGCTCTTGATCCTCGACGAGCCCACCGCCAGCCTCGATGCCGCGACGCGAGGTCGGTTCTTCGCGTTGCAGAAGGAGCTCGCAGGTGACGCGACCCTGATCCTGTGCTCGCATCGCCTCGAGGAGATCCGATCGCTCGTCGACCACGTGATTGCACTCGACGAGGGCGCGCTGGTCTACGACGGTGACGCGGCGGCCTACCTCGCACAGCGAGTCGGCACCCTCCTCGAAGTCCGGGTCACCGCCGACCGCGGCGCCTGGCTCGCCTCGCATGGCTTCGCCCCGGGGGCAGACGGCTGGTGGAGCCGGAGCGTCGACCGCGCCGCCAAGCTCGAGCTCGTGCCCGAGGCACTGCGCGCCCTCGGTGATGCGCTCGTCGATCTGGTGGTCCGCGATGTCGATCTCGTCGAGCTCGGGCAGGAGGTGCGCGATGCAGCCGCGTGAGGTTCCGTGGTTCAAGCTCGGGGGCGTCGCGTTGCTCCTGGCAGTGGCCATCGGGGTCGTTCTCGTCGTCCGCGGCTCGCAGCAGCTCCCCGACGAGATCCAGCCGATCGAGTGGCACCGCCAGAGTTGCGCACACTGCCAGATGTTGATCGGCGCACCGCCGCACGCCGCGCAGCTGATCACGACCGACGGTGAGGTTCTGGGGTTCGACGATCCGGGGTGCGCGCTGCGGTACATCGACGAGCGTCGCCCGACAGTCCATCGACTGTGGTTCCACCACGGCACCGCCGACCGCTGGTTGACGGACGTCGAGGTCGCGTTCACGACCGGTGCGACGACGCCGATGGGGTTCGGGCTGCTCGCGGTCGATCGAGGAAGTCCGGGCGCCATCGATCTCGCGACGGCGCGTCTGCGTACCGCGCGGGAGGCCGCGCGATGAGCGCCATGGTCCAGTTCCGCGCAGCCGCGCGCCTCGACTTCGCGGAGGTGCTGCGATCGCGGTGGGTATGGTTCTGCGTCGCGATCTACGCCGTGCTCGCCGGCGTGCTGATGACCGTCGGCGTGCGCGAGTCCTCCGTTCTCGGCTTCACGGGCAGCGGGCGAATCCTGATGTCGTTCTCGCACGCGCTGATCCTGGTGCTCCCCTTGATCGCGTTGATGGCGCTCGCTCCTGCGGTCCAGCGCGCGCGCGAGGATGGATCGCTCGAGCTGCTGTTCAGCCAGCCGCTGAGCCCGGGGGCGTGGCTGCTCGCGGTGTTCGTGGTTCGCTACCTCGCCCTCGTGGTGCCGCTCGCCGCGATGATGGTGGGCATCGGCGTGTGGGGGCAGTTCGTGCACGGCGATCCGATCCCGTGGTCGTTCGTCGTTCGTTCGCTCGCCGTGTCCTCGGCGCTGCTGCTGGCGTTCTCCGGGATCGGGATCCTGATCTCGGTGTTCGTCCGGAACCCCGCGCGCGTGATCACGTACCTCGTGCTCGTGTGGGCGCTCGGCGTCGCTCTGCTCGATTTCGGGCTGATCGGCCTGATGCTGAGATGGCGTCTCGATCCGCAGGCGGTGTTCACGCTCGCGGTGGTCAACCCGGTCGAGACAGCACGCCTCGCGCTGCTCTCCGATCTCCAGCCCGACCTGTCGACGTTCGGGCCGGTTGGCTTCTACCTCGCCAACCGGATCGGCGCCGGCACGCTGTTCGTGCTCGGCCTCGTGTGGCCGACGGTCGTCGGTCTCGGCTCGTTCGCGATTGCCTACGTCGGCTTTCGTCGGAGCGACCGGATCTAGCCCCGGAGTGCCCCATGTCCCCCTTCATCGACAAGTTCTACGCGTTCCTCGACCGACCTCTCTATGGCTGGTCGCGGCTCGTCCTGCTCGCGATGGTCGTCCCCCTGGTGCTCGCGTTCACTCAGCCGCTGTGGCGGATCTCGATGACCGCGCCCCAGTACCCCGACGGCCTCTACATGGAGATCTACACGCACAAGATCGACGGCGGAAACAAAGGCCAGCACATCAAGGAGATCAACACGCTCAACCACTACATCGGGATGCACAAGATCGACCGAGCCGAGCTGTCGGACCTCGACTGGATCCCGTTCGGCCTCGGCCTGCTGATGATCCTCACGCTCCGGTGCGCCGCGATCGGCAACGTGCGCGCGCTGATCGATCTCGCGGTGCTCGCCGGCTACATCGGCGTGTTCGCGATGGGGCGGTTCGTCTACAAGATGTACGTGTTCGGGCACAACCTCGATCCCGACGCGCCGATCAGGCTGGAGCCGTTCACGCCCGCGATCTTCGGCACCAAGAAGATCGCGAACTTCTCGACGCAGAGCTACCCGCAGCTTGGCTCGGTGTTCATCGGCATCTTCTTCGCAGGCGTGCTCGGGGTCCTCGGCTGGCACCTGCTCACGGGACGCAAGCAGGCGGCGCGGGAGCTGGCGAAGCACGCGACGTCAACTACCGACTCGCCGCCGATCCCGCAGTAGTTGCGCCACGCGCAAGCCATTCGCTGCGACAACGTGACGCCCGGAATCGTCGACGACAAGCGTAACGTTTGAGAGGTGAGGGTGATGCAGGTCGGCGCCGAATGGATCGCGAGCATCGCGCGGGTCGCGATGATCGGGTTCGTGAGTGCCTGCGCGCTCGCGTGCTACGGCCTCGGGACGCTCCGCCGTCTCGCGATCCGTGATCGCGAGGCGCGCCTCCGCCACCGCACGCGCCAGCGCGGCCGGCTGCTGCGCTGGACGTTCGCGAACCTCGGCGCGACGTTCATCAAGGTCGGACAGGTGATGAGCTCCCGCGCCGATCTGTTCTCCCCCGACGTGATCGCGGAGCTGCGCTGGCTCCAGGATCGCGTGCCGCCGTTCGCCTTCCGCCGCGTCCGCGCGATCGTCGAGCGCGAGCTCGGCGCACCACTCGAGTCGCGGTTCCGCGAGTTCGCGGAGCTCCCGATCGCCGCCGGCAGCGTCGCGCAGGTTCATCGCGCCGTGCTCGCGAACGGCACCGAGGTCGCGGTCAAGATCCTGCGCCCCGGCGTGCTCACGCGGGTTCGCCGCGATGGTCGGATCATGCTGTGGGCCGCGCACCTCGCCCATGCCGTGAGCGCACGCGCGCGCGCCGCCGACGTGGTCGGACACGTCAGGAACCTGATCGCCGGGATCCTTGCCCAGACGGACCTTCGCCGCGAGCGCACCAACTACGAGCAGTTCCGCCGCAACTTCGCCCACACGCCGGGCATCCACTTCCCGACCGTCGATCGCGCGCACTCGACACGGTCGCTGCTGACGATGGAGCTGATCCACGGCGTGCGGCTCGAGGACGCGGCCCACGCTCACCTGCCGAAGGCGGCCGAGGTGATCCGGACGTCGTTCTTCTCGATGTGCTTCGACCACGGCTTTGTCCACGCCGACCTCCATCCCGGCAACGTGCTGATCCGCGACGACGGCGTGGTCGTCGTGCTCGATGTCGGGCTCGTCAAGCGGCTGTCTCGAGAGCTGCTCGCTCAGGTCGTCGACTTCACCCGGTGCATCGCCGTCGGCACGGCCGCCGACCTCGTCGAGCACCTCCGGCGCCACCATCGGTACCTCGCGGGCACCGACTGGGACGCGGTCGCGCGCGACGCCGAGACCTTCATCGACCACCTGCGCGCTCACCGGATCGTCGACCTCGAGCTGAGCAAGGTCGTCAGCGAGCTGTTCACGATCGCGCGCAAACACAAGATCCGGCCGATGCCCGAGATGAGCCTCGTCCTGCTCGGGATGGTCACCAACGAGGGTATGGCCAAGCGGCTCGATCCGAGCGCGGACACGCTGGCCGAGCTCGCCCGGTTCCTCGGGCCACGCGTCGGCCCGCTCGCCGAAGTCCCGCCGCGAGCACGCCTCGCACGAGGCTCGCGGTCGTGGGTACGCTCGCCCATCCCTCCCATCTCCGCGACCGACGGGCGGACCAAGGCCATCGTCGGTCGACCGACCCGCGCGAGCCGGAGCGCCCGGATCACTGCGCGCTACCTCGACGCGAGAGCCTCCAGCCGCAAGACCCCGTAGTCCCCCTGGGAATTCGCATGTCCCGGCGGGGCGGCTCGTGATAGGCCTAGGGCCCCTATGGCGACCAAGACCATCACGCACTGGATCGACGGCAAGGCATACGAGAAGGCGTCGGAGCGACACGGCGACGTGTTCAATCCGGCGACCGGCGAGGTTCAGGCCAAAGTCGCGATGGCGACACCGAGCGTCGTCGACGAGGCGGTCGAGTCGGCCTGGAAGGCCTCGCAGACCTGGCGCTCGATCTCGATCGCCAAGCGCACCAAGGTCCTGTTCGCGTTTCGCCAGCTCGTCGACAAGCACCAGCACGAGATGGCCAAGCTGCTCACGCTCGAGCACGGCAAGGTCACGGGCGACGCGCTCGGCGAGGTCAACCGCGGCCTCGATGTGATCGAGTTCGCGTGCGGCATCGCCGATCTCGCGAAGGGCGAGTACTCGGAGAACGTCTCGACCGAGGTCGACTCTTACTCGATCCGCCAGCCGCTCGGCGTCGTCGCCGGCATCACGCCGTTCAACTTCCCGGCGATGGTCCCGATGTGGATGTACCCGATCGCGATCGCGTGCGGGAACACGTTCGTCCTCAAGCCGAGCGAGCGCGACCCGTCGTGCGCGAACTTCACGGCCGAGCTGCTCGCCGAGGCCGGTCTGCCGCCCGGCGTGTTCAACGTCGTCCACGGTGACAAGGTCGCCGTCGATCGCCTCCTCGAGCACCCGAAGATCTCCGCGATCTCGTTCGTCGGTTCGACGCCGATCGCGCAGTACATCTACGAGACCGGCACCAAGCACGGCAAGCGCGTGCAGGCGCTCGGCGGTGCCAAGAACCACATGATCGTCCTGCCCGACGCCGACATGGAGCTCGCGGCGGATGCCGCTGTCTCCGCGGCCTACGGCTCGGCCGGCGAGCGCTGCATGGCGATCTCGATCGTCGTCGCCGTCGGCAACGCCGCCGATCGCCTGATCCCGATGATGAAGGAGCGGATCAGCAAGCTCAAGGTCGGCGACGGCTTCGAGGCCGCGTCCGAGATGGGCCCACTGATCAACAAGCTGCACCGCGACAAGGTCGCCAGCTACGTCGACAAGGGCGTCGCCGAGGGCGCCACGCTCGTCTCCGACGGTCGCGCGCTCTCTGTCGCCGGCCGCGCCGGCGGCTTCTTCCTTGGACCGTGCCTGTTCGACAACGTGTCGCCGAGCATGAGCATCTACAAGGACGAGATCTTCGGCCCGGTGCTCGGCGTGACGCGCGTCGGCACGTACGACGACGCGATCAAGATGGTCAACGCGAACCCGTACGCGAACGGCGTCGCGATCTTCACGAACGACGGC
Organism: Myxococcales bacterium; assembly: GCA_031421915.1. Classification (GTDB taxonomy): domain Bacteria; phylum Myxococcota_A; class Polyangia; order Haliangiales; family Haliangiaceae; genus JABFXX01. Next base: position 22,538 of record JANOPP010000025.1, on the reverse strand, counting down.
GGTGCGGCGCGCAAGTTCCAGCACGAGGTCGAGGTCGGCATGGTCGGCATCAACGTGCCCATCCCGGTGCCGATGTCCTACTACTCGTTCGGCGGCTGGAAGGCGTCACTGTTCGGCGACCACCACATCTACGGCCGCGACGGCGTCCACTTCTACACGCGCGCGAAGGCGATCACCTCGCGGTGGCCCGACCCGCGGCACCGCGGCGTCGACCTCGGCTTCCCGACGAACAAGTGACCGACGAGGTCACGATCGACGCGCTCACCGGGGGCTGGTCGATCGCGCAGCGCAAGAAGGGTCATCGGCACTCGACCGATGATCTGCTCACCGGCTGGTACGCCGGCGAGGTGGTGCACGCGTCGCACCGGCTCCTCGATCTCGGGGCCGGGCTCGGTTCCGTTGGCCTGATCGCGCTGTGGCGCTCTCCGCCGGAGGCGACACTCGTCGCCGTCGAGGCGCAGGAGGTCAGCTTCACTCTCCTCGAGGGCAACGTCGCTCGCAACGGTCTCGGTACGCGCGTTCGCGCGATCCACGGCGACCTGCGCGACGTCCGGTTCGACGAGCGGTTCGATCTCGTGACCGGCAGCCCGCCGTACTGGGACGTCTCCGAAGGCGTGTTGCCCGAGGACTCGCAGAAGGCGCACGCCCGCTTCGAGCTGCGCGGTGACGTCCGCGACTACGCGATCGCCGCACGCGCCACACTCGAGGAGGGCGGACGGTTCGTCTTCTGTTTCCCGACGGTGCAACGTGCTCGCGCGGAGCTCGCGTGCACCGCGGTCGAGCTCTCGCTCACGCGCTCACGCGATGTGATCCCGCGCGCCGGCGCGGCCCCGCTGTTCACGCTGTTCGCGGCGCGTCGCGCCGAGGACGGTGACGAGCCGTACGTGGTCGAGCCGCCCCATGTCGTGCGCAACGAACACGGTACGCCGACGGCCATGCACGCGGCCGCGCGCGCTGCGCTCGGGTTCACACGCTGAGGAGCTCGGGTTTCGCAGGCCCTGGGCTCGCGGATGCCGTCACGCGATCGGGGTTGTCCCAGACGATCAGCGTCGCGACGTGACGGCTGCGCCAGTCGTGCAGATAGCCGGGCAACAGGCCGCGCACCACGAACCCTGCACGCAACTGCGAGCGCAGCACGCGATCGACGCGCTCACCGCGGATCGCCTGTGCCACGTAGTCCGCGGGCGCGAGCTCGGCCGGCGCGTCGACGAAGTCGTAGAGTCGCCCGCCGCCGACGACACGCGCGAGCCCGAGACGCTTGCACAGCGCGAACATGGCGGAGTACAGCGCGCGGCCGACGCCCTGGCTCCACGCACGTTGATCGACGTAGATGTCGGCGAGGTAGAGCGTGTCGCCGCCGGGATCATGACGCGCGAACGTGGCGCTGTCCGTGATGCCGAGCCACGTGTGAGGTCCGAGCGGATCGAGCGCGCGGGGCGGGATGAGCGTCGCGATCGCGCCAACGATGACACCGTCGAGCTCGGCGACGAGCTGGCCATCCGGGAACTGCTGCTGGTGAGCACGCAGGTGTGCGCCGTCGAACACCACTCCCTCCTGGACGAACTCGGGGTATGCGGCGCGGTTGAGCGCAGCAAGGGCCTCGAGGTCAGACGGTCGTGCGGTGCGGATCTGAATCGACATCCCCCAAGCATTCGCCTCGAGCTGCACCGAGCCAAGGGAGGCACGACCGATGTCACCATGCCGTCACCGACGGGCGTGGCAACCGTCGTCGATAACCGCGTAACCCCGTGACGACGCGGCGCGCCGTACCTCGATCATCCAAGTACCCGAACTTCGGACGATTATCTATCTTTGTTCGCGATCGAATACGGATCTCGTAAACCAATACGGAATCGACCAGACCCGAGGGGATGCGATCTAGCGAGTTCCGAGGGGTTGGAGCGGTGCGCGGATCGGCACGCAAGCTGCTGCTCGTAGTCCCGACAGGAGCATGCTGATGAAGGTCACGAAGCGATTCGCGGAGCTGTTTTGGACCGCGCGGGGGAAGGACGAGCTGGCGGAACCCGCGGCCGAAACGTCGCTCGCCCAGCCAAGCAACGTGGTGCCGCTGCGTCCACACGTACGCGTGGACGGCAACCCTGACGCCATCGCTGCGGTGTTCGCTGCGAGCTATGCGAAGACACCGGGCGACGCGAAGCTCGATCAGATCCTGATCGCGTTCGAGAGCATGCGAGCTGCGATGCCCGCCCAGCCGCTCGCCGTGGCGCTGTCCGCGACGACGGTCGCGCTCGGAGTCTCGGAGCCAACGCTGGCCCAAACGATCGAAGACCGGCTCCGCACCGTCGCAACCGTCGTCGCCGAGGAACAGCGCAAGACAGCCGACCGCCAGGTCGCGCGGAACCGCGAGCTCGAAGCGACCACCGCCGCTGTCCACGCCGAGATCTCGACGATGGAAGGACGGATCGTCGCGCTGCGTGGGCAGCTCGCCTCGGCCACAGGCAGCCTGGCGCGCAAGACGACAAGTGAACGCGCTGGCCTCGAGGCTCTCGAGCACCACGCGCACCTCGAAGCAACACGGCTCGCAGGCTTGCGCGACGTGTTCGGTCCTGCGCTCCGGCTCGCCCGCAAGAAGTAGCCAGCGCACACGCACGAGTGGTGCACCGCGTGGGGAGACCTGCGCGCGGCGACCTCGTGTGCGCACCACATCGATCCGAAGTCTCTGAACAACCACAAGGAACACGTCATGACCACAGCAACCATGAAGCGCAGCGGCCTCACGCCGCTCTCCAAAGGACTCCTCGGCAGTCTTCTGCTCGTCACCGCCGTCGCAGCCACGCGCCACTTCGTACCGGGACTGTTCGGCGGCACGAAGGAGGCGAGCACCGCGAGCGTGCCACCGCTGCCCCGCTCTTCGTCCGTCTCCGCGACGCCGATCGCGGAGCCATCCGGCTGTCCCGAGATCCCGGAGACCCGCATGTTGATCTGGGCGTGGAACGCGCAGCAGGGCCTCCTGTATGCGAACGGCGGCGCGCACGCTGCCGACGGCAGCTTGATGTGCAAGCACGGCGTCAACCTCACGCTCATCCGCCAGGACATGGTCGATCAGATGCAGGCGGAGCTGATCAAGTGCGCGACCGAGCTCGGAGCGGGCGCGGCCGACTGCAAGAGCGGCGCGCACTACGTCGCGATCATGGGCGACGGCGCGGCGGCGTTCTTCGCCGCACTCAACCCGCAGCTCGCGAAGGCGTGTCCCGACTGCACCGCGGAGATCATTGGCTCCGCGGGCTACTCGCGCGGCGAGGACAAGCTTCTCGGCTTGCCGGCGTGGCGCGAGGCTCCGTCGACCGCCGCGGGCGCGTTGATCGCAGGCTACCTGCGCGATGGCGACTGGAACATCGCGATGAAGTGGGCCGGCGACAACAACGTGTGCAACAACCCCGACGAGACGACGTACGACCCCGCCTGCCTCAACTGGGTCAACGCATCGGACTACATCGACGCCGGTGCGAAGTACATCGCGGGCTACTGCGAGGACCGACCGGTCGTGACGCGTGGGAAGCGGACGGGCGCGAACGTTCACGTGTGTGTCAACGGTGTCGTCACCTGGACGCCTGGCGACGTCAACGTTGCTCAGGGTCGCGGCGGCCTCGTCTCGATCGCGTCGACGAAGGACTACATCTATCAGATGCCGAACGTCGTGATCGGTCTGCAGCGGTGGAACCGCGCGCACCGCACGCAGGTCGTCGGCCTGCTCGCGGCAATGACGGAAGGTGGTGAGCAGGTCAAGCAGGACCGCACCGCGCGCGACCGCGCCGCCGAGCTGAGCGCGATCGTCTACAACGAGAAGGACGCCGCCTACTGGTCGAAGTACTTCGACGTGGTGACGGAGCCCGACGTGACCGGCCAGCCCGTCGAGCTCGGCGGATCGAGCGTCAACAACCTCGCCGACAACCTGCATCTCTTCGGAGTCTCGGACCGCTCGGGAGTCGAGCGCAGCATCTTCGGCGCGACCTACAATGTGTTCGGCAAGATCGTTGTCCACTACTACCCGACCCTGGTCCCGAGCTATCCCCGCGTCACGAGCGTGGTCGACACGTCGTACCTCGAGGCGGTCGCAGCGGCGGGAGCTCCTGCGGTGAGCGCAGACCTGCCGACGTACAGCGCGAGCGATCCGGCGGAGGAGGACAGGCAGGTCGTCGGTCGAAAGAGCTGGCAGATCAACTTTCATCCGGGCAGTGCGATGTTCCGCCCCGATGCAACCCCGGTGCTCGAGGAGCTCTACGAGCAGACGGTCGTCACTCGCACGATCATCGAGATCAACGGCCACACCGATGCCGATGGCGACGCCGAAGGTAACCGCGAGCTGAGCCGGCGCCGTGCGCTCGCCGTCCGTGACCACCTGATGATGCGCGCGCCGGTGAGCTTTACGGACACCCGATTCCGGGTCACCGGCTATGGCGAGGATTCGCCACTCGCTGCGAACGACACGATGTCGAACAAGGCACGCAATCGGCGGGTCGAGATCGTGATGCGCAGTCGCTAGTAGTTCGCGGATCGAAAGGACGTCATGCGTACCCTCATTCTCGAGCGGGTCGTCGATGGGCTGCGCCCGAATCGTCGGATCACGCTCTCCGTGTCCGTGCTCTACGCGGTCGCGTGCGCCGCGACCGTGCTCGCAGCGTGGCAACTGGGCGCCACCGCGATCCCGAAGCCCGGCGAGGTGCTCCGCGCGGTCGCGACCCTGTGGACCGAGCGCGGCCTGTTCGACCACCTGATGCGCAGCGTCGTGCTCAACCTCGAGGCGCTCGCCTGGTCGAGTGCCATCGCACTCGGGCTCGCGTACCTCACGGTCGTCCCGGCCGTCCGGCCGTTCGTCGCGCTCCTCTCGAAGCTGCGCTTCACGGGGCTCGTGGGCTGGGGCTTCGTGCTCACGCTCGCGGCCAGTAACGGCCATCAGCTGAAGCTGTGGATGCTCGTATTCGGGATGGCGCCATTCTTCGTGACCTCGATGGCTGCCGTCGTCGTCGAGATCCCGAAGGTCCGCTTCGACCATGCGCGTACGCTGAACCTCACGGGGTGGGGCCTCGTCTGGGAGGTCGTGGTCCGAGGAACACTCGATCGTGCACTCGAGGTCCTGCGCCAGAACGCGGCAATGGGCTGGATGATGCTGACGATGGTCGAAGGCGTGGTGCGCTCCGACGGTGGGCTCGGCGTCCTGATGCTCGATGCACAGAAGCACCTGCAGCTCGACGCGGTGTTCGCTTTGATCCTGGTGGTGCTGGTGGTCGGAGCGGTGCAGGACCAGGCGATTGCCTGGCTGCGTCGCGTGGTGTGCCCCGCAGCGGACCTCGAGTGCGAGAGGTGCTCGTCATGACGATCCATCCCCATGAACGACGCGAGACGCTCCTCCGCGTCGAGCACGTGACCGTCGAGCGAAACGGCGTCGCGATCGTGCGCGACATCGACCTCCAGATCAGGAACGTCGTACGGCCCGACATGCCTGGCCAGGGCCAGGTCGTCGGCTTCCTCGGACCATCGGGCGTCGGCAAGACAACCATGCTCCGGATCCTCGCGGGCCTCGACCCGCCGACGCACGGTCGCGTACTGCTCACGGAGCAGCAGTGCCCCGTGCGGTCCGGAATGGTCGGTGTCGTGTTCCAGTCCTATCCGCTCCTCGAGCACCGCCGGGTCCTCGACAATCTCGTGCTCGCAGCACGATCCGCGGGACTCGCGCGCCATGCGGCCGTCGCGAGGGCGCAGACCTTGCTCGCTCGCTTCGGGCTCGAAGCCCACGCGAATGCCTGGCCGTGCGAGCTCTCGGGTGGCCAGCGCCAACGCGTGGCGATCCTCCAGCAGGTGCTGTGCGGCCACACGTATCTGGTGATGGACGAGCCATTCTCCGGGCTCGATCCGGTCAACAAGGCGCGCGCGTGCGAGCTGATCACCGAGATCGCGCGGATGGACGAGCACACGACGATCATCCTCGTGACGCACGACATCTGCGAAGCCCTCAAGGTGTCCGACACGCTCTGGCTCATGGGGCGCGAGCGTTCGGCGACCGGTTCGGTGATTCCGGGGGGGCGCATTGTCGAGTCCTACGATCTGATCGAGCGCGGTCTCGCCTGGGACAACGGCGTCGAGCGCACCTCTGCGTTCACCGCGCTCGTCCACGAGATCGAGGATCGCTTCGCGACGCTGTGACCAGGAGAACCGTATGACCAAGCCATCACCCGCGCGCAGGACCGCTACCCATCACTGGACGCAACACATCGCCCGAGCGCTGTCGTCGCCGATCAACCTCGTGACCGGTGCGGGCGCGCTCGCACTCTCCGCGCTTACCTGGAACCCCCTGCCCCTCGTTCTGTTCGGCCTGGGGGAGCCCGTGTGGCTCTACAGCGCAACCACGTCGCAGCGCTACGAGGCTGCGCTGCGCGCGGAGGAGGCCGAGGCTGCCCACGCTCACAAGCGCCAGGGCCTCGCCGAACTACGCGGGCAGCTCCAGACGCTGCTGACCGGGACTCCGTGTGGCGTGTGGACCCAGCGCGGCCGACTGCCCGACTACGCGGCGACGTACGCACGCCTCGTCGAGATGCGCGAACAGACCGCGCACATCGTCGCGACCCGTGACGCGCCTGCGCGCACGCTCGAAGAGGACATCGTCGCGCGGATGGACGACATGCTGCGCGCGTACCTGACGATGGTGCGCGAGCGGCTGCTGTTTCACTGCGCGCTCGCGCGGATCTATCCGCAGCTCGCCGAGCTCGCGATCTCCGGCGCCCACGTCGCGCCACCGCGACCGGCGGTGACGGACGTGCCGTTCGTCGCGGTCGCGAGCGCCGTCGAAGAGGTGCGCGGCAAGATCGGTAGCTTCGAGGCGGCGCTCGCGCGCCAACCCCGGCACGAGGAGGTCTACCGCCCGCTGATCGAGAGTCTAGAGAAGCGGTTCCTCGATCTCGAGCGTCGCGGCGAGAACGACCGCAACATTGCCGCCCAGCTCGACGTGTTCCCCGACCAGTTCGAGATCATCCTGGGCAAGCTCGCGACCACGCACGGCGACATCGGCGAGGTTGTCGACGACATGAAGCTGCTCCTCGAACAAACGGATGACACCGTCAGCTTTGCCGAGGACATGCGGGCGTTCGAACAGCACGCCGGTTGATCCTCACAGGACGCGCAGCACGGGCGCGCCGCGATCGTCCTCGATCACGCAGAACGTTCGTTCCGGCAGCTCCGTCCACACCTCGTCGGTGAGGCGCTCGCTCGCGACGACGACCGTCGGCGTGCGCCGTGCATCGAGCGCCGTGTGCCGCACGAGGGCGTGCAGCGGGCGACCGAGGCGGTGCGCGTAGATCCGCGCCCCGCACGAGAACAGAAAGCTCGCCGAACCGAGATCGCCGAGTGCGTGGAGCTCGCGCACGGCGGCGACCAGGCCGCGCTCGATGTCCCCAGCCTCCTCGTCGATCGCTGTCGCGAGGAACGCGAACAGGCGCTCGCTGTCGGTGTCGCCGGTGATCTCCGCGGCGCGGGCGGCAGACGTGCGAGCCGCGAGCGGCGCCAGCTCCTTCACGGTTCCGTTGTGCGCGAACACATAGCCACCGCGGCAAAACGGGTGCGTGTTGAGGAGCGAGGTCGCACCGACGGTCTTCTGGCGCACGTGCGCCACGAGCACCCGGGCGCGGGTCTCACGTGCGAGCACGTCGTATTCGGGAGAGGTCTGGGCGCACGCGGTGCCGCGCGAGATGACCCATTCGCCGGCCTCGCGCACCGCCACGCCCCAGCCGTCGGGATGCTCGCGAGAGAGCGCCCACAGGCTGCGCGGTGCATCGCGCAGGAGCCCACGGGTGACCACGGGGTTCGCCGCGAGGAGGCCGACCATTCGACACATCTGATTCATCATAGAGACGTCCGAGCCCGGCGCGAGATTTCAGCCACAACGCGCGTTCGCGCCCCACCGTGCGCGAGCGCGCAAGGCACGACGACTGCACTGGATTCAGGCATGCGCACCGTTGCCGCCCTGATCTCGCTCAGCCTGTTTGCCCCGCTCGCTCTCGCTGCGCCGGGGGCTGCACCGCCACCGGCACCGACCGCGCCAGCCGCGCGACCCGCGCCCGCTGCGGCAACCTCGCCCGCCGTGAACCTGACGCCGATCAACCTGACAGAGACGCCCGAGCGGTGTCATCCGATCGCGAGGCGAGCGGCGGCCGTCAATCTCGTGCAGGCGCTGTCGGCGCGGATCTCACTGGCAGGCTGTATCGCCGATGCGAAGTTCTCCGAATTGACGCTGATCGACGGCTCGGACTCGGTGGCCGCACTCGACGAGTCAGTGGTCCCGAGCCTCGCGATGCTCGACGAGGTCGTCGTCGCGGCGGCCGACCCGGTGACCCAGGTGATGGCGACGCACGCGAAGGTCGCCGTCTACCAGAACATGACGAACCGCATGGTCCAGACGGTGACGTCGACCGACGCGTCCCCCGACGGCCAGGCCCTCAAGGAGATGCGGCGGCAGATCGTCCAGGGCCTTCTCGTCCCGTGGCGAGAGAAGCGGATGGAGCTCTACGCGATGATCGACGAGCTCGCGAAGGCGAACCCGAAGATCATCCGCAATCCGGTCGCGCTCGCCGCGATCAGGGACAGCCGCGAGCAGCTCGCCACCCGCCCGATCGTCGCGATCACACCGACCGCGACCGACGCGCTGAACAAGCCCTCGGACTAATCCCAGCCCTCGTCGACCTCGGCGGGCAGCAGATCGTTGAGGTCGAGCTCCGTCGTGAAGATCGGGATCGCGGGGGTCCACTTGGGCTTGCGGACTCGCACGGGCGCGGCGGCGGTCGGCAGCTCGACGACGTCGATCACGTCGGTCACGAGCTCGGCGAGGTCCGTGTGGACCTCGGCGGCGCTCGGGCGGTCGAATCGATCAGGCGACAGCATCTGGTCGATCAGGCGCGCTAGCTCGCGCGGCGCCTTGGGGCAGCGCTCGAGCGTCGGGACGTGCACGGTGCAGCCGGCGGGGAACGGCTTCACGCCGGTCAGCGCCATGTAGCCGATCACGCCGAGTGCGAACACGTCTGCGCGGTCATCGACGGCGTCCCCGCGGCGCAGCTCGGGTGCGTGATAGCTGCTCGTCCCGGCGAGCGTGACAACAATGGGTGCGTCGTGCGTGCGGGCCTCGCTCCAGTCCGCGACGCACAGCGGGAACCGGCGCTCCGGCGTCATCACGATCCGATCGGGGCGGAGGCCGAGGTTCAGGACACCGCGACGATGCGTATGGGCAAGAACGTCGGCGAGGTCGCGGACCAGTGCACCCGCCTCGAGCGGATCCATCGGACCGCGCGCGAGCAGCTCGGCGAGGTTCTGTCCCTCGATGCGCTCGACGGTGAACCACGGCCGGCGATCCTCGAGGACACCTGATTCGAACAGGGTCGGGATGCCGGGATGTTGAAGAGCGGCGACGATGCACGCCTCGCGAAGGAGCTGCACACCCAGTGGCTGATTCTTGGGGTGCACGACCTTCAGCAAGGCGCGCCGCGGCAGGACGAGGTGAGCGACCTGGTAGAGCACGGAGGTCCGCGTCGCACCGAGCTCGCGCTCGATGGAATACTGACCGAGACGATCGCCGGGTAGAAAGCGCTCCACGCGGAGGGTTTCTGCATGGTGCGTGCCCCCATCGACTCGGCTCATCTCGCGGGGTTGCACGCGACGACCGCCCGGGACAGTTGTCGACGGGGCTGGCCGACCCTAGCCGCGAGACCTAGCGGCGGGTCGGAGTACGGCCGGCGATCCGGATCGTGAAGCCGGCGGCGGCCTCCTCGATCGCGGCCGGAACCTGATCGACGAGTCCGTGCGGCGGCGTCCACCGGGGGCGGTCCATGGCCGGCACCAGCTCGAGCGTGTCGGCGAGCCACTTCGCGCGATCGCGAACCTCGGCGCTCGATGGCCGCGCGCTCGGATCGCGCGCGAGCATGTTGTCGACGAGCATCGCCACGTCGTGCGGTGCCCCGGGATACCGCTCGGAGGTCGAGCCGTTGGTCACGGGGCGCGTACCGGTCAGCGCGCGGAACGCGATCTTGCCGAGCTCGCGCACATCGTCCCGTGGATCGACGCTCGTCCGTGCGTCGTGATCGAACGTGCAGGCGTTGCCCCACTGGCGAATCGCGACGGGCGACCGCCGGGTGGGCGTGCGGATCAGCGCCTCGGCCGTCAGCCGCCGATGCACGATGCCGCGCTGGTGAATGTGATCGAGGATGTCGGCGACATCGCGCACGAGGACGACGACATCGGCGACCGCCATCGGCGTCTCCGCGATCAGCGAACCGATCGAGTCGCCGTCGATGTGCTCGAACGCGGTCCACGGCCGCTTGTCGGGCAGGACGCCACACTCGTAGACCCGCGGGATGCCGGGATGCGTCAGCGCCTCGACGAGGCAGGCCTCGCGCAGCATCTGCACGGCGACCGATTTGATCCACGCGTCGCTCGCGTGCATGACCTTGATCGCGGCATGCCGTGGCAGGACGACGTGTCGGCCGAGGTAGATCATGCCGGTGTCCTCGATACCGAGCTCCTGCTCGATCCCGTAGTCACCGATCCGAGCCCCCGCGATGAAGCGGTCCCCCGTAATGGTTCGGCTCACACCTTTGGGGCTTGCACGAGGCGTGCCTCACGGCGAAGAAAGCGTGGGCGTCGAGATGCCTGGATCCACTCGCGAGACAGTCAGTCGTCCGAGGCAACAGGGGGCGTGGGCACCACAGCTCGCGGCGGCTCGGACTGTTGTCCTCGGCGAGAAGGTGCGATGCGCCCTTGCATGAGCAACCAGTAGATCCCACCCGCCAGCCCAAACCCGACGAACCACGACCAGTCGTAGATCGGCCGCATCGGGGCCCAGAAGGCACCCAGGAGCGCGATGCCTGCACCGGCGAGCGTTGCCCACACCGCCGCCAGGTTCCACCCATTCGTATATCGATAGGCGCCATCCGCCTTGTAGAGCGAGACGAGGTCGAGCTCCTTCTTGCGCAGGATCCAGTAGTCGACGATCAGCACGCCGGCGACCGACCCCAGCGATCCCGAGTACCCGACGAGCCAGCCGTTGATGTAGCGCTCGGGGTTCTTGAGCAGCTCCCACGGCATCATCGCGATCCCGACGATGCCGGTGATGAGACCGCCGGTCTTGAAATTGATCTTGCTCGGGAACGCGTTCGCGAAGTCATTCGCGGGCGACACGACGTTTGCCGCGATGTTCACCGCGAGCGTCGCGATCACGATCGTGAACATCACGACGCCGACGATCAGGCGGTTGTCGAACATCCCACCAAGCGCGATCGGATCGGGGATCGACTTGCCGTAGATCAGGACAGTCGCCGACGTGATCACGATCCCCATCGCGGCGAACACCGTCATCGTCGAGGGCAGCGCGACAACCTGACCGATCGCCTGCTCGCGCTGCGAGCGTCCGAACCGCGTGAAGTCCGGCATGTTGAGCGACAGCGTCGACCAGAAGCCGATCGTCGCTGTCAGCGACGGGATGAACACGCGCAGGAAGTCGTCGCGGTTGGTGAGCGTTCCGCTGCCCGCCATGATCGGGCCGAGACCGCCTGCCTTCCAGATCGCCCACGCGACGAGGACCGCCGTCATCACGAGGACGAACGGCGCAGCAAACCTCTCGAGCTTGCGCACGAGCTCCATGCCCCGATAGATGATCAGGATGTTGAGGCCCCAGAACAGCAGGAACGAGATCCACTGCGTCACCGGGAAGCCGTGCAGCGTGCCCAGCAGATCGTTCCACCCGGGTACGATCGACACGAAGAACGTCTGCAGCGCGTAGCCGCCGATCCACGCGTTGATGCCGAACCACCCGCACGCGATCAACGCGCGCATCAGCGCCGGGAGGTTCGATCCAACCGTCCCGTACGCGGCGCGCGCGAACACCGGGAACGGGATCCCGTACTTCGTCCCGGGATGCGAGTTCAAGAGGATCGGCGCGAGCACGATCAGGTTGCCAAGCAAGATCGTGAGCAGTGCTTGCCACCAGCTCATCCCGCTCGCGATCAGACCGGACGCCATCGTGTACGTCGGGATGCAGTGGGCCATCGAGATCCACAGCGCGGCGTAGTCCCACGTCGACCACGTCCGCTTCGTGACCGGAACGGGTGCGAGGTCCTCGTTGTAGAGGGGCGATGTCTCGAGCTCCTCGGATGCGCTCAGCTCGACGCGTCCGTCTTCGTGGACGATGGTCGGGTCGATCGTCGGCTCGGTGCCCATGGCGCCGCCAACCTAGTAGATTCCTCGCCGCGATGCGAGCGTCGATCCTCGCGCCCTAGCGTAGGATTCACGAATGCGCACCCTCCCGTGCCTTGTCCTCACTCTCGCCGCCTGCGGCGGCACGAGCCCGCAACCCACGACGCCGCCTCCGGCTCCGCCACCGCCTTCCGAGCCGCTCACCCCGGTGACGCCCGTCGAGGATCCCAAGGCCGCGTGCACGAACCATCCCGACGAGTACGGCCCGTACATGTTGACAGATGCGCAGGCCGCGAAGCGCTACGGCCTCGGTGCCACGAAGTTCACGGACGCGCCGACCACCAAGGACAAGGCGATCGAGGTCTGCGGGATCCCGCAGCAGCAGGCGTGGTTGATGAACACGCTGTGCGCGGACGGTTCGAAGGCGTTCACGGGCCGCGGCCAGGTCATGACCAGCCGCAAGGGCAACGTCGGTGAAGGCGGCCGCTGCGGCTCGATCATCGACCTCTACCTCGCGACCTGTCCCGAGGCGAAGTACGAGGTCCACATCGACATGTACATGTGCGGGCCCAACGACCAGTTCTGATCGGATCAGCTTGCGATGAACGATGACGACGATGCGACACCAGGTGCTCTCGACTCGCTCGAGCAGGCGCTCGTGGGTGCGCTCGCGGTCCCGCCGATCCAGCCAACCCTCCCCGCGGGCACGGTGATCGCGAACCGCTACGTCGTCGCCGCTGTGCTCGGCGCCGGTGGCATGGGAACGGTGTACCGCGCGCGGGACCGCTCGCTCGATCGCGAGGTCGCCCTCAAGCTGCATCGCACCGTCGCGGATTCGGAGCGGCTGCGGCGCGAGGCAATCGCGATGGCGAAGCTGGCGCATCCCAACGTGGTCGCCGTGTTCGAGGTGGGCGAGGTGGGCGGTCACCCGTTTGTCGCGATGGAGTACGTGCCCGGCACCACGCTGCGTGCGTGGCTCGCGGAGCGGCCGCGCGGCCGGCGAGAGATCCTCGACGCGCTCGCCGCCGCAGGTGAAGGGCTCGCGGCCGCGCACGACTCGGGTCTCGTGCATCGAGATGTCAAACCCGACAACATTCTCGTCGGCCGCGACCGTCGCGTGCGGATCGGCGACTTCGGGCTCGCGCAGCTGACGGCAACTGCCACCAGCGGCCCCGTGTCGGCGATGATCGGCGATCACACCCGGACAGGCACGGTACTCGGGACGCCGGCGTACATGGCCCCCGAGCAGATCGACGGCGGCGAGGTGGATGCACGCAGTGATCAGTTCGCGTTCGCCGTGGTGGTATGGGAAGCGCTGTCGGGTGAGCGCCCGTTCGCGGGCGACACGACCGGCGTGATGCGGGCAAAGATCGCGCGCGGCTTCCCGCAGCGCGGCCGCGACAAGATCCCGCCGAGGCTGCGCCGTGTGCTGCTGCGTGCACTGGCGCTGGACCCGCAAGCACGCTGGCCGTCGGTGCGTGCGCTGCTCGCAGGGCTGCGAGCGGCGTACTACCGGCCGCGCGTGATCGCTGCGATCGCGGCGACCGTCATCGTGGGAGCCGCCGCCACGGCGTGGGCACTGTGGCCGGCGGCGGATCCAACCGCCGCGTGCGAGACGGAGCTCGACGTGCTGACGACCGTGCTGCCACCGGCGCACACGGCCAACCTCGTCGCCACGGTGCGCGCGTCGGGAACCGCGCACGCCGACGAACGTGCAGGCGTGATCGAGCGCTCGATCGGCGCCCTGCGAGCGCAACATGCGTCGGTATCGCGGGCTGCGTGCGTGGCTCGCGCGCACCGGCAATGGTCGCCAGAGCTCGCGACCGCGAGCCGCGAGTGCCTCGAAGTCGCAGCGCGGACCGCCCGCGCGCTGCTCGGCGCGTTACCGATGGCGCCCGAGACAGTCCCGGATCTGATCCAGATCACCGCCCAGCTGCCGTCCGCCGAGGCGTGCGGCGACGCGCGCCTGCTCGCCGGCCGACGAACGCTCGCGACACCGGAGCATCCCCTCGAGACCGTGATCGAAGCGCGCGCGAAGCTCGAGGTCGCACGGACGCAGCTCGAGCTCGGTCGCGCAACGGCCGCCAAGGGTGTACGCGCCGAGGTCGCCACGACGTCGGTCGCGACGCATCCGTCGATCGTGCAGCAGCTCGCGTTTCTCGACGGTGCCATCGCGATGCACGCGGGCGACTTCGCGAACGCCGAGCAGCGACTGTCGGAGATCTACTTCGCGGCGCGTGCCCGCGACGACGGCGAGCTCACGCTCCAGGTCGTAACCGAGCTGATCGCGTTGACCGCAAACGTCCGCCGCGATCCAGAAGGGAGTGCGCGGTGGATCCAGAACGGGATGGCCGACGCGGAGCGCGAACGCGAACGTCTGCCTTCTCTCGCTGCCGACGTCGTGCAGGCAGCCGCCGCTGCGGCGTCGGTGAGCGGCGACAGCGAGGTGGCGCTGATGCGTGTCGCGCTGGCCGAGACGCTCGGCAGCGCGACACCGACCAAGGTCTTCTCCGCGTCGCTGCTCGGGGTGCGGGCCAGTGCCCTGACCGATCTCGGTAAGGTCGACGAGGCACTCGCCGCGAGCGACGCGCAGATCGCGGCGCTCGTCGAGGGCCTCGGCGAGCACCACCCGGCCGTCGCGGATGCATACAGCACGCGGTCCGCCGCGCTGATCACCGCAGGCAGGACGGAGGCGGCGGTGGCAGCCGCACAGCGCGCCCGCTCGATCGTCGACGGGACGCCGGCGTCGGGCAGCTCGATGATCGATGCGCAGATCAACCTCGGCGTCGCCCTGCTCGGCGGCAATGACGCCAGCGCGGCGAGGTACCTCGAGGCCGCTCGCAAGAGCCTGACCGACGCGTTTGGCACCGAGCACCACGACGTCGCGCTGATCGACTCGAACCTCGCGCTGATCTACATGGATCGCGGCGAGACCGAGCGCGCCCTCGCGGCCCTCCGCCACGCCGTCGCCGTGCAAGAGCGGACGCTCGGTGCACATCACGTCGAGCTTGCAGCTGCGCTGTACAACCTCGCCGTCGCCGAGCGCGAGGCCAAGTCGTACGACGCCGCCCTCGCGACTGCACGGCGCGCGGCTGCGATCTTCGAGCGTCGGATGCGCGCCTCGGCGCGCCACGTGTTCGCTGTAGTCCACATCGCGATGATCGAGAACCTGGCTGCTCGCCACCTGGAGGCGCTGGCGACGGCCGAGGCCGCGATCGCCCTCGTCAGCGATCCCGACGAGCCGGTCGGTCCCGGCTGGGCGCGGCTCGAGGCCGGTCGCGCGCTGATCGCTCTCGGCCGCGAGCCTGGGCGCGCCCGCAAGCTGCTCTCGGAAGCGCGGGCCGCCTATGTCGTGGCGTCGATCCCGGCACGCGTCACCGAAGTCGACGGTCTGCTCGCGAAGCTGAGGTAGGCTCCTCAGCTCGTGTCCGCCGCGCCCGAGGATCCCGAGACACCACGCGCCCGCGATCCCGTCGAGACGACCGTCCGCGAGCTGATCGACGCCGGCGATCTCGACGGTGCGGCCTCGCTCGCGATCAGCCACTACGGCCCAGAGCTCCACGGATTCTTGTGCGCCCTCGCTCACGATCCAGCTCTGGCCGCGGATGCTTTCGGCGCCGCCTCGGAGAACCTGTGGCGCAATCTCGCAAAGTTCCGCTGGGAGTCGTCGCTACGAACGTGGGCCTATCAGCTCGCTCGCAACGCGCTCCACGCGCTGCGCCGTGATCCGCGCCGGCGTCTCGAACGCAATCTGCCGCTGTCGGTCGCGGCCAGCATCGCGGCGGTCCCGCGCTCGACGACCGCTCCGTATCAGCGCAGCGAGGTGATGAAAGGCCTTCGCGTGCTGATCGAGTCCCTCGAACCCGATGACCACGAGATCCTGATCCTTCGGCTCGATCGCCGGATGTCGTGGAAGGAGATCGCGCGGGCAACCGCTGCCGAGGACGAGCCCGCCTCGACGCTCGACCAGCGCGCGGCCGCGTTGCGCAAACGCTACGAGCGAACCAAGACGCTGCTCAAGAAGCTGGCCCTCGAGAAGGGGCTCCTCGACAAGACCTAGGTCCGTGGCGCGAGGAGCTCGTGCAAGCACACCGGTGACCACGACGGCGCGCCGGTGACCAGGAGAG
This sequence comes from Myxococcales bacterium, assembly GCA_031421915.1. Taxonomy (GTDB): domain Bacteria; phylum Myxococcota_A; class Polyangia; order Haliangiales; family Haliangiaceae; genus JABFXX01. The sequence goes on along the minus strand of JANOPP010000025.1, from coordinate 6,222 downwards.
CGAGGAGCTCGGCGCGTGCACGATCGATCGCGGCCCGAGCAGGCGCGCGCACCAGCGCGACGGCGCCGTACTCGAGGAACTTGTAGAACGCGGCGACGCGCGCCTCGACGACCTCCCCTGCGCGCACGATGCTGGCGTCGACAAGGTCGAAGCGCCATCCGGTGCGCGTGGTCAGCGACTCGCTCGCATGAACGTCGACCGTCGCGTCCGCCGCGATCTCGACAGCGAGAGCGCGCCGCTTCCAGCGCTCGACATCGTCGGGATACGGCACGAGCCCGCCCCAGGCGAGCAGGACATCAGGCTCACCGATCGCGACGACGCGCTGGCCGGCGAGCTCGCGCAATGGCCAGCGGGTATCGATCACGAGCTCGAGCGAGGTCTTCATCTCAATCCACCCAGCTCGCCATCACGTCGAGGTTCGGCGCGACATCGCGACGCGGCAACGCCACCGGCTCGATCGACTCGAGCAGCTCGACAAACCCACCGCGATGCGCAGCGAGCGCCGCCGCCGTGCCCTCGAGCCGACACACGTAGAAGAACCGCGCATCCTGGAGCACCGCGATGTGCTGGTGGACGTCCTGCCCGCCCGACGTGCCCGTGAGCTTGCGCACGAGACCCGTCGCGAACCGCGTCGTGGCCAAGGCATCGGTCGAATCCGACGTCGCCGCGAAGCCTGCCCAGCCGAGCTCGTGGAGCGCGCGATCGAGTGCGCCCGCGGCGGTCTCGCGGATCGGCCTCGCGGGGAACACGGCGATCGAGCTCGGATCATTCGGGAACGCCGGCGGCTGCCACTCGGTGATCAGCCCACGCGGATAGCCGGTCCATCCGCTTGGCGGAGCGTACAGGTACCGCCGTCGCCGCAGCTCGCCGAGGCCGAGCGAGTACGTCTGTGCGAGGTCGCGCATGATCTGGCGCATCGGTTCGAGGCGCGCCGGAACCGCCGTGACGCCATCGATCCGGGCGTAGAAGTCGTCGCCAAACAGCACGGCCACGTACCGGTCCTGGGACGGGCCGCGTCAGGAGCGCAGGCGATCTACCACGGAGCGTCGGCGGTCTACGACGGCGTTACCGGCGACCGCGACGGCGCGGTCTCGCACGGAGCTCAGGCTCTGTACAACGCGGCGGGTGTGGACGAGGGATTCAGCAACGCAACCGGGATGATCGACAACGTGCTCGGGTTCGTCGGGACGGGCGCTCGGTATGCGGCCGAGCAGACGGGCCACGGTGACATCGCCGGCGAGATCCCCACGGGCCTCGACGATATCGCCGCGACCAGCGCCGTCGGCCTGACCAACTTGTTGTTCGGTGCCGACGAGACGAAGGGTACTGGAACCCGCGAAGGAGAGATCGGCGCGGGCCTCGGGGCTGTCGGAACCCTCATGAGTAGCGGCATCATCCCGTACGAGTGGGGCAACGCGGCCGGGCGCGCAATCGGCCGCTACACGAGCCCGGGCGAGGGAACCAGTGGCACGAAGCCCGGTCCGATCGCTGCCGCAGCCGCGAGGGCGCATGACAACGTGACCCCCAGTGGCTACTGCCCGGTTCCAGGCGCGCCGCTCTAGCCGCGAAGCTCGTCGCGAGCGTGCGACGCCGGATCGGCGTAGTTGCACTTCGTGACGGCGGTCAAGAGCTCCTTGGACTCGCGCTTCTCCTCGTCGCACGCGCGCGCGACGTTGATCGCCTGCCACGCCATCTTCTCGGTCGGATCCGCCGCGAGACGCTCCTTGGCGAACGTGATCGCATCCTTCGGCGTCAGGAAGCCGCGGACGCCGTAGACGGCCTCGGCGCGCACGTCGTCGTCCGGATCGGACTCGGCGACGCGGCGGAACAGCGGCGCGAGGTGCGGGTGGTCGGACATGTTGACGCCCATCCACGCCATCCGCTTGCGAACGTCGGCCGAGCGATCCGCGAGGAGGGTCTGGACGAGGCCATCGATCCGCGGATCCGGGGGCAGCGAACCGATGCGACCCGCGATCGCGCGGCGCACGTCGGCGTGCTGCGATCCGACGTGCTGCTGGTATGCGTTGAGGACGAGATCGAGCATGCCGTTGTAGTGCGAGTAGGCGATCGCCTCGAGGGCCTCGGACTTGACGTCGGGCGACGGGTCGCGACCCGCGAGGTCGACGGCGAGCTGCATCGCACCGTGGTTGTCGGTGAAAGCACCGAGCGCGGAGGCGGCTGCGCGGCGGACCGACACGTCGGAGTCGCTGGTGAGCGCGACGATCAGCTCGAGGCGGCCCGGGAGCCCGTCATCGGCCTCGAAGTGGAGGCAGCGCGCGACGTGCTCGCGAACATCGGCGTCCGGATCCTTGGCGAACTTGGTCAGGAGCGGTGCCGCGCCCTCGTCGGCGAACTTGGTCGCGGCCGCAACGACCGCGCGGCGGAGATCGTTGCTGAGGGTGCCGTTGGCGAACGCCTCGAGCTCGGTGATATCGGACGGACGAGCGCGGTTGTTGAGGATCGTGGCCCAGGTCTCGAGGGCCTCGTCGCGAAGATCCTCGGGTCCGGTCTTGGCGTAGCGCAGGAGCCAGGGAGCGATGGCGACGAGCTTGGAAGCGTTCTCGCCGTAGGCATCACCGCGCAGCTCGCAGAGCGCCGAGAACTGCTCGCTCTCGTCGGGATCGAGGAGGCCCGGGTAGCGGCCGAGGATCTCGGACTCGTTCGCACCGAAGATCGCACCCATCACGGCGCCGCGGTTGTGGCCCGGGGTGATGACCTTGAAGTCGGCCTCGGCCTTGGGGTCCTTGACGCTCGGAATGTCGGCGGCGGCGACCACCTTGTAGCTGCCGTTCGGATCGAGCCCGTCGGGGATCTGGACGCTGAAGTCGAACGTCACCACTTTGCCCGCAGGCAGCGGCTGGTTCGCAGCGACCGAGTTCTTCGAGAGCTCGCGCAGCTCGATCGACGGCAGCGGACCGTCACCCTTCGTCACGTTGACGAAGTAGACGACCACGACGACCGACGTCATGGTCAGCGGCTTCTTGCCGCCGGTGACGGTCACCTTTCCGGCGACCACACCGCCCGCGATGATGTTGGTGGAGTTCAGCGAGATCGACAGCTCGGTCCCGCCGCCAAACAGTTTGCCCAGTAGTCCCATGCAGGGACGGTAACCGCGGCGTGTGCCTCGGTCACTCCACTCCCGTGCGTTAGAGCGGGAGTTGCGAGCGATGCGGGCGCGACTCGCACCTCTTCCTCGGGTAGCACGACCCGGTAACCCGGAGATCGAGGGTCGTATGAAGCAATGTGAATGGTGGCCGGGTGTGGGTCACCGACCACCCAGTTAGCGAAGTGGACGTGGGCGCAGGCGCTCGGTGAGCTGCTGCACCTGGCGGGCGCGGTCTGCCGATGGCGCGCGCGGGTCGTACTCCGCGTCGGTGATCCGCCGATGCAGGAGCTCCTCGAGCGCGAGCAGGGTCCAGGTGCGGACGTGCGCCAGCGGATCGCCGAGACCGCGTACCAGCTCGAGCACCGCGAACGAGCCGAGCGGCGATCGCGCATAGGCGGCGGCAGCCATGATCCGGAACGCCGGCTCGCCGCTCGTGAGCCATACGTCGCCGACCGAGCTCTCCGGATCGCCGTAGCTCTTCCAGCTCTGCGGATCGAGGCGAACCTCGAACTGCGCCCGCAGCTCGGCAACGGTCCACGCGATCGAGCGATCGAGGTGACACAGGTTGCACGCGTTCGGTCCCGCGGTGGCGAGCACCTTCGCGTTCGTCGGGGAGGAGATCCGGTGTGTGCGCACGAACCGATCGATGCCCATCACCACCTTCGGCATGTGGCAGTCGAGGCACGTGGTCGCGGGCGCGTGCCCCGCATGCGTGCGCGCCGACGAGGGATCTGCGAGCGCTGAGTGACACTTGGTGCACGCGGCGATCGCGCGCTTCTCGTCGAACCCACCGCGATGTGGATCATGACAGTCGATGCAACGCGCCGTCGTGCAGGATGACGCAGCGAGATCGATCGCCTCGCTCGAGTTGCGGAGCGCGGTGCCATCCGCGAGGCGCGGCGAGGGCCCCGAGTGACACTGCGCGCACACGGTGTTGACGATCGCCGGCGTGGTGCGCTCCTGCGCGAACGTCGTCGGGACCACCGCTCCAGGTCGTGGCTCCGCACCCTGCGGCACGAGGTGGATCGGCGCACCGGCCGCGTGCGCGCGCCCGCCGAGGTGACAGCTCTCGCAGCTGATCCCGATCGTGACCTGCTGATCGATCGCGAGCGTCTCGCTCCCCAGCGTTCCGACGAACTGCTGCTCCAGTCCGTGGCCGACGGGCTTGAGCGCAGCGCGCGCGATCCGCTGCTCGAACGCGTACGTGCTGTGGCACCACGGGCAGCGCTCCGCCCACGGCTCGCGCACGGGCGCGTAGACGTCGACCTTGTCCTCGGGAAGCCACGGATCGAAGTAGGGCTGCGGGTACCAGCCGGCGCGCTTGGGCCACCAGCCGAACGGCAGCCGGACTTCCTCGCCATACGTCTCGGCGTCCCGACCCTGCTCGATGCCCACGTACTCCTGCAAGCTGCGCACACCGATCGTGCGAGTGACGCGATAGCTGACGCGGCGTTCGCCATGCGTCAGCGTCATCGTGTAGCCGGCCTTCGCGTCGCCGTCGAACCGCGCCTCGCCGCCCGCATATCGGAGGACCGTGCCGCCGAACGCACCGATCACGCCGCCGCTCTCCGCGCGCTGGTTCATCACCGGGTGCAGCGACATCGTCCACTGCGCGAGCTGCTCGGCATGACACTCGCCGCATGCATCCGGGCCGATGTAGTCGGCGCGCGCGATCGTCGAGCCGGCCGCCGCCGGGTTGGCCACGCGAGCCGTACGAGGCGCGAGCGCGGAGCCGGCGCCGGGGCCCGAGCCCGAGCCCCCGCTCGAGCCCGTCGAGCTGTCGCCCCGCGAGCGACAACCCGCGAGGACAGCCACGACCGCGAGCGCTGCGAGAACCATGCGCGCCGCGACCATGCGCGCCGCGACCACTCGCGCCGCGCCCCGATACGCGGCGGTCGGGCACGCGAGCGCTATGACCAGCTCACGCCGCACAGCTTCTCGCTCAGCTCCCATAGCTTCTTCGCCTGCGCGTCGTCGCGCGCCAGTGCGGTGGGAGTTCGTAGCTTGCAGCCTGCCCAGTACTTGCCCGTGATCCCTTCGACCTCACGCGACGCGGCGAGGTGCACCGACGTCCGCGCCCCCTGCGCCGACGTCAACAGGAACGGCCGCGCGATCCGCACGCCGATCCGGAACAGCGCACCGCCGGACGCACCGAAATTCGACGCGACCGCACCGGGATGCAGCGAGTTCGAGGTCACGCCTTTGCCCTTGAACCGCACCGCTGCCTCGCGCGCGAACCAGATGTTGCACAGCTTCGACGCGCCGTAGACGCCGACCTGGCCGGTCCACGTCTTCATGGTCGCGAGATCGTCCCACGTGAACTTCGCGTAGCGATGGCCCGCGGACGCGACCGTGATCACCCGGGCGGGCGCACTCGCCGCCAGGAGCTCGCGCAGCTCGTACGTCAGCAAGAAGGCCGCGAGGTGATTGAGGGCGAACGTGCGCTCGAGGCCGTCGACCGTCAGCTCGCGTGCATCGTGGATCAGGCCCGCGTTGTTGATCAGCACGTCGAGGTGCGGAACCTTCGCGCGCAGCTCCGCGCCCGCCTTGCGGACCTCCGCCAGGGAGTACAGATCTGCGAGCACGAGCTCGAGCGCCGCTCCCGGCACCGTCTTCTGGATGTTCGCGATCGCCGCCTCGCCCCGCTCCTTGCTGCGGACGACCATGACGACCCGGCAGCCCTGCCCCGCAAGTGCCCGCGCCGTCTCGAGCCCGATCCCCGAGCTCGCGCCCGTGATCACGACGGTCCGGGGCTTGTTCTCCGCCATGGCCGACCATCGCACGACCGTTTAGTATGGGGAGATGGGGAAGACGCTGATCGCCGTTGCCACGCTCGTGTTCGCCGCCTGCCAGCCGATGTACGGCGAGACGTCGCAGGTCCTCCGGAACCCGGTGCCGATCAAGCCACCGAAGGACCTCCCGGTCGAGGTCGCGAAGGTCCCGTATGTCGACGACTGCGAGCTCATCACCAAGGCCGTGAAGAATCCGCGCCGCGACATCAAGCGCGCACAGATCCACGTCCGTACCGGTGACGCAAAGATCGCCGACGCCGAGGTTGCGGCGGAGCCGACGCGCAAGGGCGACCTGTTCATCGATGGTATCGACCAGTACGGCAC
>JANOPP010000024.1:0-3019 GCA_031421915.1 Myxococcales bacterium | reverse complement strand
CATTAAGCCTGCAATTTTGAACGGCAGCGCCTGGAGTTACCCATGGCGGCGGCCTCTTTTGTATCCGGCTCCGGACGGCTGACCGGCGCGCTGCTGGACCGACTCACCTACTACGTCAGCATCCTCGGCATGAACGGCCACAGCTATCGCCTCAAGGAATCCGCTGGCGCGTCGCCGCGCTGCTGCCACCCTCACCTGGGCGGACCAAAACGGGGCCACCGCCCTCGAGCCCGATACCGGCGAAATCACCCGGGACTGGCTCGATGCGCGCAAGCCGATTTGCCGTTGAGCCCGGCCGGGGTACAATGGACGAGAGCGTACAGGGAGTCACCTTATGGATCGCGTCCGTGTTGGCGGCAGGGCTTTGCTCGACCGGCGTAGCTTCCTTGGCGTAAGCCTGGCGATACCGGCGGCGTTGGGGTGTGCGCAGGCGAATGCCGCTCCATCAGTTATCGAGGTGGACATGCTTTCGATCCGCGTGCTGGACGACAGTGCGACCTTCGGGCCGTTCCTGCCGGACCTGGTCCTTCCCGGTCTGAAGGTCATCCAGGCAAAGGTCGATGCCGGAAAGCCGGTGATGTCACCTCGCGCGCTAACCGGAGAGTTTGGCCTGTCGCTGCTCGCAAAGTCGCGCCGGGCTGGGGACGCGGTGACCGTGCTGATCGACTTTGGCTATTCCGCCGAAACGATACGCAATAACCTCGCATTGCTCGGCCTCGATCCCCAGGCGATCGACGCCGCCGTGCTGAGCCATGGTCATCTCGATCACTACGGCGGTTTCTCGGGCTTCTTTGGCAACGCCGCGAGACGCACCATACCGCTATATGTCGGCGGGGAGGAAGCGTTTTGCGAACGCCTCGCGATGATAGGCGACCCGGCGCCACTGATGGGTACGCTCGACCGCGCGGCGCTGCGACGCGCCGGGTTCGAAGCGCGCATCACGGCCGCGCCGGCAGTGATTATGGGGCAGGCGCTGACCACGGGCACCATTCCGCTAACGAGCTTCGAAAGGGCAGCCATCCCGACGCAGATGCGGCCCGGCAAAGGCTGCGACAAGGCCGGGCTGGATCCGGCCAAGCGCGGCCTTGCCCAGCTTCCGGATGACGGCGAACACGAACTTGCGACCTTCTACATCGTGAAGAATCTTGGCCTTGTCGTGATAGCATCGTGCAGCCACCGCGGCGTCATCAACTCGGTCCGGCAAGCTCAGGCGATCTCAGGCATCACGAAGGTGCACGCAGTGGTCGGTGGCTTCCATCTCGTTCGGCCACGCACCGAAGCTGAGGCCAAGCAAACTGTCGCTGAGCTTGCGTTCATTGGCCCGCGCTACATCATCCCGATGCACTGCACTGGTGAGGTGTTCGTCGAGGAAGCGATGCGGGTGATACCCGGTAAGATCATCCGCCCTTATGTCGGAATGGAGCTCCTGTTCGCTGCCTGAGATAGAAGATTGCAGTCCCTTTGCTGTCCCCTTGCGGACACCGCGGGCACGGCCGGTGTCGACCCAGAACCAGACCATCCGGAACTCGGCGCTGAATGACTGCTTGCAACAGAAGCTGCCGTTCAAACTATAATGAACTGCCAGATAGCCTCGCGCGCCAAGCCCGCTCGTGGCTGTAAGCTCGTGGAAGACTTCGTGGCGATCGTTTGCCTCAAGCGTCGAGCTGATAACCAGTATCGACAAAGGCCAACCAAGCCAAATCCTGTCCGGGCGCATTCGTCCGTCTAATCTCGAAACGGACACCACTCGAATCTGGCGTCGATTCAGAGTTGCGCGTCGCGTCGCCGATCGAGCCTGGTGCTTCTGCATTCTCAGTCGCTGCAAGTGTTGCGGTTGGGCTGGGATGACAGTGGGGGCTGCAGGGCCATGGCAGTGGCGGGATCGCTTTTGCCGATTGACACCATTTTCACTTCTGCATACGATAATCGCCAATGAATAGCGTGAACTGAAAAAGCTCGCGCACAGGGGGAGGAAATGGCGATGTCGCTTACAAACAGGAAAAGTGTCCGAGCCGGGATTCTGGCGGCGAGTGCGATTGCGCTGGTAGCGTCCACCCCTGTGCTGGCCCAGGCTCAGGTCGACGAACTGATCGTCACTGCGCAACGAGTGAAGGAGAATGTGCAGGACGTGCCGATTGGCATCTCGGTGCTGACGGCAGGCCGCCTTGAGCAGACCAATGTCTTCGACGTCGCGTCACTCAACCGAATTGTCCCGTCGGTCACCTTCCGGAAAGGCACAAACAATTCCGGCAGCGCCCTTTTGATCCGCGGCGTCGGCACAGTTGCCTTTGCGATCGGCACTGAACCGAGCGTGTCGACTGTGGTCGATGGCGTGGTGCTCAGCCGTTCTGGCCAGGCGTTCATCGATCTCGTTGACGTCGAACGCCTGGAAGTGCTGCGCGGTCCGCAGGGGACCCTGTTCGGCAAGAACGCCAGCGCCGGCCTTATCAATATCGTCTCCAGAGGCGGCACCGACAATCTTGAAGCCGAAGCGCGTGCCGACTGGTTCCAAGGCAATGAATATCGTCTGCGCGCATCGGTATCAGGGCCGCTTGCCAATGGTTTGACTGCCCGATTGACCGGATTTTACAACAGCTTCGATGGTAACATCACCAATATTTTCGAAGGCAGGAACGAAAAGGTGAACGGCTATGAGCGCTATGGCGCGCGTGGCATTCTTGATTATGATTCCGGCACAGCGCGTCTGCGTTTAATCGCTGACTATATGCGATCGAATGATGATTGCTGCGCCGACATTACCGCCGTCAGCCGTGGCGCGGTGCTCGATGCCGAGCTCGCACTTCCCGGCGGCTCGGCCCAAGGCGAGAACCAGCGCTTCATCAATCACAATCTCGTGACGCGTGCCAAAGGAAGCCAATGGAGTTTGACCGCCAACGGTGATTTCGATGTGCTGACCGATCATGTCCTCAGCGTGGTCGCGGGCTTTCGTGACTTTGACCAGAATGAAATACGTGAAGGCGATTTCCTGCCGCGCGCGATCGTTGGTACACAGCAACTC
>JANOPP010000023.1:0-1721 GCA_031421915.1 Myxococcales bacterium | reverse complement strand
ACGCCAGCGGGTCCGGCTGCGCCGGAACTCGACGGACGTCGCGTGTCGCGCTTACTCGAGGAAGCGCAGATAACGGGCCAGCTAGACCACCCGTGCGTCGTGCCGGTCCACGAGCTCGGACTCGATGAACAGGCGCGCGTTTACTTCACGATGCGCCTGGTGAAAGGCCGCGACTTCGACCGCATCCTCGAGTTGGTCCACGCGGGCGAGGAAGGCTGGTCGCGCACGCGGGCGCTGGGCGTGCTGCTGCGCGTGTGCGAGGCGATGGCGTACGCGCACAGCAAGGGCGTCGTGCACCGCGACCTCAAGCCCGCGAACGTGATGACCGGTCGCTTCGGCGAGGTCTACGTCATGGACTGGGGTCTCGCGAAGGTCATGGGTCGGCCCGAACGCCCTGACGGTCAAGGCGCGACGACCGGTTCGATCCTGCTCACCGAGCCGCACGACGACGAGAACGGAGACGGGCTCGCGACCGCGGAAGGCACCGTCTTGGGCACGCCCATCTACATGTCGCCGGAGCAAGCGCGCGGCGAGATCGAGCGCGTATCGCCGCGATCCGACATCTATTCCGTTGGCGCGATGCTCTATCACCTCGTCGCCGGTCGGCCGCCGTACTTGCCGAAGGGCGCGCGCATTCCGAGCCTGCAGGTGCTCTCGTGGGTCATCGAAGGACCGCCGGCGCCAGTGCGTCAAGTCGATCCATCGATCGCGCCGGAGTTGGCTGCGATCGCGGAGAAGGCGATGTCGCGGGATCCCGAGGCGCGCTACGCGGACATGAGCGCGTTGGGCGACGACCTGCGCTCCTTCCTCGTGGGCAAGCCCGTGTCGGCGCTGAAGATCTCGACGCCGATGCGCGCCGTGCGGTGGTGTCGGCGCAACCCGATGGCGACGGCGACGATGCTCGCGCTCGTCCTCGGCGCGGGACTCGGACTGTGGCGACTCGGTGCGTTGACGCGCACGCTCGTCGAGCAGTCGGCGATCGAGAGTGCGGCGCTCGAGACGCAGTTGCTCCAGGAGGTCAACTCGTTCTACGTCGAAGCCGTCGCGTCGCGCGTGGACAAGGCACACGTCACGGTGACCTCGAAATGGCGCGCAACGGCGAATGCGATCCCCATCCCGGCGACGTTCCTCACGGAACTCGCGGAGCGCGTCACCGATCGTGAGGGCAAGGCACGCGTTCGCCATTACAGCGACTTCCCGTTCAAGAACCGCGTGCGCGGCGAGCTCGACGCGTTCCAGGTCGAGACGCTGAGGAGCTTGCGCGCCGATCCGTCGAAGCCCGTGACGCGTTTCGAGGACGTGAATGGCGAGACCGTCCTGCGCTACGCCGTCGCGCGCAAGATGGAGCAGGGCTGCGTCGACTGTCACAACACGCACGCGGACAGCACGAAGACGGACTGGAAGCTGGGCGAAGTGCGCGGCGTGCTCGAGATCTCGAGGCCGTTGGCCGCAGACGAGAGCCGCATCGACAAAGGGCTGCGCGGCACGCTGATCCTCGTCGCCGCAGTCGTGGGTGGTCTCTTCCTGGCGGCGCTGGTCGCCGTGTTCGCGGTCGCGCACCAGAAGACCAACAAGGATCGGCATTGACGGAGGGTCCCGATCCCGCGCGAAGGCACGAGCGGGCCATCGAGTTGTTCACCTGGCCCGACGTTTATCGCGCGTACGTGGAGGCGAACTGATCGGCTCGGACGGATGGGCTCGAGCCCAACGCGATCGACGAG
>JANOPP010000022.1:0-14796 GCA_031421915.1 Myxococcales bacterium | reverse complement strand
GACGATCAGGTCAGCCAAGCCCCAGGAAGCTGAGGATCTTCTTCATCAGGCGCGAGACCCGCACGTTGTCGTCGAGCCAGTCGTCGATCCGGGCGAACCCCGCCGCGACCTCGAGCCGGCGCAGCCAGCTCGCCGCGCGAGCCGCGTTGCGGATCCCGAGGATCTCGAACGCGTGGCGATAGCCGTGGCGGTACAGCCAGGCATCCAGCTTCTTGGGCCGCCGGAACTCGGTGGGTTCGAGCAAGGGCCACACGCGAGCGCGGGCGGCGGTCGAGCCGCTGCGGTCGAGGACAGCATTCACGGCGCGCCGCGCTGCCTCGCTCGCGCCTTCCATCGATGCGAGGTCCGTGTTGGTGCGCACGTAGTCCGATGCGAGCACGAGGTTCGGAATCAGCGTCGCGGCCTCGGGCCGAAGGTTCCATGACCCGGGCGGATGGACGAGCAGCCGCGAGTTATTGACCGGTGGAACGCCGGAGCCAAAATCGAGATCCGAATCGAGGTGCCACGAGTGGAGCATCGCGTCGGTCAAGGTCTCCTCACCCGCGGTTGGCCCGTTGAGACCGGCCTTGAGCTGCTGCCAGACCTCCTGCGCGATCTCCGCCGGCGTGCACTCCTTCGCCGTCTTCGGGATGAACTTGCCGGGCGCATCCCAGTCCGAGACGTCGACGGAGATCAGTCCACCGACATCACCCGCGCCGTAGCGCGTGCGAAAGATGCCGAGGTCGCGCCAGAACTGCGGCTGCGAGATCGTCGTGAGTGCCCACGGTGAGTCGGGGAAGAATGTGTGGCCGCGGACGAGCGGGACGTCCTCGTAGAGGAAGTACTGGATGCCGACCATCCACGACACGAGATCATCGGCATTCGCGAGGCGCAGCCGCTCGAGCGCGGGATCGAGCGCACCCATCGCGGGCGTGATGATCTGGATCGCTGCATCGAGCGGGACCGCGAGCACGTAGTAGTCAGCGGTCGCGGTCGTGCCGTCGGAGAGCTGCACGCCGGAGATCACTCCGCCGGCGACGTCGATCGTCGTCGCGCGCAGGCCGGTATCGAGCTGCACGCCGAGCGATGTGAGCAGGGTGATCCACGGATCGAACCACATCTCGCTCGTCGGTCCTCCCATCGTCCGGTCATTCGAAACGCCCGTGTCAGCGTAGTCGAGGATCAGCTGCATCGAGATGCCACCGACCGTGCGAGCGGAGCCGCGGCGCGGATCCATCGCGACCATCGTGCGGGGGACCGCACGCAGCTGCCGCTGGAAGTTCTCCGAGAACAGATCGCCCTCGAGGAAGTCCCACCACGACATGTTCTCGTACTCGCCGAGGCGGCGCTCCTCGCTGGCGGTGAGGAACTCGAGGATCTTCGCGGTGAACAGCCCGATGTCGCGGCTGTCGAAGTCGAGCTCCTGGAAGAACAGCTCGAGCGCGGCGATGACCTCGAACGGCCGAGTGACGGGACGCCGGAAGAATCGGTACCAGGTGCTGCTGTCGACCAAGGCGATCGCGCTCTCCGTCGTCGCCTTGAGGTGATCGACGACGTAGCCGCCGACCGGGCTCGGGATGCGCTTCATCGTGTCGATCACGTGCGTGTAGAAGCGCGGATAGAATCGGAACCCGTGCTCGCCGGGTAGATCCAGTCGCCCGCCGCTGCCCGAGCCAGGGACTGGCTGCGAGCGCGCCTTGCCTCCCCAGTCAGGACGCGACTCGATCACGCGGACCGAGAACCCACGCTCGACGAGCTCGTGGGCGGCCGTGAGCCCACCAACGCCGCCACCGATCACGATTACCGAAGCTGCCATCCGTGCTCTCCATCGATCATGCCGCCCGTGCTCCACGTCACCGCGGGGCCCAGCGGACCTGGGTCGATCGCGTCCGCGCCGAGTGCGCGGATCGCGAGTCGATCGATATTGCCACCGCGCTCGCGAGCGGCTGTCGCCGCGCGCGCGAGGATCTTGGCGCTCGCGGTGCGATCGCCCAGCACGTAGGCAGCTTGTGCCCACAGGCGCAGGCCCGTCACGGCGTAGAACGACGCGCTTCCGCGCCGATGCAGGCGGCGCGCGATCGCGACAGCATCTATCGCGTGTGTGCGATCGACGGTACGACCCGCGGTGGCGAGGCCGATCGCCGCGGTCCCCGCGATCACGTCGATCATCGCGGAGATCGCGGGCATCGTCGACAACCACTGCTCCCGCGCGGATCCGACGAGCTCGTCGGCGATCGTGCGGGCACGCCACCAGTCATGCTCGGCAAGCGCGAGCTCGCCGAGGAACACCTGGCGATAGATCGAGGACATGCCCTGGCGCGCGGCTGGCGTGCGATCGAGCAACGCCGCCAGGCCGCGAGCGGCGTCGAGATCACCGGCGAGCACGAGCACGCGCCCACGGCACGAGCCGAGCATCGCGCGCGTCCACAGATCCTCGCTTGTCTCGGTCAGCGCGCTGAGCAGCTCCAGCGCGCGCGCCGGCTCACCGGCGTAGTACTCACCGAGCGCCCAGTATGTGCGGAGGAACGACGCCTCCCACGAGCGCTCGAGGCCGAGCCGCTTGCACACGCGCTCGGCGTCCTCGTGGGCGGCGCGCATCCCGGTCCAGTTGCCGCGGAGCGTGGCGAGCATACCGGCCGCACCCGACGCGACCATCGCGGGGTAGGGCGCGCCGCTCTGCAAGGACAGGCGCTGCGCGTTCGCGATCGCGCGATCGCCGAACCATCCGAGCGACCCGGTCGCGACGTAGCCAGCGAGCATCGCCATGCCCATTGCGTGCGCCGCGCGATCGCCGCTGCTCTCGGCGAGAGCGACGCCACGCATCACGTACTCGAGGGACTCGATCGGATACGGCGTCGACAGGAAGCTCGCGATCACGCGATACGCACCGGGCAGGACGTCGTCGGCGTTGTGGGGACGGAGCCGCACCGGGGACAGCCAGCGCGCGGTCACGGTCATTGCGCGGGCCACCGACACCAGTCGGTTGTGCGTGCGGGGAGCGCCCCGGCGAGCGAGCACGTCGTCGAGAACGCGAAGGCCGCGGTCGAGCTCGCCGAGCTTGAGGAACGCCTCGGCGGCACGCACGCGCCAGCGATCGCCGCGTCCCATGGTGGTGCCCACGTCGCCCGCGCGGGCGAGCGTCAGGAACTCGGTCGCTGCCGCGGCAAGCTTGCCTCCGAGGAGCAGGCACTCCGCGAGCCGCTCGCGAACGCTCGCCTCTGCGTCGAGCTCGAGAGCGCGCGCGTACCAGTCGGCCGCGAGGATCCATGCGAGCTGGGCGCGTGCGGCGTCACCAGCGGCGACCGCCCAGTGTGCGGCGCGCGGCGCCTGTCCCGCGGCATGCCAGTGATAGGCGAGCTGACCGGGATCGGGCGTCGTGTTCTCGAACCAGGTCGCGAACCTCTCGTGGAGCGCGCGGCGCGCGGTCTCGGTCATCGCGGCCGTGGCAGTGTCGCGCAGCCGCTGGTGATAGAACACGTAGACGGGATCGCCGGTCGTCGCTGGCGTTGCTCGTACGAGCTTGGCGTCCTCGAGGCCGCGCAGCACGGACTGCAGGCGCTCCGACGGCAAGCCGGCCAGCGCCTTGAGCTGCTCGAAGCTCGCGGTACCACCGGCGATCGCGGTGATCTGCGCGACCGCGCGTTCGCTCGGGGACAGGCGATCGATGCGGCGGACCTCGGCCTCGTGCGGATCCGCGACGTCGGTCTCGCCGAGCTCGCGGCCGATCAGCTCCGCGAGGTACGGGCTACCGGCGCTGAGCAGCGCGGCCGCGGTGACCCGGGCGAGCGGCACCGCCGGTGCGAGCTCTGCGATCATCTGCTCGAGATCGAACGTGGTCATCGCCGGGACGTCGTGGACCTCGGCGGCCGCGCCGAGGCGTTCGAGCAGCGCAGCCGGCGGTCCGCCGACGGCGGCGTGCGTGGTCCACGACGCGATCACGGTGAGCGGGCGACCGATCCTCTCGACGAGGACCGCCAGCAGCTCGAGACTGTCCTCGTCGGCCCACTGCAGGTCATCGATCACGATCACGGCGCGCGCGCCGGTGATCATCTGCTCGAACATCTGCGTCAGCGCGATCAAAGCGCGTTCGCGTTCGACGCGCAGATCGGTCGCGACAGGCGCGTCACCGCGCCCCGGATCGACGAGGGGTGCGAGCACGGGAAACACGCTCGCGAGCGCGGCAGCGTAGTGGATCTCCTTGGCGAGGCGCGGGTCGCCCGTGAGCTCGGTCGCCAGATCGTCGACGATCAGGTCGAACGCGCGATAGGGCAGGCGCTCGCGCTCGTGACAGCGCCCGTTCCAGATCAAGGTCTCGGCGCCGCGTGCGCGTCCGACCGCCTCGTCGATCAACGCGCTCTTGCCGGCGCCTGACGGCCCGGTGACGAGGACGAGCCGCCCGCGCGGCGTGGGATCCGCGATCCGCGCCGACAGCCGCGCGAGCTCCGTGCCGCGACCGACGAAGCGGACCTCGCGGCGGCCGCGCGGCGTCGACAGGCTCCCCGTCAGCTGCATCGCGATGTCGAGCGCCGTCGGGCGCAGCTCCGGATCCTGCGAGAGCATCGTCTCGATCAGGAGATCGAGATCGGGCGGCACGTCGGGGTTGGTCTCGCTGACACGCGGCAACACGACTTGCTTGTTCATACGAGTCAGCAGGTGCAACGTCCCGCCGAACGGCGGTGCCCCCGTGCACAGCTCGAACGCGAGCACGCCGAGCGCATACACATCCATCTCGGGGCCGACCTGGAGCCGCGACAGATACTCGGGGGCCAGGTACGCCGCGGTCCCGACGACGCGCGACTCACGGGCGACATCCTCGCTCTGCCTCCGCTGCTCGAGGGCGAGCCCAAAATCGAGCAGCTTGACCGCGCCATCGACGATGATCGCGTTCGACGGTTTGACGTCGCGATGGATCACGCCGCGTGCGTGGAGAAACGCGAGCCCCTCTGCGAGCTGCGTCAGCACGCTGCGGATCCGTGCGAAGTCGACCACCGGCACGGCGCGACCGAACACGCTGGTCGGAGGCAGCAGCAAGGGCGCCCCGGTCATCGCGGTATGCGCCTCCTGGAGCGGCACTGCGCTGCGCGTGGTCTGGCTCGACACCGCAGGATCGAGGTCGAGCGCCGACGACGCGGGCGCCCGCCGCTCGACATAGCGCCGCGGATCGACCCCGCGCAGGTACTCCATCGTGAAGTAGCAGGACCGTTCGTGCGCGACCAGCTCGTACAGCTCGACCAGGTTCGGGTGCCGTAGGGACGCGACCGCGCGGAACTCGCGCTTGAGCCACAGGGTGGCATCCGAGTGGGTCATGCCGCGAAACTTGATCGCGACGTCCATGTCGAGCCGCAGGTCCCGGCCGAGGTAGACCACGCCCATCCCGCCGCGTCCGAGCTCGCGGACGATGTGATACCGGTCCCCGACGAACCGGGCAGGTCCACCCTCGTTCACGTCCCGGGCACGGTATCGTGTCGGCCGTGCCCGACGCAATCGACCGGGTGATCGAGCGCTACGGCGCCGACGCAGTTTGCACCACTCTCGCACCGATGATGACGCCCGAGCGGATCGCTCGAATCGACGCGGTGATCGCCGCGCGCCTGGGTTCTGTCGTCACGATCGTCGAGGACACCTACGATCCGCATAACGCCGCGGCGACGATCCGCACCACCGAGGCGATCGGCCTCCAGGAGCTCCACGTCCTCGAGCCCGGCGATCGGTTCAGCGTCGCCGGCGGAGTCACGCGGGGCTCGCACAAGTGGATCGAGCTGACGCGGTGGAAGGATCCGATCGCCGCCGTGCGCGCCCTCCAGGCGCGCGGCTTTCGCGTCTACGCCACGCTGCCCGGCGCACCGCACACGATCGAGGACGTCGACGTCACCTCACCGATCGCGGTCGCGTTCGGCAACGAGCACTCGGGCCTCACCCAGCCGACGATCGACGCCTGCAATGGCGCCCTCGGCGTCCCGATGTTCGGGTTCACCGAGAGCTTCAACCTCAGCGTCACGGTCGCCCTCGCGATGAGCCGCCTGGCGACCCGCCGCCGCGCGGTCCTCGGTGCCACGGGCGATCTCGACGAGAACCGCCGCCGGGTCCTCCGCGCGCGCTGGTTCGCGCTCAAGATCCGCGGCGCCATCGGCATCCTCGAGCGCAAGCTCGGCTAGCGCCCAGAAATGGGGTCCGACCCCGTTTCGTCTTACTGTCCCGAGTCTCATGCCTCGCACCCTCGTTCTCCTGCTCTCGATCGGGCTCGCCAGCTCGACGGCAGCCGCGTCGCCGCGCTTCGGGGTCGAGTCGGATCTGTTCGCGTGGGCGAGCGGCGGCTATCACGCGTCGGCATGGTTCGGGACCGAGCAGGTCCGCGTCCGCGCGATCAACGCCGTCTTCTACTCCCCGGGCTTCACCATCCCCGACGGCTTCGATCGCCTGCGCAACCAGGCGTGGGAGTTCTTTGTCGACGTCGCCTGGCGCGCTCGCGGCAAGCGCTTCGAGGGCGCGTGGACCGGCGTCGGTGTCGAGCTCTACTATCGCCGCGTACGCCACGCGGACTCCGGTGCCGAGGAGGACTTCGAGGCCCTCGAGCCCGCGCTGCGCACGGGCTACATCTGGCGACCGTTCAAGTCGGCCGGCTTCTACATCAACCCGTGGATCGGCGTGAACGTCCGCGTCGATGGCGACGCCTCCGTCGACGTCGACGGCCGCATCTACTCCGCGCCGCGCATCATCCCGCTCGCGTCGATGAAGCTCGGCTGGCAGTTCTGAGAAAGGCGCTCCCATTTCCGGCCGACCAGAATTGGGGGACCTCACTTGGTGGTGTCTCCTCAGAAATCGGTAATTACACCGTCATTACCGAAACGCCGGGGCCGACCTCACGTGGTGGTCTCCTGCGAAATCGGAAATTTACACCGTAATTGCCGAACCGCCGGAGACCCCTGCTGATGAGGTGGTCTCTTGCGCGAAGATCGGTACCCCTTCGAGTTGGGTGCATCGGCGAACGGCTCGTTCAGCGCGGCGAGATCGCGGCGCCGATCGCGCCACCGAAGTACTGGTCGGTCGCGCCGCCCGCGATCCAGGTGTCGCCGGGCTCGGGGTTCATCGCGAAGAAGTATCGGCGCAGATCGACGCGCGCGTGGAACGCGAGCCAGCGCGTCGCGTGGAGGGTGATGCCCGCGCCGGCGTCGATGCCATTGCCGGTCGCGCGCGGGAACCAGGTATCGGCGGTCAAGTCGCCCATGCCGAGGAGCTGGCGCCAGCCGCCGGTGAGCGAGAGGTCGAGGCGCGGCGTGAGCGGGATCGAGGCGGCGAGGCCGCCACGGAAGAACCGGTAGGTCGTGTCAGGGAGGAGCTCGGCCGGCTGCATCTCGTCGGCGACGGCGAACCGGTGCTCGCCATAGGAGACGGCGAGGCCGATGCGGACGCTCTTGATGCCGACGTCGTAGCCCGCGCCGATCGCCCACTCGGAGGTCGTGGTCTTGAGCTCGGTCCCGTCGGTTGTGCGCGAGCCGTTGACGCCCACGGCGCGCTCGCCGCGCAGGGAGACCTCGAGACCTCGTGCCTTCTTCAGGGGGCGCACGCTCGCAGAGATCGCGACGGCGTTTGCGGCGAGGTCGGAGGGCCGGAGGCGCTCGTCGATGTCGTCGTTGTAGCGGAGGCGGCGCCAGAACGGCCGCTCCTCGATGGCGATGGTCACGGTGCGCGGCTCGCGGCGCTCGGAGCGCGCAGAGGCGACGAGGCCGGTGTCATCGGAGGCGGCAGTGGAAACCGGCCGGCTCGCGGCCTCGGCGTCGGCGGGTTCGGTCGCGACGGTCGTCGGTGCCGCGGCGGTCGTCGGTGCCGCGGCGGTCGTCGCAGCCGTGGTGGCGGGACCGGTCTTCGTCGGCGCGGTCGCCTGCGGTGCCGCGGTGGTCGCCGCCGTGCCGGTCTTCATCGGTGCGGCGGGATTGGTCTTCGTCGGGGCGGCGACGGCCGGTGCAGCCTTCGCCGACGGCGCACTGGCGCTCGTGATCTTGTCGCCGAGCTTCTTCCACACCTGACTCGCGATCCGGCGCGGCATCAGCTTCTTGCCCACCTTCGCCTCGAACGAATCGAGGACGCGGCCGTCGAGACCCTGGTGGACCGCGCAGGTCGCGACCTTCGCGGTCGCGGTCACGACGACGACGGCGTCGAGTCGGTGCTGTTCGGCGAGCGCAGCGGGCGACGCTGCGGACTTGCCGACGTTGACGAGCTCGACCTTGCTGCCGATCGCGTCGCGCACGGCCTTGGCGATCGCGGCGTCACCGGTGACGGCGACGCGCGGCTTGTCGGCGTCGGCGCGACCTGCGCCGAGCACGAGGATCGCGAGTGCGACGAGCAATCGCGCGATCACGGCGCCTCCGCGAGGCTTTCGATCCAGCGCGTGACGCACTCCGTCTCGGTCGTCGTGAGGGCGGGCTTGCCGAGCGGCATGCGCGAGCCGCAGCTCGGGTTGGCCTCGAGCTTCTCGAGCATGAGGTGATCGGTGCCCTGTGGCTCGACGATCATCCGGCCCTCGCACATCGCGACGGCCTGAACGCCCTTGACGCGCAGATCGACGCCCGGGCTCGCGAGATCGAGCATCGCGTCGGGCTCGGTCGCGTCGTGGCACTCGCCGCACTTCGCCTGGAACAGCTGCTCGACGTAGCCCGGCGAGCAGTCGGCGAAGCGCGCCGGATTGCTGAGCTCTCCCGCGCAACCTGCTGCGACGAGCCCGGCGATGAGGATCGCCGGGAGCCTCACAGCAGGAGACCTGGAAGGGGACCCGACAGGCTGATCGGAGGTGCACCTGGCTTCTTCGGCCGCACCGTCGCGTCACCGATCGTGTCGGTCGTGAGGCCCATCGCCTGCGCGATCGCGACGAGGAGGTGGTTGTGCGGCATCCCGATCTTCGTGTTGTCGTCGACCCACGACGCGGTGGTCGTGGTCAGGGTGTTCTTCTCGTAGTTGAAGTAGCGGCCGGTGCGCAGGAAGTTGCCGCCGCCGATGATCGTGATCGGCCACCGATCGTGATCGTGGCCGCCGTGCGAGATCTCCGAGACCATCAGGATCATCGTGTTGTCGAGCAGCGTGCCGTTCTCTTCGGGGATCGAGTCGAGGAGATCCGCGAGATCGGCGATGTAGTCGGCGTACTTCGCCGTGTAGTTCGTCATCACGGTCTTCGCCATGGCGTGCTGCGGATCCATCGACTGGTTCGGATCCGACGGGTGCGCGTAGTTGTGGTGCAGGTCGCCGGTGCCGCCGATCGTCGCGACGTCGAGCTGGCCCCACTGCATCGACACGACGCGCGAGATGCCGCACTGGAGCGCCGCGCGCGTGAGCTGCCAGAAGCTCGTCGTGTGGTCATCGAAGCGCTGCGGATATGGGACCTCGCCCCAGTAGTGATCGGCGAGGTTGGTCGGCGCGGTGCAGACGTTGCCCGCGAGGCGGCGAAGGCGCGCTTCCATGTCGCGCACGAGGTCGCGGTGCTGCTCGAGCTTCTGGCGATCGCGGGTCGAGAGACGGCCCGCGACCTGGTCGTACATCGTCGCGACCTCGGCGAGCACGTCGGGCTGCGCGACCTTGACGGGATCGGGCGGCGCGGTGCCATCACCGTTCGGGAACAGGCGGTCGAAGGCGCCCTTCGGCTGCTCGAGGTGCGGCATGCGTACGACGGGACCGCCCGCGGCTCCCTCGCCGTAGATCGCGGCGTGGAAGTTGTACTGGAAGATGCCGAACTCCTGCGTGACGAGATCCGTGAGGAACGGATCCTGCGCGCGCAGCGCCTTGCCGATCACCTGATCGATCGATGGCTTTGCGGCGTTGCTCTTGACGCTTTCGATCGTCTCGCGCGCGATGCCACCCGTCAGCGAGCTGCACCAGCCCTTCGCGTGACCGTCGCCGTACGGATCGGAGATCGCCGTCGCGAGCGACAGCCCGTCAATCACCGTCATCTTGTTGCGGTGCCGCCACAGCGGGCGCAGCGCCGGAGAGAACTCGGCCTGCGTGAGCGGAGCGAGCGGGTACTCCCAGCGCGTGGTGTCGGGCATGCCCCGGCGCATCGCCCAGTTCTCGTGGACGACGCCGTGCTCCGTGTAGCAGATCACGAGGCGAGCGGGCGGCAGGCCCGGAGGACCGGCGCTCGCGCCCTTGCGCGACCACAGCGACGGCAGCATGAGGGAGCCGGCACCGAGACCGGCGGCTTGGAGGAAACGGCGTCGACGGAGCGTCATCTCAGTTTCCTCCCTTGCTGGCGGCAGACCCGAGATAGCGCGGGTGCGTCGCGATCGACTTCATGAGCTGCGTCAGGCTTCCGCCCGTCGCGGCGAACTCGTCCTGGACGTCACGCGCGAGGCAGACATCCTTGCCGCCCTCGGCGCCGCCGACCGCGAACGTCAGGAACTTGTCGGTCACACACTTGTGGACCTCCTCGCTCGAGGCGAGGTAGTCGAGCAGCTCGTGCGGACCGGCGAACGTCGT
This sequence comes from Myxococcales bacterium, assembly GCA_031421915.1. Taxonomy (GTDB): domain Bacteria; phylum Myxococcota_A; class Polyangia; order Haliangiales; family Haliangiaceae; genus JABFXX01. The sequence continues at coordinate 4,356 of JANOPP010000022.1, read as the reverse complement.
CGTGCCGAACTTGCCGCTCGGATCGACCGGCAGACCGTTGTCCATCGTGCGGAGCTTGCCGAACGTGTCGTACTGCTCGAACACGAAGCCGATCGGATTGATCACCGCATGGCAGCTCTGGCAGAGCTCGGCGCCCGTGACGCGATCGTAGTTGTTGCGGTTGGTCAGCGGCATCCCGGGCTCGGGGCCGGGGATTGTCATGTTGACGCCAGCGGGAGGACTACCGAGCTCGACGCAGAGGAGGTTGCGCAGCACGAACAGGCCACGCAGTACGGGCGACGGATTGTCGGGGTGACCGTTCGCGGAGAGGAACTGCGCCTGCATCAGGAAGCCGCGGCGATCTGGGGGCAGCGTGATCTCGGTCCAGTCCGCGGGTGCGGGCAGGCCGTAGAACGACGCGGTGTCGGGACCGATGAACGCCTTGTTCGAGAGCAGGAAGTCCGAGAGTGTTCCGCCACGACGGAACACGACCTCGTGAAGGAATCGCTTCGCCTCCTCGCCGAGCGCGGTGCGAACGTCCTCGCTCCAGCCACCAGCCATCGGCTTGGTCACGCGATCGATGCGCGCGAGCTCGAGCCACTGGCGCGTGAAGTTCATGAAGCCGTCGAGCGCGCGCGGATCGGCGAGCATGCGATCGACCTGCGCGGCGACATCTGCCGGGGTGGTCAGCTCGCCGCGACCGGCGGCGTCGAACAGCGCTTGATCGGGCATCGTCGACCACAGGAGGTACGAGAGGCGCGACGCGACGTCGTAGTTGCTCGACGTGCCGCCCTCGGCCCCCGTCTCGACGCGATACAGGAACTGCGGCGCCTGGAGGATCGCCTGCGTCGTCAGCTCGGCCGCCGTCGCGAAGCCGTTTGTCGCGAGGTAGCGATCGAACACGGCCTGGAACGCGGCGATCTCGGTCTGCCCGAGCGGACGGCGGAAGGCACGCGTCCCGAGCGTCAGGATCAGCTCGCGACCGCATGCGCTGCCGGCCGCGGGAAGGCAGGTGACGCCGGCAAGGTCGAGATCGCGCGCGACCTCCTCTGCGATCGTCACCGCGGCGGCGTTGTACTGGTTCACGAGGAGCGGCGCGGCCTGCAGGCTCTCCGCGTCGTTGTCGAAGCCGTGCGGCGTCGGATCCGGCGCGAGCTGGAGGTCGGGCGTGGCCAGCGTCGGGAACAGATCTCGAACGGTGTTGCGATACTCCATATGCGAGAGCCGGCGGATGCCGACCTCGGGGATGGCGCCGCATGGATCTTCGGTGTTGCCGGGGTCGCCGATCGACCCCCAACAAGCCCCGAGCATGAGGGCAAGCATAGCCATCACACGTGAATGCATCACGAGGTCCCCCTGCATGGATCGAGGGTAACCCAGGTTGTGCAAGTCCGTGCGTGTCGCGACGGACACGCAGTTGTGTGGCAATGTGGACGCAACCAGGGGATTATCCAGGGGCTCGAACGCACAGAGGTGGTCCGCACGGCCTTTGCCTTGCACAGCTCTCTCGAATGCCCCCGGGCTCGACGATCAGGATGTGGACGCCTCAGCCCCAGACGCCGCCCGCGCGTGCGCAGCCCACCCCGCCGCGCCGGAGCAAGCCAAAGCTGCAGAAGGCACCGCAGAAGCCACGTCGCACGTGGCTCTCGGTCCTCAAGTGGCTCTCGATCGTCGCGTTCTCGGGAGCCGTGCTGCTGGTCGCGACCGCGGCGTTCGTGTTCTGGATGTTCGGCCGCGATCCAAAGCTGCCCGACTACAAGTCGCTCGGCGACTACAAGCCCAAGCAGGTCACCACCATCCTCGATGCGAACGATCGCCGGATCGGTGAGATCTACACCGAGCGCCGCACCTACGTTCCGTACGACAAGGTGCCTTCAATCGTGATCGAGGCGTTCGTCGCCGCCGAGGACAACAAGTTCTGGACCCACGGTGGCGTCGACTACTGGGGCATGTTCCGCGCGTTCATCACGAACCTGCGCGCGGGCAAGTCCAAGCAGGGTGCGTCGACGATCACCCAGCAGGTCGTGAAGACGTTCCTGCTCACGCCCGAGAAGACGTTCAAGCGGAAGATCCAGGAGATCATCATCGCGCGCCGGCTCGAGAAGGGCCTGACGAAGCAAGAGATCATGGCGCTCTACGTCAACCAGATCTACTTCGGCCACGGTCGGTACGGAATCCAGGAAGCCGCGCGCTATTTCTTTGGCAAGGACGTCGGTCAACTCAACGCCGGCGAGGCCGCGGTGCTCGCGAGCATGCCGAAGAAGCCCGAGGTGCTCGCGAACGCGCTGTACGGCAAGGGTGGCAAGCCGCAGGACGTGAAGGATCGCCAGATCTACGTCCTCAACCAGCTCGTCGTGATCGGCAAGCTGACCAAGGAAGAGGCGCAGAAGTGGATCGATGCGCCGATCCAGATCGTCAAGAACCCGTTCCCCGACATGGGGAGCGCGCCGGAGTGGGTCGATCTCGCGAGGCAGGAGCTGATCGCCACGATTGGCGACGAGAAGCTGGTCGACACGATGGGCGCCAAGGTCCGTACGACGCTCGATCCGAGCCTGCAGATCGCGGCGCAGAAGGCGCTGCAGACGGGCCTGCGCGCGGTCGACAAGCGCCACAAGATCGGCCGCACGATCAAGGCGATCAAGGCCGACAAGATCGAGGAGGAGCTCGCGCGGCTCGCGAAGGCGCTGCCGACCGGCGGCCCCAAGGCGAAGGAGACCTACCAGGCGATCGTCGCCGAGGTGTTCGATGACGATCACGAGGTCGTCGTCGATCTCGGTGACTGGAAGGCCGCGATCATCCTCGATACGGCCGACGACGCGCGGTTCAACCCGCCCGAGGACGGCGTCACCAAGAAGCCGAGCGAGCGGTTCAAGCCGGGCGACCTGGTCGAGGTCACGCCACTGCACGACGATCTCGTCGCAGCCGCGACCGGTGACGAGGACGACGCCAAGCCAAAGAAGAAGTCCACCGGGGCCAAGCACGCGAAGCATCGCGTCGCGTTCCCTCCGCCGCCCGAGGGTGCGGTCGTGATCATCGACGTCAAGACCCGCAAGGTGCGCGCGCTCGTCGGTGGCTACTCGTCGAAGGTCGCCGGTTTCAACCGCGCGACGATGGCGAAGCGCCAGCCGGGCAGCTCGTTCAAGCCGTTCGTGTACGGCGCCGCGATCGACTCCGGCCGCTACACCGCCGCCTCCGAGGTCAACGACGCCCCGGAGGTGTTCAAGCTGTGGAAGCCGAAGAACTACGAGGGTGGGCGGTTCGAGGGTCCCGTGCTTCTGCGCTACGCGCTCGCGAAGTCGATCAACACGGTCGCGATCCGCCTCACCGAGCAGATCAAGGCAGAGAACGTCGTCGCGTTCGCGAAGAAGATGGGCATCAACAGCCCGCTGCCTGCGGAGCTGTCGCTCGCGCTCGGCTCCGGTGAGGTCACGCCGCTCGAGATGACGAACGCGATCGCGACGTTCGCGGCGGGTGGCATCGCTGCACCGCCCCGGTTCGTCGATGCGATCGACGGCAAGCTCACGCCTGCGTCGAAGGGCGAGCAGGTGATCCGCCCGGAGATGGCGTACGTGATGACCAGCATGATGACATCGGTCGTCACCGAGGGTACGGGTCACCTCGCGAGCAAGCTCAAGCTCCCGGTCGCCGGAAAGACCGGCACCTCGAACGACGGACGCGATGTGTGGTTCGTCGGCATCACGCCCGACTACGCGATCGGCGTGTGGATCGGCAACGACAACAACACCTCGCTCGGCAAGGGCGAGACCGGCGGCACGACGGCGGTCCCGGTGTTCGTCGATGTCGTCAAGGCGATGAACCTGACCGCGAAGGCCTTCCCGAAGCCGGCGCACGTCGTCGAGGCCTCGATCGATCGCAAGAGCGGCCTGTTGTCGCCCGAGGGCGCCCCGAAGGGCTCCGCTCGCAGCGAGGTGTTCATCGAGGGCTCCGCGCCGACCGAGTTCGCGCCGATGCCCGACGAGGTCACGACCGACAACGCCGTCACCGGCGAGTACGCGGACTAGTGATGCGCTGCGGCGCTGTGCTCGGCGCGGTGCGTGTCGTCGGCGCGTCGCGGGCCGCGGTCGCGTCGGGCGCTGCACTGCTCGGCGCGGTGCTCGCCGTGGCGACCGTTTCGCCTGCCGCGGCGGACCCGCGCGGTGACTACTTCGAGCGCCTCGCCACTGCGGTGCGCACGGGGCTCGAGGATGCGGTGGTTGCGCGCGCGCCCAAGCTCGTGCCGCCGGTGCCGATCCGGGTCGCGTGGAAGGCAACGCGCGTCGGCTCGCTCGATCTCGGCGCGCCGCTGGTCGCGATGACCGCAGCGGATCTCGATCGCGACGGCAAGGGCGAGCTCTACGCCGTGACCTCGCGCGAGGT
>JANOPP010000021.1:0-27837 GCA_031421915.1 Myxococcales bacterium | reverse complement strand
ACATCTAACCACGTGAACCTGCGCTTCGAGTACTCGACATTTCAGCCACTTGCATTGTGGGCACAGTAGGCCTCACGTGGGGTGTGCATCCTCATGCGCAAGTCTGTCGCTGAAGAGTAACCAGCTGATCGTCCTGGGGTTTCGTCCGCCGAGCCTTGGTACACCCGAGTGGTACGACCGTTGCTGTAGTAGGGCTCCATGCAGCCCGGACTCGCTTCGTTCAAGGCCTCTTCGGGAGGACTGCGGTCACGCAGGGCGATGCTCGACACCCTCGTCCGGCGCCTCAACATGGTGCGGCTGTCGATCGGTGCATTCGCGATCGTCGCGCTGACGCTCTCGGGTTGCACCGGTCTCATCGATGACGGTTCGGACGGACAGACGCCGGAGGAGATCAAGGCGCGGCAGATGTGGATCGAGAAGGCGTCCCCCGTCCTCACGACCTCGTGCATCGGCTGCCACGCGGGCCAGCGCCCGAACACGGACTTCCTCACCGGCGCCGGCGACCTCGAGATTCGCGCTCGCATGATCGAGTTCGCGCCGGCGGTCATCAACCTGTCCGCGCCCCAGTCGTCGCGCATCCTGACCAAGGGTTCGCACGAGGGTCCGTCGCTGACGGCGACCGAGATGTCAGATGTTCTCGAGTGGATCCGCGCCGAGAAGGACGCACAGCCGGATCCGTCGGAGACCGACCCGGCCGCAAACCTCGAGACCACACCGTTCATCCCGGCGATCTGCACGAGCGGCACGCCGCCCGCCCCGACCTGCCCCACCAACGACATCGATCTCACCGAGGTCGGTCTGCCCGGCGCGAAGCTGCACTTCGTCGCGACGGCGCTCGGCTCGGGCCTCTACCTCAACCAGCTCAGCATCCTCCCCGGCGCTGACGGCGTGTACCTCGAGCACCCGCTGTTCGCGTCCTACGCCGACGACGGCGCGGTCACGCCCGACGAGATCGACCGGTTCTACAACGTGAAGATGAACCTGATGGGCACGTCGACGGGCGAGCAGATTCAAGGTGGCTACGCCGCGTTCCCGCTGTTCAAGCCGACCGCGAAGATCTCGGTGCTGTTCAAGATCGTGAAGAAGTACCAGGCCGAGACGGGTGGCGGTGGTGGTGGTGGCGGCGGCGGTGGCTGCAAGAAGCTCGAGTCGTTCAAGACCAACGCGCGGGCACTGTTCGCGCAGCCCGCGGGCGGCGCCGGCCAGAGCTGCCTGTCGTGCCACGGCGGTCAGAACGCCAACGCGACCTCGGCGCTCAACATCACCGGCGTCAACGCCGCCGATGACCCGACGGTGCAGCTCGCCTGCAACCAGATCCTGACGCGCGCAAATCTGGTCACGCCCGACCAGAGCGGCATCTTCCTCGCCGTCGACCCCGCCAACAACAACCACCCGGTCCGCTTCAACGCAGCTCAGCTCAACACGTTCAAGAACGGTCCTCCCGGGACCGGCGTGCTGGGCTGGATCAACGAAGAGAAAGTCGCCCCGTGAGGAGCCCCATGAAGAGGATTGCAACCATCTTGCTCGTCGCCGCGACGTCCTTTGCCGGATGCAGCGGTGACCCGACCACCGGCGGTGATGACGGTGAGGGCAGCGGCAGTGGCTCGGGCGCTGTCGACGAGTGGGACCAGCTGCTGGGTACCCGCGTGGTCGACTACAACGCGGCGCTTCGCACGGCGGCCCTCCGGTTGACCGGTGACCTGCCGACGATGGCAGAGATCGTCGCGGTCTCTGGCGCGGTCGATGATGCGGCCAAGAAGACCGCGTACGAGGGCCTCATCACCAACTACATGAACCGCCCCGCGTTCGCGGCGCAGATGTTCTACTTCTGGCGCGACACCTTCAAGATGGGTGAGACCGCCGCGCTCGACGCCGCTCCGGCGTTCGCCGCGCAGCTCTCGGTCGAGAACCGCAGCTACCTCGAGCTGTTCACGGCGGCTACCGGCACCTGCCCGACGTTCAACGCGCAGACCGGCGCATTCACCGCCGCCAACTGCGCAGGCACCGGCCCGACGGCGGGCGTGCTGACGGACCCGGGCGCGATGGCGCACTACTTCGGCAACTTCGCGTTCCGTCGCGTTCGCTGGGTCCAGGAGACGTTCGACTGCGTGAAGTTCCCGGCCGAGGTCGGAGCTGCGCCGATCGATGTCGGTGGTGCCGCGCCCTATCTCGGCGTGTGGCCGTTCGCCAGCATCTCGGGCCTGCAGACCGGTCGCGTCGACTTCCAGGACGTGTCCGCCGTCGTCTGCGCAAACTGTCACCAGACGCTCAACCACATCGCACCGCTGTTCGCGAACTACGACGAGGACGGGGTCTACGGGGCGGCGATCGCCGTGCCGACGCCCCTCGAAGGCGCACCGATGGCGCAGCTGACGGACTACCTACCTCCAGGCGAGCCCACCGCGTGGCGGTATGGAACGCCGGCAGCGGACCTCCCCGGTCTCGGCGCCGCGATCGCCGCCGACGCCGACATCGCGAAGTGCGGTGTCGCGCGCGTGTGGAACTGGGCGCTCGGCAAGACGGACATCGTCGACACCCTGCAGGAGGTCCCCGTCGAGACCATCCAGACGCAGCTCGACGCCTTCACCGCAAGCGGCCACAAGATGAAGGACCTCATCTTCGCCGTCTACACCAGCGACGACTTCGTCAAGTTCTGAGGAGATGCCATGAAGAATCGAAGCCTGACGATCCTCGTCGCATCCCTCGGACTCACCGCGGGTGCGTGCACCGCGGAAGAGATTCCAGATCCGAACGCTCCTCCGCCCGGCTCCACGTCGGGCGGTGAGGACACGACGTTCGATCACATGAACGACGGCATCTCGCCGTGGGAGCTCGTCGATCGTCTGAACAAGGAAGGCCCGCCGCGCTACACGTCCCACGTGCACAGTTGCCCGAAGGTCCGCTACCGGACGTTCGGCGCGGTCCTGTCGTCCGTCGGTGTCAATGTCGCGAGCACGACGAACCTGTCGGCCGGCCAGCTCTACACGAGCGGTGACAACGCGATGGGCGCCCCGAACTTCGCGAACCGGATCCGCGAGAACATCGCGATCACGACGTCCGGTGCGTCGCGCGCGTTCGACATCTTCGCGGCGGCCGCGACCGAGATCATCAATGCGGTGCCGACGCTCACCCGGTGTGAGGTCAACGGTCAGCCCGCGGCGCTGTTCAACGCGAGCAACCAGTGCGAAGCGAGTGGCATCACGTGCATCCTTGGCGTCCCAGCGCTGGCCGCACACCTCGACCTCTGCAACCTGACCATCGCGCGTGCATCGACCCCCGAGGTCGGCAAGCGCCTTGCCGTCGCGACCATGATGGCCGCGGCATACACCTGCGAGTAGGAGACGTCCCATGGCCAAATCCCCTTTTGCCAAGCGTGACGAGAAGCGCGAGCTGACCCGCCGCGCACTCATCAAGTGGAGCGTTGCAGCAGGTGCAGCCCTCGGCGTGACGCGTTCCAACGTCTTCGACATCCTCGAGGGCACGGTCGACAAGAACCTCGCGTACGCCGCCTCCGACAACGCGATGGCGCGCTCGGTACACCTCGTCGCGGGTAACGGCGGCCTCGCCTGGTACAGCCTGCTCTGGCCGCAGGTCGAGATCGCGATGGCGAACAGCAACACGTTCGCGTGGCACCGCCCGGGGATGGCGACGCTCGTGCCCGGTACGTACAAGCCGCTCGCGATCGGTCCCGACACGCCGTTCGCCCAGCTCCCCGCCGGTCGCCAGATGACGGTGTTCACCTGCGGCGCGAACGAGACGCACACCAACAACCCGGTCTCGGTCACTGGCCTAAACGGGGCGAACATCTTCTCGATCGCCAGCGCGTTGCAGTCGGGCGTCCCGTCGGTCATCCCGATCGTCACGATCGGCAACGTCGACATCGGCACCGCCCCGGGCGGCGCACGTGCGGCCAACGTCGGAAGCGGCGACGGCATTGTCGGCCTGTTCAACAGCGCGGCCTCGCGCGCGAATGGTCTGCTCGCCGCAACGACCGATGCGCAGCTCTACAAGGCGCACTACGACGCCTTCATCCAGCTCAACCGTGCCGCGAATCGTTCGACCACGAAGAGCTCGTACACGACCGGTCAGGGCGCGGCGCAGTTCCTCGGCACCAACCTCGCAGCGAAGCTCCAGATCACTCCCGAGGATCTCCTCCGCTACGGCGTCACGGCGGGCACGCGGCAGAACGTCACCAACATCGCGCGTGCGTTCATCGTCACGGTGAAAGCGTTCAAGATGGGCCTCACGAACTCCGTCGTGTTGCCCGGCATGACCGACGATCCGCACGGGGCCTTCGACGGCGGCGACGTCAACACGATCCCCGCTGCTCTCAAGAAGGTGTTCGACGGCTTCATGGCCGACCTCCAGACGACCACCGACGACACGACCCTCAAGTCACTCGCGGACGACACCGTCATCACGATCCACGGCGACACGACGAAGAACCCGCTGAACCGGAACGGGTGGCCGGACAACAGCCCGAACAACACGAACACCGTCTACGTCTACAGCGCCGGTCACCTGAAGTCGGGCCATTTCGGTCAGGTCAAGGCGAATGGCACGGCCGAGGGCTTCAACGCCGCGGGCGCTGCGGCTCCGTACAACGGCGGGCAGACCGCGCGATTCGCCCTCGCCTCGATCGCCTACGCGATCGCCAAGCGTGACGAGCGTGCCATCTCGACGTTCGCAAACGGCCTCACGATCTCGAACAACTTTGGTAACCCCAAGGAGCTGTAACCGCTCGTGCTAGGCTGACGCGCATGAGCCGCGTCGTTCTCTGCCTCGTGCTGCTGGTTGCAGCATGCGGCGACAAAAAGGACGAACCGATCACCGAGCCGGTCGGTAGCGGCAGCGTGGTCAAGCCCGTCGACGACACGAATCGCGAGCAGACGCGGTTCGATGCGGAGCGCAAGCCCGAGAAGGTCATCGAGGCGCTCGGGATCAAGCCCGGCTCGCGCGTCGCCGACGTCGGTGCCGGCACGGGGCTCTTGACCGTGCATCTCGCACGCGCGGTGGCACCCAATGGCACGGTCGTCGCGACGGATATCGACGGGGCCGTGCTGGAGCTCCTGTTCCAGCGCCTGGCGGCCGTCGGGCTCGAGGACGTCGTCGAGCGCCGCGTCGTCGGTGCAGAGACGCCGGGGCTCGAGGCGGCGGCGTACGACGCGATCCTGCTCGCGGAGGTCGACCACTACTTCAACGATCCAGTCGGCTGGCTCAAGGCCGCGACGGCTGCGCTGAAGCCGAACGGCCGGATCGTGATCTCCAACCGGATCCACCACCGCACCAAGTCGATGGCGGCTGGTCAGAAGGCAGGCCTCGTGCTGCAATCAGAGCTGGTGCCGGTTCCGACGCACTTCATCGCCGTGTTCGTCGCGCCACCTCCGGCTCCCCCCAAAAAATGAAGTCACTCCTCGGTCTCGCCTCGCTCGCCGTTCTCGGCGGCTGCCCCTCCGATGACGGCAACCCCGACGTGCTCTGGCTCGCGCTCGATGGCAGCGAGCTCCAGGTCAAGCTGGTCGACGAAGAGCCACGGCCTTATTGAGCACCTGGTGTGGGGCCCGGCGGGTCCCAGGAAGCGGAATGGGACCTCAAGGCTGACGTGCCTGCGGGGGCGTACCGTCTCGTGTGCGATGGGATCATCATCCGCGCCATCGACGTCACGTTCGATCTCGTGTGGCGACACGAGGGCGTCGACACCATGCTCGCGACCGCGATGCAGCACTTCGAGCCGATGGTCGGGACGTTCCGCGCGCAGGCGTGTGACATCGATCTCGAGGCACCGGCGATCGACTTCACGCCGGGCGACCAGCTGATCTTCCGCTACTCGGGGGCGAACTCGACGAGCAACAACGGGTACATCCCCAACGGGGATGGCGCGTCCGCCGACGGTCGCATCCCGAACCTCACGCTCCCGAAGTGAGCTAGCGATCGGGCTCGACGAAGTCGAGGTCGACGCCGAACGTCTCGCGCAGGCCGACGAGCCCGAGCACCGCGACGCCGAGCGAGAACACACCGCACGCGGCCGCGGCGCCGACGACTCCGAGCGGTGCGAGCAGCGCCTGAAAGGCCATCGCGAGGAACACGACCGAGCCGCGCACGAAGTTCGGCGTCGTCGTCGCCACCGTCGCGCGCAGGTTGGTCCCGAACTGCTCGGCGGCGGTCGTCACGAACACGGCCCAGTAGCCGGACGTCGCTCCGAGGATCGTGCAGAGCGCGTAGAACACGGTGCTCGATACGCCGCCGATCGTGAAGTAGGCGATCACGGAGAGCGTCGCGAGCGCGAGGAAGATCGCGATCGCGCGACGGCGCGAGCCGAGCCACTGGCTGAGGAGTCCCGAGAGCACGTCGCCTGCGGCGCAGCCGGCGTAGCAGAACATCAGGGCGGTCGCTGGGCGAGGCGCGGGATCGAGGCCGAGAGCACCACCGACCCGATCCGCGAACGTGATCAGGATGCCGATCACGTACCAGACCGGGATACCGACGGCGATCAGGCCGAGGTAGCGACCCACGTGCTTGCGCGACAACAACGACAGGAAGTTGCCGCGCGTGACCGTGGTCTTCGCGGTCGTGTGGAACATCCCGGACTCCGTCACGCCGATGCGCAGCGCGAGCAGCGCGAGCCCCATGCCGCCGCCGATGTAGTACGCGTGACGCCAGTACGCGCCCTCCCAGACCGCGGGAACGCCACCGCCGACGATGCCCGCCGCAACACCGCCGCAGATGCCGACGCCCGCGACGATCGCGGTCGCGATACCGCGCCGGCGCTTGTCCATGAGCTCGCTGACCAGGGTGATGCCAGCGCCGAGCTCTCCGGCGAGGCCGATGCCCGCGATCACGCGGCACACGCCGTATTGCTCGATCGAGGTCACCGCGCCGTTCGCGAGGTTCGCGAGCGAGTACGTGATGATCGAGCCGAACAGCACGGACAGCCGGCCGCGCTTGTCACCGAGGACGCCCCACAGGATCCCGCCGACGATCAGGCCACTCATCTGCAGCTTGAACAGGAGCAGGCCCTTGCTCGTCAGCTCGTCGGCGGTGGTGTACCCGAGCTCGATCAGGCTCGGGTTGCGGACCGTCCCGAACAGGATCAGGTCATAGATGTCGACGAAGTAGCCGAGGGCGGCGACGATCACCGCCAGCGTTGCCGCGCGCTCCGTCTTCACATCCGAGTTATAAGCAGGAGATGAGGACGATCGCACTCGCGGTGGCGCTGTTGTTCGTGGTGGTGAGCCCGGCACGGGCTGACGAGCAACGCTCCTGGGTCAAGGCGATCCCCGACGAGTCGACCTGGAAGAACTACACGAAGAACGTCTCGAGTGACGAGCTCGGTAAGTTCATCATCGACCTCAAGACGAACGAGATCTACTTCATCGACGTCAACCTGTTCAACATTCACGCGGACTTCGTCCTCGGGGTGCTGCTCAAGAAGGCGTGGACGGCGGACAACATCCGCGAATACAACAAGAACTACGAGCGTGTGAAGCCGAAGTTCATTCTCGGCTACATCACGCATCACCTGAAGGTCGACCGCTGGACGTTCGCGTTCTGGGAGGGCGACAAGATCGGCGCCGACGACGTCGTCCGCGCACGCAAGCGGCTCGAGACGGCGTTCTTCGTCAAGAACCTCACGTTCCGCCCCGACTCGCCCATGCAGCAGAAGGTGGCCGTCGAGGTCGCGAAGAAGGGGATCAAGACGGTCACCAATGACGAGATCTACAGGGCGGCCAACTTCCAGGCATTCAACAAGGGCCGCGCCGTCGGCAAGCTCCGCGTGGTTCCGGCAGGCACGCCGTACGAGTCGATGACGTTCGCGCGCACGGACATCGCGCTCCTGCAGGAGAGCTATCCGGACATCACGCCGGTCTCCGGTATCCTCGCGACGACGTTCTCGACGCCGCTCTCCCACGTCAACCTGCGTGCAAGCGCGTGGGGCATCCCGAACGCGGGCGACAAGAAGGCGCGCGAGAAGTTCGGGAAGCTCGACGGCAAGGTGGTGTACTTCGAGGTCACCGACACCGCGGCCACGCTGCGCGAAGCGACCCCGGCCGAGATCAAGGAGCTCGAGGGCAAGCTCGCGGCGGCGAAGCATGTCGATCTCCCGCAGGCCAATGTGACATCGCCGCGCCTCGCGATGCTGACGCGAATCCGCGCCAAGGACGTCACGCTGTACGGAACCAAGACTGCGAACCTCGGCGAGATCGTGACAGCGAACCTGGCGAACGTGAATGTCCCGCCGGGCTTCGGCGTGCCGTTCTTCTACTACGTACAGCACATGAAGAAGAACGGGCTCGACAAGCTCGTCGAGACGATGCTGTCGGACAAGCGGTTCCCCGTCGACCCCGCGTGGCGCAAGGCCGAGCTCGAGAAGGTTCGCACCGCGATCACGAAGGCACCGATCGATCAGGCGTCGCTCGATCTGATCTACCAGCGCGTGCGGCTCAAGCTCGGCGGACGCGGCGTGTTCGTGCGCAGCTCGACCAACGCCGAGGACCTCCCCGGCTTCAACGGCGCGGGCCTCTACGACACCGTGCCGAACGTCGTCGGCAAGAAGGCCATCGGCGACGCGCTTCGCGTCGTGTGGGCCTCCCTGTGGAACCTGCGGGCTGTCGACGAACGCGAAGCGTTCGGCATCGATCAGCGGCAGGTCTTCGCTGCCGTGATGATCGAGATCGGAGTCAATGCGACCGCGGCGGGCGTGCTCGTCACCAAGAACCTCTGGGACCTCTCGGACGACCACAGCTTCACGATCAACGCAAAGTTCGGCCTCGGCATGCGCGTCGTCGAAGGCCAGAAGATGCCCGAGCAGATCATCTACGACCCGACCAACGACGGAACCAAGATCCTGTCGCGCTCCGACGATCCCGTGATGCTCAAGTTCGACGCGAACGGCGGCATCATCGCGGTCCCCGTCCCGCCCGGCGAGGGCGTGATCCTCACCGAGCAGCGCGCCAAGGCGCTCGCCGAGCAGATCAAGGCGATCATCCCGGTGTTCACCCACGGGTCGATCTCATCTCCGGCACTCGATGTCGAGTGGGTGCTCGAGGGCGAGAAGTTCTGGATCGTCCAGGCGCGCCCGTATGTCGGCGGTTAGTCGCCGGTAGCGTAGAGTACGGGGGTGCGCTTCCTCGTTGTCCTGATCGCGTTCGCCGGTGCGTGCGAGCACAAGCCGGCACCGAAGCGGAACCCGCCTATCCAGGCGCCGCCGACCACACCTCCACCTGTTGCCGATCCGAACACGCCTCCTGTCGCGGTCGTGCCCGGGGATGCCGGCGTGGCCGTCGCGGTGACCGATGCCGTCGCTGCTGCGCCCCCGGCCGACGCAATGGTTGTCAGCGATCGCTGCGTCCAGCTCGGCTCGCACGTCGCCGAGGTGCTGATCGAGGAGGCGACCGATCCATCGAAGAAGGCCGCCTATACGCAGGACCGCACGCGGATCGTGCGCCGCACCGCCGAGGGCTGCACGCGAGACGCGTGGACCGAGGAGATGATCACCTGCTTCATGAAGGGCAGGACGTCCGTCGCGATGCAGGCGTGTCGCAAACCCGAGCCCGTGGCGCCGCGCGTGCCCGCTCCGGCACCCGGCGCGCCGCCGAGCTGAATATTCGATCGAGCTACCCGCGGCTCGCGAGCGGAGATCGGTACCCGCGGTCCTCCGCCCTGCGCGCGCGCTCGCCAAGGCCGCGGCAGACGGCGGCCGCGAGGCCCGGGACATCGTCGACCAGCTCCTCGAAGTCGACGCGCTCGAGCCGGATCAGCCGGGTCGCGCGCACCGCGCGGAGATCCGCCGAGATCTGGTTCGGCGCGAAGCAAGCGAGCTCGTCGACCACCTCGCCCTTGGTGATCACGCGCTCGCCGAGCGACAGCTCGCCGTCGTCGACCACGATCAGCGCATCGATCAGGTCGCCGGAGGTGACGATGATCGAGCCCTCGCGCGGATTCGACCAGCGCGCACGCTCGGCGACATCGGCGAGCTGCCGGGTCGACAGCGATGCGAGCAAGGGAACGCGCCCGAGGGCGATCAGCGTTTCGACTCGACTGGGCATGTCTGCTTCTCCTTCGGGCACGGGATCGGTGGAGCTGTCGTGGAGTGCCTCGCTGACCTTGCGCAACAGGTCGGCGGGGCTGGTCGCGAGCGCCTCGGCGTGGGCAGCGGACGCGATCGTGTCGCGGTGCGCGCTGCGGCCGGCGGCACCGAGGATGTGGAGGACGAGGCCGCGCGCGAGACGATCACGTCCGGCGAGCTCGGTGCGGATCACGGCGTCGCGGGCTGGCAGCTCGATCCCGGCCTGCGCGAGCTGGGCCGCGCGATCCGCGGACGACAGCTCGTCGACGGCCTCGACGAGGCGACCGACGAGCGAGCGCGGCAAGGCGGCCTCGATCACCGCGAGCGTGCGTGCCCGCTCCTGACCACCGCGCGCGTGGCGCCACGCAACCGCAGCCTGCGCGATCGCGCGCGAGCGGCGGCGCGCGGCGACGAGGAGGAGGACCGTGTGCGCGATCTCGCGGAGCCGCTCGTCGAGCCGGCGCGTCAGCAACTCGTCTCCGGGCTGATCGAGGACGGCGATCGCGGAGTGCGTGTAGTCGAGCGCGTCGAGCTCGGCATCGATCAAGCGATCGAGGGCACCGGCGGTGACAGGCAGCTCGGCGAGCAGTGCGGCCGCGCGATCGCGAGCGCGGCGGCGTCCCCACGCAGCGGTCGCGATCAGCTCGCCGGCCGCAGCGGGTCCGAGCGCGGTCAGCGCTTCCTCCGCGGCGGCGCGAACGTCGTCGTCAGGCTCGCCGAGTGCGCGGGCGATGCGGCGCAGATCATCAGGCTCGATCGCATCGGCGCTCTCGAGCAACTCGCCGTAGAGGCGCAGCGCCGCAGCGACCTCGGGTGCCTCGTCGATCGCGGTGCCGGGCACGCGCATCAGCGACGTGAGGTGATGATCGGGCGCGACGGGCGTCGCTGCGGCCTCGACGCGTTCGCGTGACAGCTCCAGCAGATCGGCGCGGAGCAGCGACAGCTCGGCATCGCGCCGATCTCGAGCCCAGCCGACGACACGGCGAAGCGCCGAGAAACCCGTGGTCCGGCTCGTGGAGTCGCCGCGCTTGCGCCGCAGAGCGCGCGACAGGTGGCGTGCCGCCTCGAGCATTCGATCGTGGGCGGCGCCGGCGAGCCCACGCGCGATCTCGACAGCGAGCTCGTCGATCGCGACGCGTCCAGTGCTGCCGGTATCGCGCACGGAGTCGGAGAGCAGCGCGAGCACTCCGTCGTGATCGCCGGCGAGCCGCAGCGACGCGACCTCGGCAGTCAGCGAGATCGCCGCATCGCGATGTTCACGCCATGCCACGAGGTCAGCGCTCGATGCACCACCCGCGAGACCGAGGGCGCGCACCGCGAGCTCGTGATGCTTCGTCGAGCGGAGTGCCTCACCGATCGCGGGGCCGTGCGACTCGGCGGGCGTATCGAGCACGTGGATCAGCGCGCGCCAGACCGGAGTGCCATCACGCTCGCCGGCGACCTTGACCAGCGGTGCCACGGCGTCGATGCGACCGCGCTCGTGCAAGCGAGCGATCACGTCCGCCGCTCGATCCGGGTTCGCGCTCGCCAGCTCGCGCAGGAGCACGGCGATCGCGCGATCGTCGACCGCAGCGTCGGCATCGCGTGCCTTCGCGACGTGCTCGACCGCGAGCGTGGGAAGTGCGCGCGCGATCCGCGCCGCAGCGATCAGCCACAGCGCGGCGGCGATCGCGGTGACCGCGTAGAACAACGTGGGAGATCCGGCGAGGACAGCAGCGATCAGGCCGCCGAGGACCGCGCCGGCCCGCTTCGCCGTGCCATCGAGGAAGCCCGCCACGCGGCCGCGCACCGCCGTCGGCAGCAGGGTCTGCGTCAGCTTCTCGGCGGGCGTCTCGATCCCGGCGTCGAGCACGCGCGCGGAGATCTGGGTGGCGACCGCGACCGCGAGGATCGGCGCGATCACGAGGCCGAGGCCCGAGCACAGCGCGACCAGAGGAGCGAACAGCAGCGCACGTCCGGTCCCGAGGCGCGCGAGGATCCGCGGCGCGATCACGAGCTGGACGATCAGCGTGACGACCTGACCACCACCGCGAACGCCGCCGAGCAGCGCCGCGAGCTCGGCGGTCGACCCACCGCGCGCGGCGACCTCGACGCCGAGCGCGCAGTACGCGAGCGAGGCGAACACACCTGCGGCCGCGACGACGATGGCGAGGTGCCGCGCGAGCGGATGCCGACGTACGGCCCGCGCACCGTCGCGCCACGATCGCAGGATCAACGCGCGGACATTCGCAGGTTCCGCGCCGACTCGGCGGGTGGCGGGGAGACGCGTCGCGCCGAACGCGGCGAGGACCAGCAAGGTCGCCGCACACACGAGCACTCCCTGCGCGCCGACCGCCGACGCGATCGGGATCACGAGAACGGCACCGAGCGCAGCCCCTGCCCCACCCATCGCCGCGAGAACCGGCAGCAAGCGCTGGCTGCGTCGCGCATCGAGGCGCTCGGCGATCACGACCCAGAACGCGAGGTCGGTCCCGGCCGCGAGCTGCTTGCCGCCGACCAGCGTGAACACGGCCGTTACCCCCGGCGCCACGAGCGACAGTGCCGCCAGTCCGACGAGCACGAGCGCCGAGACCATCGCGAGCGTCCCGAGGACGCGGCGGCGCTCGAGCCGGTCCGAGAGGCCGCCGACGACCGCGAGGACGATGGCGAGCAGCGCGGACGAGCCCGCGACCGCCTCGCCGAGGTGGGACGGTCCAACCTCGGAGAGGAACATCGCGTCGGCCGCCGCCGCGCTCATCGCCGCGCCGGCGCTCGCGAGGCCGAACACGACCCCCGCGGTGCCGAGGAGGCTGCGCTCGTCGGCGCGCAGGATCGTCCCACCCGCGAACCGCGCAGCCACCGCCCGTGGCGAGGATCCGATCGCTGCGCCCATGCCCGTGGCGGCCATCATACGCGCATGTCACTATTTGGGCCTATGCGCCCGGGGCCCACGCTGTCGCTGCTCGCGGTCGTTCTCGTCGGCGGAGTGGCCGTGCTGGGCAGCGCGACCGGGCAGTCCAAGACCCGCAGGGTGACGCCCCACGAAGACCTCCCCGCGCCCAACGGCGAGAAGGTCTCGCCGATGATCGGCTCGACGACCAATGGCAGTAACCCGGCCGCGTTCACCGCCGGCGACAAGGTGCTACCGAAGCCCACCGTCGACAAACCGTCGCAGAAGCCGAAGGAAGGCGAGCCCGTCCTCGGAGCCGGCGGTCATGGCGCCGATCGCGAGACGTCGCTCAAGCCCGACGACAAGACCGGCCCCGACACGCGCCTGCAGTACGTCAGCGTGTTCAACCCCGACGTCCTCCCGTTCAAGCGCATGAGCTCGCTCGACATGGCGAGCGATGACTACCAGCTCAAGATCGCGCGCCCCGCGCTGACCGAGGTTCCCGTCGGCGGCGTGACCGCCAAGGATCGCGATCGGTTCTGGGGCTCGGTGCTGATCCAGCTCTCGCCCGGCGTCGACGTGCCACTGCCTAGCGTCTCCCCCGACATGCGGATCCTGTCGTACGAGATCAAGCCGAAGACGACGCTCAAGTTCGAGAAGGACGGCGCCGACAACTTCTACGTCCGCAGCGACGAGTCCAATGCGAGCGGCACCTATCGCCTCGTGTTCCTCGCCGATGCCGACGCGGGCTACTTCGCGCCCTCGCTGCCGACGATCGCGCGGATGACGCCGCAGATGGTCCAGACGATGGCGCCGCCCGAGCTGCGCCCCGTGATCCCCGAGAATGTTCGCCGCGCGGCGAGGATCACGCTCGACAAGATCGGGATCGACGCGAACATGGATCTAGGCGTCTCGTTCAACAAGCTCGTCGCCTACTTCCGCGCGTTCGAGGCGAAGAAGCTGCCGAACCAGACGGGCGACATCTACCGCGACCTGTGTGACAGCCAGGCGGGTGTCTGCCGGCATCGTGCGTTCAGCTTCATGATCACGGCGAACGTCCTCGGCATCCCGACTCGCTACGTCCAGAACGAGGCACACGCGTTCGTCGAGGTCTGGTTCCCAGAGCGTCGCTGGCAGCGAATCGATCTCGGCGGCGCCGCGCTGCGGATGGATGTGACCGGCGCCGACAACAAGACGCTTCACCGGCCGCGCGCCGAGGATCCCTTCGCGAAGCCCAAGGAGTACACGGAGAACTACACGCAGCTCGAAGGCGACATCACGGGCCTCACCGACAAGCAGAAGTCCGATCGCAAGCGTTCGCTCGATGACTCTCCGGCGAGCGGAACGTTCGATGGCAGCCTCGGATCGGGATCCGGATCCGCGGGCAAGAACGGCCCCGATCGGATCACGCCGGATCCGTCGCTGCCCGCCGTCACGCAGGATCCGAAGAAGCAGACTCCCACGCTCGTCGTCACCACGGCGGACACGAGCGCGTATCGCGGCGATGTCGTGCACGTCGAGGGGCGCGTCGCCGTCGGCACCAAGATGATTGCCGACCATCCGATCGACGTGTTTCTCGCGCCCGCCGGTCGCGGTGGTGCAAGCCCGATCCCACTGGGTCGTGCGGTCAGTAATGCGAGTGGGCAGTTCAGCCAGGACTTCACGGTCCCCGGCTCTCTCAACCTCGCAACCTACGAGATCTATCTCGCGAGTCCCGAGGACGCGTACTACAACGCCGCGCTCTCCGACTGACCGGTCGCGCTCCGGCTACCCGAGCGTCACCGGCAACGTGACGAGCGTCGGCGCGCCTGTCGCCGGGAACTTCATCCGACCGAGCGCCCGCTGGACGCAGCTGAGGAGTCCCTTCTCGAACAGGTAGTGCGGCGCCTGCAGCTTGCTCTTGCTGACCTTGCCATTGCCGTCGACGACGAGCTTGACCGAAATCGTCGCTCGCAGATCCGTGTTCGTCGCACCCTGGATCACACAGTCACGCACACCACCGGCCTGGCTGCTGATCGTCGAGTTGATCTCGTTGTCGTCGAGCTTGCGAGGCTCGCTGCCCCCGCCCATGTCGAGCTTGGTCGGTGGGAGAGTGACGTCGTCGCCACGCCACTCGAGCCGGCGATCCGCCTCGGTCAGGACGGGGAGCGGCTCGGTCTCCTCGTAGTACTCCTCCTCCTCGGGGACGCCCGGCGTCGCGACCGTGCCCGGTGGGCGGGTCTTCTTGCGCTTCTTCTTCACCTTGGTCGCAGACCCGGCATCGGGTGGCGCCATCGACACGACTCCGGCATCGACAGGCGTCGCGACGCCCCCGCCGCCCCATGGCGGACGCAGCACGAGATACATTCCACCGGCACCGACGGTCAGACCGATGACGATCCCGAGCGAACCACGCACTCCTCGCTTGTATCACGCGCGGAGCGGCCCGGCCTTCTCGGTCCTCGCGGCGGTCGGGCTCGTCGCGGCGGCGATCGCCTCGTTCCTCGTGTCGACGGGTGTCGTCGTCGGCGCTGGCGGCTCGCCGGTCGTGGCCGTGGTCACGGGTGAGCTCATGTTCCTGGTGATCGCGGCGGTCGGCCTGCGAATGCATCAGCTGCCGGTCACGGCGCTCGGTCTGACCCGCCCTGCCCTCCGGTTCCTCGGCGCGGCCGTCCTGATCGGGTGCTCGGTCTGGTACCTGAACCTCCGGCTGATCTCGCTCTTGCCCCTGCCGACGGGGGGCGTCCAGGTGCTCCAGGACATCGTCGACGGACCGCACCTCGTGGTCGCGCTGGCCGCACTGGCGCTCCTGCCTGCGATCTGCGAGGAGGTGATGTTCCGCGGCGTCCTCGTGCGTGGCCTCGCGACCCGGTTCGTTCCGGCCGCAGCGGTCGCGATCGGTGCCCTGGTGTTCGCCGGTTATCACCTGTCGCTGATCCAGTTGATCCCGACGTTCACGCTCGGGCTGCTGGCGGGTGCGCTCACGGTGCGTGCACACTCGGTGGTCCCGGCGATGGTCGCCCACTTCATCAACAACGCGATCGCGATCCTCGTCTCGCGCGATGTCGCGACCTCGTCGTGGATCGATGCGCACCCGGCTCCGAGCCTCGCGGTGGCGGGCGCCCTGACCGCGGGCGGGATCGCGATCCTGGTCGGAGTCCGCCGTGGCTGACGACAAGCTCCAGTTCATGACGCTCGCGCTGCGTCGCGCGCTGCCGTCGGACAACCACGAGCTCGCGCCGGTCGTCGCGCCGGGCATCGCCTCGTACGGGCCCGAGGATCGGACCGTGATCGAGCTGCAGCTCGCGATGTCGGAGGTGCCCGACGAGACGCGCCCCACGACGGTCGCGCGGTTCCTGCTCCCCGATGGCGTTCACCTCGAGCAGATCGAGGTCGAGGTCGGTCGAGCGCAACTGCCCGGCCGCCTTGGCCGCAAGCACGCGGTGACGATCACCGTCGCGGTCGTGCCCGAGCCACGTGCCGAGGGCGGCCCCGCCGGGCACTGGGTGTTCGTCCCGGTGCTGCAGCACGTGTGCTTTGTCGCGCGCAACGAGGATCTCGCGACGCGGCTGTCCGCGGAGCTGTCCGTCCTCCCCGCCGCGCTCGCACTCGATCTCGACGGCTGGAAGCGGATGATCACGTGGGCACCGACCACGCTCGAGCCGATCGCCGTCGAGCTCGCGACGACGCCGCTCGCCGAGGCGCAGGGTCGCAAGCAGATGGCCGAGGCCGAGCGCAAGCGCCAGGCGATCGCCACGCTCGATGGTGCGGGCAGGCGCGTCGTGCCGACGAGTCCTCCACCCCCGCTCGTCGGTCGCGACGAGCTCCTCGCGGAGATCACGCGCCTCCTCGACGGCCGCGTCCGCCGCAGCGTGCTGCTCGTCGGCGAGGAAGCCGCCGGCAAGAGCGCGGTGATCGGCGCGTGGTCAGCGGCGCACGAGTCACGGATGATGTGGGCGACCTCGGCGAGCGAGCTTGTCGCGGGCGCGAGTGGGCTCGGCGAGTGGCAGGCCCGGATCGCGGCAGTGCTCGCTGCGGCGGAGACGCTCGACGCGATCCTCTACTTCGATGACTTCGGCGCCCTGTTCGCGGATCGCCCCGCGGAGGGCGGCATCGAGCTCGGCGCCGCGATGCGACGGCACATCGTCGACGGTCGCGTGCGGGTGGTCGGCGAGCTGACGGCGGTTGCCCTCGATCGAGCGGAGCGCCGCGACGTCTCGCTGATCGGCGCGATGTTGCGCGTCACCATCCCTCCGACGGATCCGCCGACGACCGAGGCCGGGTGTCTCGCGTGGGCCGCGTACTGGGTGAAGACTCAGCCGCACCGCCCGCAGATCTCGCCGGAGACGGTGACGATCGCGGTCGAGCTGGCCCGCCGCTACCTCCCGTATCGCGCCTTCCCCGGCAAGGCCGTGCGCCTGCTCGAGGAGCTGCGTGTCGCTCACGATGCCGGCCGCGATGCGCAGGGCGAAGGTGTCGTGCTCGGACCGAGCGAGCTGTTCGCCGCGTTCTCGTGGTCGACGGGCATCCCGGTCGCCCTGCTCGCCGATGATCGCGCGCTCGCGCAGAGCGATGTGATCTCGGCGCTGCGCCGCCGCATGGTCGGTCAGGATGCCGCGGTCCGTCGCGTCGCCGAAGCGATCTCGGTCGCCAAGGCGCGCCTGCAGCCCGCCGACAAGCCACTCGCATCGCTGCTGTTCGTCGGACCGAGCGGTGTCGGCAAGACGGAGCTCGCGCGGTCGGTCGCGGCGTATCTGTTCGGCGCACCCGACCGGATGGTCCGGCTCGATATGAGCGAGTACACCGATCCGTGGGCGGCGGAGCGCCTGTTCGGGGGCGACGGTGGCGAGGGCCGCCTGACCGCGGCCGTGCGCAGTCAGCCGTTCGGCGTGGTGCTGCTCGACGAGATCGAGAAGGCGCACCCATCCGTCTTCGATCTCCTCCTCCAGGTCCTCGGTGAAGCGCGGCTCACCGATGGCCAGGGTCGCACGACGTTCTTCCACAACGCGATCATCGTGCTGACGTCCAACCTCGGCACGCGCGGAGCGAAGGGCACGCTCGGACTGAAGCCGTCCCTGGCCGACACCGATCGTGAAGACCGGCGCTTTCGCGATGCCGTGCTCGGTGCGTTCCGACCGGAGCTGATCAATCGCCTCGATCAGATCGTCGTGTTCCATCCGCTGACGCCCGACGAGATCGCGACCGTCGCGCAGATCGCGATCACGCGACTTGCCGAGCGGCGCGGCTTCACCCAGGGCGGTGTGATGCTCGACGTCTCGCCGCGTGCCCTCGAGCTGATCGCCGAGGGCGGGTTCTCGCCGGAGCTCGGTGCACGGGCGCTGCGCCGTCACGTCGATGCGAGCGTGCTCGCCCCCGCGGCGCGTCTGCTCGCGCGCGCAGGTGCCGACGGCCACGGCGGCACGCTGACCGTCCGCGCACCGGATGAAGCGGTCGTACGCCCGCCCGGCAACCGGATCGGCGAGACCGCCGGCAGCGTCACCATCGGCCTGTGGCGCCGCGGCGCATCTACCGGCCGCCGCATGGTGCGCTCCGCGCTCGCGCTCGGTGGCCTGCGGCGTGACACCGATCGCGAGCTCGCCCATCACGCGGCGACCGCCGTGCGTGACAAGCTCGGCGAGCTCGAAGCGACGCTTGCCACCGCCGCACGCAAGAAGCCGAACGAGCAGGGCAAGCAGAGCACCGGGCTCCCCGGGCACGAGATCGCCCGGCTCTCGCGCGATCACGCGCGACTGCACGCGAGATTGAATGCGTGCCTCATGGGACAGGCCGAGCTGCGCACCGCCGAGGAGCTGTGCCTCGACGCGCTCGCCCGCGACGTCGATGCGATCGATCTGATCGACGGCGCGATCGCCCAGCGCGATCAGTTCCGCCGCGATCTGTTCTGGCTCCTCACCGCGCTGCGCCCCGTGCGCCCAGGCGCGACGTTGCTCGTGCACTCGCCGGATGCGCGCATCGCGGTCACCGAGTGGGTCAAGCTCGCGCTCGGCGCCGCCAGCGCCAACGGATGGCGCGGCTCGGTTCACATCTGGGGTGAGCAGGCGCCGAACTGGAAGTGGAGCTGGGGGCCACCCCACGATCTCGAGTGGGCCGAGGACGAGCTGCACAAGCGGCCGCAGCAGACGGCGCTCGTGCGCGTCGTCGGTGCAGGCGCAGACCTCCTGCTCGGGCTCGAGGCCGGCCTCCATCGCTTCCACGGTCTCGCTGGCGAAGCGTGCCACGCGTGGGTCGACATCCTCGAGCCGCGCGCCGAGCTCGAGGATCCCGAGTGGAACGGCCTGCCCGGTCCACCGTCGCCGCCGCGGATCCCGCGCGGTCAACCGATGCGCGAGGCCACCGTCGGTGGTGATCGAACACTCGTCCACGGCGACGACATCGCGGTCCCGTGGGACGCCCTTCCCGCGCGGCTCGCCGAGGCAGCGGTCACCCGCTTGCTCGGCGCGTACGCGATCCCCGATGGCATCGACGAGCTGTGGAGCTGGGAGCGCCCGCTCCAGGCGATCGAGGCGATGTTGAAGGCTCAAAAGGAGAGCAAGCCGTGAGGATCGACTTCACGGTTGGCGTCTACCAGAAGAGACGTGAGGGCGAGGAGGAGTGGACGGCCCTGACGCCGGCGCGCCACCCCGCGTACGTCTCGGGTCAGGGCGAGGTCCGCCTGCGCGAGCGCATGGTCGAGCGGCTGCGCACCGTGCTCCGCGACGCCCGGCCCCTCGAGCAGGAGCTGTTCCAGCTGCCGCTCGGCAGCGAGCTGATCCGCCTCTCGCTCGACGTCAAGCTCGAGAACGGCACGCTCCACGGCACGGTGCCGCTGATCGTCGAGCCGCGGTGGACGAGCGACGAGCGCCAGCTCCTCGTCGTCTATCATCCGATCTATCGCGAGCACTGGTTCATCGCCTCCGATCGCGACGAGATCGCGGCGATCGCGCCGACGTTCTTCCGCCATCACTACGCCGACGCCGACGAGGATGACCTCGAGGAGATGGTCTCCGACGGCAAAGATCGCCTGGTCTCGATCGCGTTCTCGACCGAGCCGCAGTCGCTGCTCGACCTCCTGCCTTCGCGCACGAAGGATCCGCGCGCGGCGGCCTCTGCACCGCGTCCAGACCGCGTGCTCCAGGAGCTCGGGATCGACGAGACTCGGTCCGCCTGCTCCGCTGGGCACCGTGTTGGCGTTCCTCGCTCCCCGTACCGCGAGCGCCTCAGCTATCTGCTCGGGGGGGCACGCCCGCGCTCGGTCGCGGTGATCGGCCCGCCCGGGTCGGGCAAGACCGAGCTGATCCGCCAGTGGATCGCGGACCGCCTCGTCGAGGATGGCTATCCGATCCACAAGAACTTCGATCGCGTCCACCGCGTCTGGCGCCTCACCGGCAAGCGCCTGATCGCGGGCATGTCGTATCTCGGCCAGTGGGAGGAGCGCTGCCTCTCCGTGCTCGAGGACGCGCGCAAGCACCGCGGCATCCTGTGGTTCGAAGATCTCCATCTGTTCGGCCGGCTCGGTCAGTCGCGCCAGAGCGAGCGCAGCTTCGCGGACTTCTTCCGCGGTCCCGTGCGTCGCGGTGATCTCTCGATCATCGCCGAGCTCACGGTCGAGCAACACGCACGCCTCGAGCGCGATGCACCCGGCCTCGCCGAGGCGCTCGCACTGGTTGCTGTCCCCGCGGCCTCCGCCGGTGAGACCGCACAGCTCCTGCTCCACGAGATCCGTTCGCTCGAGACGCGGCTGCCTGTCGCCCTCCATCCGTTCGTTCCACGCACTGCGCTCGAGCTGGGCAGCGCGCTGTTCCCGTGGCGCGCGCGCCCCGGCGTCGCGATCGAGATCGTGCGCCGCGTCGCAGAGGACGCGAACACACGCGGCGATCGCCGCGAGCTCACGCCGAACGACGTGCTCGACTACCTCGCGCGCACGACCGGTCTCTCCGCCAAGCTGATCTCGCTCGACAAGCCGCTCGACGACGCGGAGGTCGAGGCCGCGTTCGCCGCGCGCGTGATGGGTCAGCCCGCCGCGACGCGCGCCGCTGCCGATGTGATCCTCCGCGTGCGCGCGGGCCTCGCGGATCCGGGTCGCCCGGTCAACGTGATGCTGTTCACCGGGCCCACGGGCACCGGCAAGACGGAGCTCGCGACCGCGATCGCGGAATACCTCTACGGCGCGGGCGAGCGCCTGCTCCGCGTCGACATGGGCGAGCTCAGCGGTCCCGATGCCGTCGCTCGCCTGATCGGCGATCGGTGGAACCCCGACGGCCTCCTCACCTCGCGCGTCCGCGCGCAGCCGTTCTGCGTGGTCCTCCTCGACGAGATCGAGAAGGCGCACCCGCAGGCGCTCCACTTGCTCCTGCAGCTGTTCGACGAGGGCCGTCTGACAGATGCGAACGGCGAGGTCGCGAGCTTCGCGAGCGCCGTCGTGATCATGACGTCCAACCTCGGCAGCCGGAACGCCGCACCGATCGGCTTTGGCGAGATGCGCGATCGGATCCTCGCCGATGTCGCGAAGGCCGTCCGCGAGTTCTTCCCGGTCGAGCTGTTCAACCGCATCGATCAGGTCGTGCCATTCGAGCCGCTCACCCCCGAGGTCGCGGCGAAGGTCGTCGACAAGGAGCTCGCGAAGCTGCTCGCACGCCGCGGCCTCCGCGAGCGCAACACGTTCGTCTACGCAGGCGCCGCGGTCCGCCGCCGCGCCGTCGCCGATGCGTTCGATCCGCGCTACGGCGCACGCACCGTCAAGCGCTGGCTCGAGGACAAGATCGGCGGTTCGCTCACCGACCTGCTCGCGAGCGCGAAGCCCGCGCGGCTGCGGATCGTCCGGCTCGCCGAGGATCAGGGCGCGATCCAGGCCTCGCTCGAGCCGATGGCCGAGCGCGCGCCCACCCCGGGTAATTACATTCTCGAGGGCGCACTCGATCTCGCGACCGCCGGCCTCGATCCCGCGATCGCCGCCGCCTCCGCAGCACTCGGTCGCGTCAAGCGCTCGCCGATCGTCAGTCGCGCGAGAGAGACCGCGTCCGGCGAGCTTCGCTACTACGTCGACGAGCTGCTCCAGCGGATCACCGCACTCGGCGAGCTGTTTGGCCACGTGCCCGTCCTCCGCGCCGATGATCCCGACGACGCGCCCCTCGGGGGCACCAGCGACGACGATGACGAGCACGAGCCGATGTACGAGGACCGCCCCGGCGCCGGCCCGTCGCGCTCGTCCCGCGTGCGCTCGCGCACCCGCGGCGCAGCTGCGCGCCCCGCGCGTCCTCCCGCGAGCCGCGATGCGCTGCTCGCCGGCATCGCCGAAGCACTGCTGATCGAGCGTGCGCTCCCCGATCTACTCGATCCCGACGCGCATGCGGTCACCATCGTCGTCAGCCGCGTCGGCGCTACGGCCGATGCCGGCGGCCTCGCGATCGCTGCGACCGCACTCGCGCAGCCCGCGTGGTTCGACGACGGCGCGATCGTCGAGCGGGACGGCACGGTGCGCGCGTTCCCCGCGTCGGAGGTCACTCACAAGGCCACCGCGCACACGACGCCGGCACTCGGACGCACCCGCGACGCCGCGCTCGTACTACGCGGCCTGTTCGTGCGCGCGGCCCTCGACGGAGAGCACGGCACCTGGATGATCCGGTCCGCCGCCGCCGAGCCCGACGTGATCCGCGTCGAGGTGCGCTCCGGTGCCTCCGCCACGGCGATCGACGTCCTGCGCGCGCAGCTCGCCGGTCGCGTCGAGCTCGAGCGCGTCCTCGAGCACGGCGGGCCGCTCCCACCCAACCCCGACGTCTTGCTCCCCGTCACCCGCACGCTGAGCTATCGCTCGCCGCTGCGCCCGGGCGAGACCTACGGCGTCGAGATCGAGGACTTCTCGACGGGCTGGGTCGATCGCGGCACCGCGCGCAGTCTCGACCTCGCGATCCGGCGCGCGTGGCACCTCGCGTGGAGCCGCACGAGCCCCGGAGCCGCGCGATGAAGCCGACGTTCCGCGTCTTCGTGACCAAGCACCACGGTGGCCTGATCTCCGCCGTCCTCCTGCGTCGGTTCCGGATCCTGTTCGACAAGCCGCCTCCTGCCGCGATGGCCGAGGACGTCGAGACCGCGCTCGCGCGCCTCGCACCGCAGGCCGCACTCCTCGTCGAGGACAACCACGCCGCGCGCTACCTGTGGACCGAGGAGCTCGAGCTCCGCCGCGTCGAGGTCGACATTCACCCCGGCCGCCCCGATCCCCGCGGCTACGTCATCGCGAGCAGCAAGGTCCCGATCCGGCTCGGCTACGCCGCGGCCAAGCTCGACGGCGCTCCGCTCTACCGCGTGATCGTCCCGCGCTTCGACTGGACCTTTGTCTCCGAGGATCTCGGCGCGGTCCCCGACACGATCCGCTCGCTCGTGTTCGCCGCCCTGATCGGCGAGGCCGGCGCGTCGCTCTACGACGTCCGCCGCGAGGTCGACGAGGAGATCATCGAGTGGAGCCCGATCGACGCGGCCACCAAGGCCAGCAAGCGCAAGGTTGCAGCTCCCGATCCCTCCCCGGTTCTCGAGGCTGTCGCCGAGGACTGGGTGCAGCTCGCCGGCGCCAACCGGCTGCGCGCGACCGTGGGCGTCGATCCGATCTTCGATCAGCTCGTGCCGCTCCTCGACGAGGAACGCCTCCCGTCACTGCTCCTCGTCGGACCGCGTGGCTCGGGAAAATCGTCGCTCGTCCGGCGCATCGCGCGTGGCCTCCTCGATCGCGCTCGCGGCAAGAGCGGCCGTCACCGGCGCCTGTGGGCAACCAGCGCCGACCGCATCGTCGCGGGCATGGTCTATCTCGGCATGTGGCAGCAGCGCTGCCTCGCCATCGTCAACGAGCTCGACGAGTCCGATGACATCCTGTTCGTCGATCGCTTCGCCGACATCCTCTCCCCGTCGAGCGACGGCGCCTCGATCGCCGACCTCCTCGCCCCTTCCGTGATCGCGGGCGAGCTCTCCCTGGTCGCCGAGTGCGACGAGGCCGAGCTCGTGCGGGCGCGCCAGAAGCACCCCGCGCTCGTCGACTCGCTCCGCGTGATCCGCATCCCCGACGCGACCGGCGCACAGACGATCGCTCTGCTCGAGCCCTACGGCCAGCGCACCCAGCCTCCGGTCGCGCTCTCGCACGACGCAGCGCGCCGCCTCGTCGAGCTCCTCGCCGCCTTTCGACGTGACACCGCGTTCCCCGGCAAGGCTCTCGCGTTCCTCGACTATCTCTCGACGCGCGCACCCACGTCGCGCGCCACCCCGACCGCGCTCCGCAAGACCGCCCCCGAGCTCACCGTCACCGAGCTGACCGAGGCGTTCGGCGCATGGTCCGGACTTCCCGTCGATCTCCTCGCACCCGAGCGCGCTCTCGACACTGCCGCGATCGCGGTCGCCCTCGCGAAGGGCGTGATCGGGCAGGACCAGGCCTGCTCCGTCGCCGCGCGCGTCATCGCTCGCCTCAAGGCGGGCCTCGACGATCCGCAGCGCCCCGTCGGAACGCTGCTGTTCGCGGGCCCCACCGGCGTCGGCAAGACCGAGCTCGCCAAGCAGCTCGCGCGCTACCTGTTCGGCGACGCCGACCGCCTCGTGCGCGTGGACATGAGCGAGCTCGTCACCGGCTCCGCGATCGCCCGCCTCATCACGCCCTCCCCCGCGGGCACCAGTCTCGCCGATCGCATCCGACGCCAGCCGCTCTCGGTCGTCCTGTTCGACGAGATCGAGAAGGCCGACGCCGCAGCGTTCGACCTGCTCCTCGGCGTCGTCGGCGACGGCCGCCTCACCGACTCCCTCGGCCGCCTGGTGGACTTCCGCATGGCCCTCATCGTGATGACGACCAACCTCGGCGCCGCCGATCCGAAACCGAAGGGCTTCTCCTCGTCCGACGTCGACAGCGATCACCACCTCGGCGCGATCCGAAACTTCTTCCGGCCCGAGCTGATCGGTCGCATCGACTCGATCCTCGCGTTCCGTCCCCTCGGTACCTCGTCCCTCGAACGCATCGTCGAGCTCGAGCTCGACAAGCTCCGCAAGCGCCCCGGTCTCCTGTCGCGCAACCTTCGCCTCGAGATGACCCCCGCCGCTCGCGCTCGTCTCGCGATCCTTGGTCACGATCCGAAGCTCGGCGCGCGACCCCTCCGTCGGACGATGGAGGATCTGGTCGTCGCCCCGCTCGCCGAACGCATGGCGCGGACGCCGAGCTGGCGCGATGCGACCGTCCGTATCGCCGCCACCACCGATCCCGGCGACGCGGATATCGTCGTCTAGCGCGGTGCCTCACCTTTCGTAATGCCCACGACACGGGGCGTCACAGATGCAAGCTGTGCTACATTTGACTCGTGCCTGACCCGAAGCGCGTCCTCTGGTACCTGCGCAAGGTACCGCTGCTCGCGGACCTCGGTCCCGACGCGATCGCCCGCATGGCCGAGCGAGTCGAGCTCCGCGAGGCACGTCGCCGCGACGTCATCTATCTCCCGGGCGATCCGGGCCGCTCGCTGTTCTTTGTTCACGGCGGCCGCATCAAGGTCAGCAAGGTCACGCGCGACGGCAAGTCGCTCACGCTCGCCTATCACGGCCCCGCCGAGCTGTTCGGCGATAGCTGCATCCTCGACGGCGGTCCGCGCACCGAGATGGCCGAGGCCGTCGAGAACGCGCTCCTCTCCGAGATCGATCGCGTTCACTTCGAGGAGCTGATCCACAGCCACCCCGCCCTCGGCCTCGCGATGACGCGCCTCATGATCGTTCGCCGCCGCGAGCTCGAGAACAAGGTCGAGGCCCTCGTGTTCCGCGACGTCTCCTCCAAGCTCGCCGAGCTCCTGGTCAAGCTCGCGAGCGAGTACGGCGTCGACGACGCTCGCGGCACCCTGGTCGCCCTCAAGATCACGCATCAGGAGCTCGCGAACCTGATCGGCTCCACGCGCGAGACCGTCTCGCTCACGCTGTCGACGTTCAAGCGCAAGCGCTTGATCCTGACCGAGGGCCGCAAGGTCATCATCTCGGACTCCGAAGCGCTCAAGGCGCTGTACTAGCTTTCCCTGCGGCGCCCTCGGACCGATCCGGATCTGGCGCGGGAATCCCACGGTCGGGCATCTTCCGTAGCCGTCAGACGCGGGCAAGGTTGGGCTGGGAAGAGCGGAATCCACGTGGCGACCGACGAAAACACGGGACGTCGCTGATGCCCCGTGATGGACAGCCGCGCGTGCGCATCGCTCGCAGCAACGCCGTTTGATCGCAGCGCGCGCCTGCCCACACGGCTCACAGCGCTGACGCCACCCTGCGGCGCTCCTCGAAGATGATTTTTTCGGGGGAGGAGAGGAGACGAAGATCCGAACCCGCGCGGCACCCGGGAGAGCACGGGCTCGCTGTGACCCGTGATGGACAGCCGCGCGTCCGCTCGCTCGACTCGGTTCCGCGTGATCGCAACGCGCGCCTGCCCCCACGGCTCACAGCTCCGCGACACCCTGTGGCGTCGGAGAAGAGACCGAGGCCGACGTTGCCGTGACGCCCGACCAACGGAGCCGAAACGTGACCGGGCAACGAGACGAGACGAGACGAGGCGAGACGAGACGAGACGAGACGAGACGACGCCCGCGCTCGCTCGGCACTTCGCGCGCACCGAACTCAACCGCGACCTAGGTGACGCCACCTCCGCGCCCGCTCGCCCGGCGCTTCGCGCACCGAGATCACGGAAGCTACGCCACGAGACGCCGCGCCCGCTCGCCCGGCACCTCGCGCACCGAGATCAACCCGTGCCGCTTCCACCCGACGGTGAGTAGCCACGACTGCGGTCGACTCACCGGCAGGATCGCGTGGTCGAGCGGCTTTGTCGCCAGGTAGTCCTTCCCGCCGGTCTCTTTCCACCCGTCGAAGCTCACCCCACTGGAGTACGGATCGACGTTCCAGCTGACGTTGCGATCCTCGCGATGCCGGCGCCAGTTGTTGAGCACGTACGCCCGCGCGTGCCGAACCGCGAGCGGCGACCTGATCGCCTTCGGGTGATAGCGATCGCTGAACACCCTCCCCGTCCGCTTCCTGCCGCGCGCCTTGCTCGCCGCCTGGTTGATGTACCTGGCAGCGGCGATCTCGAGTGCCTGCATCCCCTTGGCGAGAGCGTGCTTGTCATCCGCCTCGACGATCAGATGCACGTGCCCATCCTGCAGGCTGACATCGATCACCCGGAAGTCGTCGCGCCCCAGCACCGTCCGGAGCGCCTTCCTGACCGCGTGATAGAGGCTGCGCGTCCGCAAGGTGCCGAGGTCCTTCTCGACGCGGAGCGTGACGTGCAGCGGATGCGCGGCCACGACCGCGGGCCGGACCTTGTGCCGCTCACTCGAGCGCAGATTCTTCGGCGGTCGGCCAGCGCCCTTGCGCTTGCCACCCCAGTAGACCAGCTCCTGCTGGACGTGCTTCTTCCTCACCCGCGCCATCCCTCCACCCATACCAGATCCACTCATCCGAAGTCACCTTGATTTCGCCGATATATATCTCATTCACCGACATGGACCATGCAGATAGCCATTCGAATCGCATTTATTAGAACCGATGGGCCGAATCTGCTCGTGCCGCGCCGTGTGCGCTCGTCGGTCCGTGCTCGTCGGTCCGTGCTCGTCGGTCCGCGCGCGGAATGACGAGCGCTTCAGGGTGCCGCGAAGCTGTGCAGCCGTGGGGGCAGGCGCGCAACGCGGTCGCTCGGCTTCGATCAACGCGGTGCGGACGCGCGCCTGTGCATCACGGGTCACAGCGAACTTCGCGATCTCTCGGAGGCCGCGCGGGTTCGGATCTACCGCTTCTCTCCCCTCTCCCCCCAAAAGGAACCTCTTCGAGGAGCGCCGCAGGGTGGCGTCAGCGCTGTGAGCCGTGTGGGCAGGCGCGCACGCAGTAACGCGAAGCCGAACGGGTGCCACGCGCGCGCGGCTGTCCATCACGGGTCATCAGCGACGTC
>JANOPP010000020.1:0-2930 GCA_031421915.1 Myxococcales bacterium | reverse complement strand
GCTTATCACCGGATCGACAGTCAGCGCAAAGACTGGGCGGCGAATGGGCTCCTACACCTTTGGCGATCCCGATCAGATCAAAGCGGGCCGCATCGACGGCAGGCGCGCGTTTTCCAAGGCTTTCAAGTCAGAACTGATCGACCGCTATGGCGCGCGGGATACCATCACGGGCGAAGCGCTGGAGGAACGCTACCTACAGATTGACCATCGTGTTCCGTATCAGGTCGCGGGTGACGACGCGGGCTCAGACCTGGACGTTGAAGACTTCATGTTGCTGGACGCATCCTCGCAGCGCGCGAAGTCGTGGTCCTGCGAGCATTGCGAAAACTGGCTGAAGGTTCTCGACCCGCTCATCTGTGCCGAGTGCTTTTGGGCTTTCCCCGAAGATCACCGGCACGTCGCCATGAAGCAGAAGCGGCGGACGGACGTGACTTGGCAAGGCGATGAGACTGCCGACTTTGACAAGCTGAAGGCGCAGGCTGAAGCAAATGATGAGACGCCCGCCGACCTTATCAAGCGGTTGGTCCGCGCCGGGCTACAGCGCTAGCTCGGCCTGTTGCACGGCGGCGCGTCGGATTACTTCTGCGACCGGCTCCGCCAAGCCCGGCGACAAATACAGGCTCTCGATGGTTTCCGCCTTCTGGCCCCCCAAGGTAGCCTGCGAAGACGTGCCCGCGTGTAGCAGCAGCCGGGTCAGTCCCAGGCGCGCGGGCAGCGGCGGGCCATACACCTTGTCGCCGGTCATACCGTCGTAGGATAACGCAAACCTCAAATCGCGGTCGAGCAATGAAGTCAGCCCGGCCTCCAACGCGTCCGACTGCAACTGCGCATGATAACGTTTATCGCGGCCGATGCTCGTGCCCAGGTAGGGCGGGTCCATGTAGATGAAGTCAGCGGGCTGAGCGTCCGCCGTCGTATCAAGCCAGTCACCGTGGCGGAACTCAGTGCGCCCCTTTAGCAGATGCGAGATACCGCCCACGGCACCAGCCATCTTCTCCGGTCTCATGCCAAGCCGCCGCTTGTCCACGGATTGAGTGAAGCGCCCGGCGCTGTTGAACCGGATCGCGTTCTTCACACACCGGCAAATCAGGTAGAGAAGGTCAACCGGATCACGTTCGGAGTTGTAGCGTTCACGCACACGGTTGAAATAATCGCGGTCGCCTTCCGCCTGACCATGCCAGCGCAGCGCATAGTCGCGGGCGACATGCTCGGGACGGGTCACGATGGCTTTGAGCAGCTCGACCATGGGCGCAAGGCTGTCCGCGATGATAAAGCGCCGCGCCAGCCTGTGGTGAGCCGCGTAAATCGACATGGCCGCCGACCCGGCGAACGGCTCGTAGAGCGCATCAATGTCGGTTGGGAAGTAAGGCGCGATGGCGGGCGCGAGCGACCGCTTGCTGCCTTGATACGGCACCGCGTGCGGTAACCGAATCATGCCCGTGTTCCCATTTTGTCCACACCCGCTCTTTGCCGGTGAACGTGAATGGGCACAACGACGTTCTCACGTTCCCCCTCCACAATCGACAGCAGCTTGCGGCTCCACCATTCCATCAGCTCGCGCTTACGCAGCCGATAGCGGCGCTGAATGTCGCCGTGGTCATAGCGCTGCGTCACACCCGCCGTGATATCGTGATTCACCGTGGCTTGCAGGACGTCGAGCGGCGCGGACCATGTGATCTCGCCCGCCGCGTTTTCCTCGCCGTCGCGGCAGCGGGTGATGAAGGTGTGGCGAAGGTCATGGATGCGCCACGGCGTGGTCGGGGTCGAGGCGATGCGGGCGAGCGCGGCCGACTTCCGAGCGCGGGTTTCAGGGCGCAGCGCGCCGCACGCCCGGACGGCTCGCCAATCGTCGTTGGACAGCCCCGCCATCTCGCCGCGCACGGCGTCGCTCAACTTCGCGCGCAACTGTGTCCAGCCGCTGATCGGCGTGTCGCCCGTGTCGGATGGGAACACCAAGCCGGACGTTTGCTCTAGCGCTTCGTACTGCGCCCGCGCCTCCCGCAAGATCGCCAGCGCCTCTTCGGTCAGTGCTACCTCATGCGCACCCGCACGGTTCTTTACGCGGTCGGCGGAGATGACGAGCAACTGCCGGTCCCAATCTACCTCGTCCCATCGCAGCCCCGCAATTTCCGTCTTGCGCTGCCCCGTGAGCATGAGCAGTCGCACCACGCGCCCGAACGTGCCCCGGTCAGCCGTAGCGCGCCATACGGCCCTCAATTCCTCGTCAGACAGGGCGCGCACCTCCTTCACCGGCGCTTGTCGGGCCGTCATGCCCGTCGTCGGCAACTGCCCGTGAAACAGTCCGCGCGATTGCGCGAAGCGGAACACCATGCGGATGTTCTTCAACGTGGCGTCCACCGGGCCGCCGTCTTTTTCGATCGTGGCGAGCAGCCGCGAGATCATGGCCGGAGTGATGTCCGTCAGGGCCTTGTCGCCCAGTGCCGGCAACACGCGGCGGGTGAGCAGGCTTGCACGGATGGACGCGGTGGCTTCGGTTACGGGGCGGCTGCGTCCGCCGATCAGCTTGCCCGCTTTCATCGCCGCCGCATAGTCGTCGGCCACGGTGCGGAACGATCCCGCGCGGCGGTCAGCGGCGGCGCGCTCTTCCGACTCGCGAGCTGCAGCGGCTTGGGCATCGGGGTCGATGCCCTGCGCGGCCAGCGTCATCACCTCTCGCGCCGCCGCGCGGGCCGCTGCCACGCCCATCGCTGGATAGCGGCCCAGCGCCTTCTTGCGCTTCACCGTGCGCGTTCCTTCCGCGCCGGGCAGCCGGAAGATGACGACCCAGCTTTTCGTGCCGTTCGGTGTGATCCAGAGGAATAGCCCTGGTTCAGTGTCAGATACTTCGGTGCGCCCTGCCTGTGGGCGGCGATAGCGCTCCACGGCAGCTTCGGTTAGGTGAGTCTTGGCCATGCTTCCATCCAGTCCCA
>JANOPP010000019.1:0-8679 GCA_031421915.1 Myxococcales bacterium | reverse complement strand
GATACCTACAACGACTTGCTCATTGCTGATTCGTCCGACATTGACGTGACGCAAGGAATCTAGCCGCGCGCCGTCGCTGAGGCCAAGGAAGAGGGTTCGCCGCCGCTCAATTTTCAACTCTTTCTTGGCATCTTCGATCGTGTGTACTTCCCAAGGGGCGATTCCGCGGCGGTTCGCTATGTTCTTAACCCATCGGGGCAGTGCCGTCCTCGGGTAGATCAGCTCGACTAGCCGCTCGCGTTCGACGGCGCCTATGAATGTAAGCTTGTTTCTCACGAACGTGTATGCAACTTCACGGTCAGAGGGTTCACCCTCCGGACTGAACTGCAAGAGCCAGCCGACTAGGCTCTCCAAAAAGCGAACACCGGCAACGAAGTCGCGATAGCTGTCGTATTTGACCGCGGAGATTAGCTTAAGCCAGTCGAATTCGTCCTTTGACCTTTCTGTATCCCATTGCATAATCCGGCTGAGCAGGCCTAGTGCGGTGTTTTCATTCATTGCCGTCTTCCTGATAGCGGGCTACGCCTTGCTTGCTGATAACGAGGCGGGACAAATGAAAGCAGGTCGCCGCAACTTGTCGTCGAAGCGGACCGGCCAAGTTCCAGCATTGGGTGGGTTCCGGCGAGCACTCGTCTGAGGACAAACTCAGCGGATGGTCGAGCAGTTCGGAGTCGTTTCCAGGCCATCGACCTCGGTCGCCGAGCGTCAGAATGTTCTTTGGATGGCAGTTGGCGGCAGCCGCGATTCGACTGATCACGGCTTGTTTGCTGACGTCGCTTGACACGACGTCGATCGAGTGCGACGACATCCATATACGGAGACGGTCATCACGGACGAGGTCGTTGAGGGCAGCATGCGCTCGAGTCCACGCTTGTTCAAGGGTGGACCCGTCAAGCAACGTCATCGAGCACTGGCGCGGATAGAGGCGAAGCCGCCCCATTGAGTGATCCCCGACCACCAGCTCCCAAAGACGCTGGTGAGCGGTCTGTATGACCGAATCGGACGGCTCGGCTGGGCAATCTGGAACGTCCTCGATATCGAGGCGCTGGATCGTGGCGCCATTGTGATAGCCGATCCACACTTGTGGCCATGACCGCTCAGGAAGAGCGCGCCTCAATGACTGACCACAGGAATCACCACGCCCTGTCGCGATCCCAAGGACGAGCCCAGCATCCAAGAGCCGCGAAAGCTCGGTCACCACTCTCTCAGATATCGGTTCATAGCGGCAGGCTGTTTCAATCAGCGTGCCGTCAAAGTCACAGACAAGCCCGCGGATCTCGCTGCTCGCCAGAGTCCGCTTAAATCTTGCCAAGTGATCTCGCCACTTGACCCGAGTCTTCTCGTCGATCGCGTTCAACGGTCGTCCGAGCTTGCACGCGACGACGCGGTCGGCGTTGCTTCCCGTCTGTGGTCCAGAGGGACGCTCGTATGCAAGTCCGTACAGCGCTTCGCCGAATGCGGGAACGCCTGGGCGACCGGGATCGCGATCAATCCGACTGCCGAGTTCCAATGCTGCATGCATTGACCAAGCAATTGAAGCGAGGCGCGCTGCGCGCCCGCTTCCGGGTACCTCAATGGTGTGTACGGGCGAAACAGTGCTCAACAGACTGAGAGTCTCGCGTGCAAGATCGCTGTACGCCGAAGTGTGGAGGCAGATCGCACGTGCCCGGTCCCGAAGGGCTTCAAACCAATAGTGGCGACCATGGCCGAGATTTCGGAGGTCTGATACCCAAACGGATGCGAGGGCAGCCTCGGTTGCCCGCATCTCCAAATCTTGCAGGCCAATCAAAGTGTCGGGGTCTCCCAGTCCGACTAAAGTGCCAGACCATGCGTCGATGTGCTTCACCGATTCGGCAGCCCACCGCAGTGCATCCAATGCATCCTGCTCGATCCCGCCTCGCTCGTCGGGCACGTAAGCAAGCTCCATCAGCACGCACATGGACCAAAGGCTATTGGTAGCCAGAAAGCCGTCGGATCCGGCACCCAGAGAATACGTGAAGGAGCGCGCCCCTCCATAAATCGCGAGCTTCGCCTGCAGTGGGGAATCGCGTGACGCAATCAGGGCAGTGATCGCCTTCGCGCCAGCGCCAATCGCATGGTCGGCTGCGCCCAGGATATCTGCGTTGCGGCCGCCGGCACTGAGCAGCCAAACGTTGCCTCGCGCTAACCCGGGGTCATGTCGAAACACCAGCGGGGTCACGATTCGACAGGGGTGCCCGAATCGCGCCTGATGCAGCGCCCCCAGATACAGCGCGGTCGTTTGAGAACCTCCGGACGCAACGATGACTAAGCCGTGAGCTGCGGAATCCTCCACCGCGCGCACTAACGGCTTGATTGCGAACTCCATCGCCTCACTGGATGTTGCCTCCAGTTGAGCCAGTTCCGCTCGGTACGGTCTTCCCACAGGCGTTCCCCACTTGTCACTGTCCCTGACATCATTGCAGTCCCTATCGAGGCATCATACCCTCCCCCCGGCAGCATGGTCGGTTAGCCCGTGACTCCACTCCGCAGCATGAGCTGATTGCCCCGTGGAGCAAGAGACTATGTTGCGTCGGGCACCCCGCGCCGGCCAGAGCATCAGGTCTGCTGCAAGGAGTCTCGAGAGAACGAGTAGTTGCCACTCCGGTCTGATGAGATCAAAACCCGATACGCACGATTCGCCTCCGGATACTTGTTCCGCGCGAACGCATCAACGGGCTTGTCAAGTGTCACGCCCGCCCGCCGCATCAACGTCTCACGATCAATCGAGACGCCCTCCAGTTCCCAAAGGACCCGCATGACCGCGGCCTGTGCTGGAGTCAGGGCAATCGGCGTGTCCTCACCTGGCAGGGTCACCTCCCGGAAGTCGTGCGATAACGGCCCGTGTCGGCGCTGGGGCGCGCTCAGGCCGGCCGGCGCCCGGACGCTGGCCCAAACAGCCTCGTCAGCGACCAACCCGCCACCGCGCAGCCGGAACGCGGCGGCCAACGGGACGACGGCCGCGGGCACACCTGGCAGGAAGACCCGGTCCGTGGCCGAGGTCGTCACGATGACGGCCGGAGTTTCGCCGACGTGGGTGGGCCAGGTGGCCAGCAGCACCTTCTGGACCATCATGTCTCCCAACTGCTGCCCGAAGAGGACCCTGCGGCGCTGGGTTGCGGTGCCGATATCGCCGATCCTCCAGACCCGGCCGGGCACCATCATCCATGCCGGCTCGCCGGCCAAGCCCAATGCCTGCGCGATGCGTCGCCGCAACCAGTCCCCGTCGGGCGAGAGCCGCTGCATGTCCTTCAAGGCCAACGCGACCTGCCCGCACTCAATGCAGAATGCCGACCCTGCGGTAATCACGCGAACGCTGCGGGCTTCGCACCGCGGGCAGATGATCGCCTGCGCCCGGGCCGGCACCAGCGCGCCCAATGCCTGCAACTGTTCCAGTCGCTTGCGTTCTGAAGCATCGGCAAGCGCCGGCGCAATGGTGGTGCGCCCCTGTTCGATGCAGGAGGCCAACAACTCGAGTGAGTCCATTGCGCATCAGACCGTGGTCTGCAGTGAAGGACTCGCGTGCGAGCCGCGATCCGGGGTCAACCGCCAGTGATTCAGCCACGACTCGAACTGCGCGCGCGTGCTGGTATCGAACTCGCCCAGGTTACTACCGCCGCGTCGCCGCAGTGCCAGGACCACCGATCGACCGATCGCTTGGCCCGGCTCGGGAAAGAACTCGACGCTCAGTTTGGCCGCAACTACGCGGAAGCGATCCTGGCGCATCGGATTCTCAATCGGCATCCAGTGCTCCAACAGGTCCAGCACGCTGATGCGTACATCGCCCACGGGTGCCTTGATGGCGATTTCACCGCCAGTCGCCTCGTCAAGCAGGGTCGCCTCATACAGGCGCACGCTGTCCACGACCAGGGCGTCGGGCAATGAGAGCGGTTGACGCAGGGTATCGAGAGGCATGGGTTCGGCGAGTTGAACTTGCAGTCCGCGTAGGCGAACGGCTTCATCGAAGAGATCGCGGTGGCGCAGGTACATCCACATCGCACATTGCGGCGGTGCATCCGGCAGGTGCAGCGCATTCACTCGGCCGGGGTGGGCCTCGTTCACCGTGCGCAATGCTTCAAGACCCGCCTCGTCGGCCAGCAAGGCGATGTGATGCATGCTGGCCAGGATGCAGTCCCTCACCGGGAAAGGCGCACGCTCGATGGCCGTTGCGATTCGCAGCGTCTCGTAGGAGTAGTCGTCCGTGTCCACGACACCGAAATGCAGCGGCAGGCCGCACTGCGCCAGGAAGTCGAAGAGGACTTCCTCCGGCGGGATTCTCAACAGCAAATTCAAATGTACTACCGAGCTGGACACGTTCCGTCTCCAGCGCAAACCCCGACCCCACGTCGACGATCCCCTTCGCCGACAAAGCGCACCGCAGATCCACGCTTGTTCACTATCGACATACTTACGATCCGGATTCTAGAACGCATGTCACTGTTGTCAATCGCCTGAAGTCATAGGCTGATAAAATTTACACATTCCTGTTTCTGCGCCGTACAGCGGCGCCACCCCACCAAGGGAGAAAACGAATGGCAACGGCACTCAGCCTCCGATTGCGCCGGCTACGTAAAAGTTCAGGCATGACCATGGAGGGATTGGCCAAGGCGGCCGGCATCAGCAAGAGCTACGTTTGGGAACTGGAGAATCGCGAAGTCCCACACCTGTCGGCGAAGGTCCTGGTGGATCTTGCCAAAGCCTTGGGTGTCACCACGCAGGACCTGCTGGGCGAACCATCGCCCGTGAAAGCGTCCCCCGAAGACCTGCGGTTCTTCCGCAGATACATCAGCATGAATCGAGCCGATAAAGACCGGCTCAGGAAAATGGTCGACCTGTTCGATCAGCCCGCTGTCAAGCGCGCAGGGCGCGCCCGATAACGGAGTGCTCCCCCTTAGACCTGTAGGCGGGGGCCAAGATTGCGAAATTTGTTCTCATGGCGTGAGAATTGTGGCGGCGACTATGCCGCATCACTTCGCGCAAGTTGCCTCGGGCCTGTGCGGCTTGATTTCGATTCGCCCTCCGGCCAGCTCCAACACGCGCTTCCGTGCCGCGTGTCGCTGGCCCGCAGGGGCGGCGATCTTGGCCGGGGTCGGCGGTGACTGTGTCCAGCCATCCGGCGGAGGCTGAGAGCAGTGCTTGACCGGCGAATTCGTGATGCGTAGCGTGTAGCGCAACACGCTACGAAATCGGTCTCATGAACGCCAAAATGTCCCTGTTCGATCACATTGGCCCATATATCAAGGCCCACGTCCTGCCGGGAGACGTCTCGGTCACGGCCGCCGCCGAGGTGTTGGGCGTCAGCCGTCCCACCCTTTCCAAGCTGCTCAACGGCAACGCCTCGCTTTCCACCGATATGGCACTGCGCCTACAGCGGGCGTTCGGGGCAGACAGTGAACAACTCCTCAAGATCCAGGCGGAGATCGAGAACATCCATTCCCAGGACCGGCAGGCCGAAATGCCAGTCCGCACCTACGCCCGCAGTTTCCTGCAAATCCGCGCCAATGACATCCAGGCCTGGGCCTCAGGGCGGATCGAGCCGCGACAGCAACTGGCCGCGCTTCTGCGTCGCTTGGTAAACACTACTGGCATCGATTTGAGCAAGGTCGACTTCCCTGCCTACGACGATGCCGAACGGCCGGGCTGGGATGGCTACGTCGATTCGGGTGCGGCCACGCCGTGGATCCCAATCGGCGTCTCGGGCTGGGAATTCGGCTGCAATATGGATCCGAATCGAAAAGCACAGTCCGATTACAACGCCCGCCTACGCCACGTGCCCGAAAAAGAGCGCGTGAACACGACCTTCGTTTTTGTCACCCCCCGTAAATGGCAGGAGAAACAAGCATGGGAGAAAGCGCGTCGGGCCGAAAAGCAATTCCGAGACGTGCGCGCGTTCGATGCAGGAGACTTGGAACAATGGCTTGAGCAGTCGGTCGCCACGCAAACCTGGTTCGCAGAATTGATTGGCGCCAGCACCGAAGGCCTGCGTTCGCTTGAAATCTGCTGGACTCAGTGGGCTGATCCCACAGAGCCTCGGCTAAGCAAGGAGCTGTTTTCCGGACAAGCAGAAACGGCAAAAGGAGTGCTCACCGATTGGCTCCGGGAACCGACCAGTAGGCCGCTGATAATCAGCGCCGAATCGAGCGAAGAAGCGCTAGCGTTCCTGCACTGCGCGGCCGAAGCCTTGGACGATGCAACGACTCGGCTCGACAGTCGTTGCATCGTGGTCGACTCCGCTGCCGCCTTGCAGAAGGCGGTGCGAGCATCCAGCAACTTCATCGCGGTAGTCACCTCCCGCGAGGCAGAAGAGGCAGTCGCGGGCCTGTACCGGAGCCAACCGGTCATCTTGGTCAGACCGCGCACTTCACTGAACGAGCGTGCCGATATCGCCCTCGATGCGCTGGACGACGACTCGTTCCAGAAGGGCATGCAGGCGATGAGAGTCGATGAGCACGAGGCCGAACGGCTTGCGCGAGTATCCGGCCAGTACCCGACGATTCTTCGCCGGACCCTGTCCACGATCCCCGCCATTCGACGTCCAGCCTGGAGCGAGGATCCCGTATTGGCGCAGCAGATCCTCCGTCTGGGCTTGGCCGGTGCATGGGTCACGACCAAAGCAGCCGACCGTGCAGTGCTGGCCGCGTTGTTCGGTACCGACTACGAGCGCGTGGAAGAAGTGCTCGCGCAACTGCGCCACGTGCAAGGCACACCGATATGGGAAGCCGGCAACGTTGCCGGGGTGACCTCGAAGGTCGACATCCTGACTGCCTGCAGCGCCGCCGTCACAAAGGTAATGATCGAGCGCTTCTTCGATGTTGCCAGGACGGTGCTCTCGGAAACCGACCCGGCACTGGACTTGCCGGAAGACGAGAAGTGGGCCGCCTCCTTCTACGGAAAGTCACGCGATCACTCCGGAACCCTGCGCGCGAGCATCTGCGAATCGCTCGTGCTAATGGTGGTATCGGGCGACAAGCTGTTCGGACAAAAGCTCGGCATCAACTGCCGCGGCAAAGTCGATGCCCACCTCCGCACGCTGCTGACGCCGTTCAACGAGCGCACTTGGCTCTCTCAGAGCCGAGACCTGCAACACTACGCGGAAGCTTCCCCCGAGGCATTCCTAGAGATCGTGGAGGACGACCTCCGCAGCGATGCACCCAAGATCCACGCACTGATGAGCTCCGGAGGCAATGCCCTGTTCTCGAGCTGCCCGCGCACGGGGCTGTTGTGGGCGCTAGAGTCGCTAGCTTGGGATCCGAAGCGCATGCCTCAAGTAGTGGACATACTGGCCACGCTCTCTGCCATAGAAATTACCGACAACATTAGGAACAAGCCCGAGAGGAGCCTGAAGGCAATCTTCCTCTGGTGGATGCCGCAGACCGCGGCGAGTACGCCACAGCGCACCGCTGCGCTCGAAAGGCTATGCCGCCAGCACCCGAAGATCGGCTGGCGCGTATGCCTTGCGCAACTCGACACGCACTCCGCCAGCGACAGCTCGCGGCCGCGGTTGCGCAGTGATGGCATCGGCGCGGGCGGGGTCGATCAGGGAAAAGAGAATCGTGAATTTCAACTCAAAGCCGTTGATCTCGCGATCGACAGGTCGCACCACGACCACAACACGCTGGGCGACCTCGTGGAGCATGTGCATGAGTTTGACGATGGGCGGGCGGATCGCCTGTGGTCGACCATCGCAGCATGGCGGGCCTCGAACCCGTCCGAGGAGGATATGGCCGAGCTGCGCGAGCGCATCCGGCGTCATACCGACACCCGCCGCGGCCGGCGGCGCAACATAGCCAGTGGCAGCCGGTCCAAGGCAAGGGCCGCCTATGCATCGCTCGCGCCACAGGACGTCGTGGTTTGCCACCAATGGCTTTTCGCGAACCATTGGGTCGACGAATCCTCCGCCGAGCTCGATGACGATAACTACGACTTCCGCAAGCGCGACGAACGCATCGCTGCCTTGAGGGTATCGGCCCTGAAGGAAGTGTGGAATGCACAGAGCTACGAAGGATTCGTCCGTCTGTGCGTGTCCGGAAATGCCGCTAACACGGTCGCGTGGCACCTTTCGCACTCCGTCATAGATTTCAACGAGAGCCTCAAAGTTTTGCTGCGCCTGATCAAGGAAGAGAGCGAACAACACCGGCGCGCGATCGACGGCGCGATTTCGGGCATGCTCAACGGGTGCGAAAAATCCAACCTAGATGGCCTTATAGCCGACTGCATCGCAACTCTGACCCAAGGCAATGATACAGACGGCATCGTCCGCCTGCTGCTGGCTGCACCGTTCAACGTCGCGACTTGGCGCTATGTCGACATCCTTGATTCCACCGTGCGTGAACGGTACTGGGCCAACGTAATGCCCAGATGGGAGGGACAGAGCCCAGATGAGTTCCATGTCGCCATTGACCGGCTAGTCGATGCCAAGCGACCCCGGGCGGCGTTCGAATTCGTCTCGATGGACTTGGACAAGATCGAGCCGCAGGCCCTCTACTCGCTCCTCTGGAGTGTGGCGAGGATCGGCAATGAGCCTACGGGCACGCAAATGCTATCCGGGCACAGCATCGCGAAGGCCATCGCTATTCTGGACGAGAGCAAGCAGATCGCCGAGGACTCAATGGCTTCTCTCGAGTTCACCTTTATCGATGCCATTGAGCAGAGCAGGGCCAA
>JANOPP010000018.1:0-19553 GCA_031421915.1 Myxococcales bacterium | reverse complement strand
TACCGGTGCGGCGATGCTCGTCAGCAAGCTCGACCGCGGCTGCGGACCAGTTGATCCGCTCTAGTTCCACGCGACGTGCCCCCGCGTGACGCGGGCGCCCTCGGCGGCGGTCCAGTGGATCGCGATCGAGCCGTGTGCAGTGTCCGGCTCGGGCACCGCGAGCACGACGCCACCGTCGGTGACGCGCCAGCTCGCACCGTCGTGTCCGACGACGTGCAGCGCACCATCGGTCGTCCACACGAGCACGGTGCCATCGGCGCCGGGTGCCGCCCCCGCGACCTCCGCGTCGCCAAGGTGCACGCGCGACGGACGGCCGAGGCCATCGTCGACGATCCAGGCATCGCCGTTGTCGGCGTAGATGAACGCGCGCCCGCGATTCGCGAACACGGCGACGCCGCTGATCCTGTCGGAGAGGTCCGTCGTCGCTGCCGCGAGACGTGCACGCTCGAGGGTCGCGATCCCGCGCGCACCGGCAACGAGCGCCGTGCCGCGGCGCAGGCCCGGGAAGATCGCGTGCGCACGACCGATCGATCCTGTATGTACGGGCGTCAGCGTCGCCTCACCATCGGGCCAGTCGGTGACCTCGACCGCGCCGCTCGCGCCGAGACAGACGAGCCCGCCGTCGATCGCCTGTAGCGACATGATCGGCTCCGGGCCCGAAAGCTCCTGCACCGGAACCCGCGACGTCGTCGCGAGCAGTGACAGGCCGCCACCGGTGTCGGCGATCACCAGGCCGCGCGGCGTCACCGCGAGTGCGGTCGCCGGTGCACTCAATGCGAGATCGATCCACGCACCATCACGGAGCTGCTTGAGCACGGGCTCCCAGCACGCGACCGTGACGGTGCCGTCCGGATCCTCGACTGCATCGCTGATCGGTCCGGTCTCGGGCAGAGAGATCAGCCGATCGCCGGAGCCGAGCGACAGCCACTCACCGGAGTCGGTCCCGATGACGAGCGATCCTCGATGCGCGAACGCAGCGACGGGGATC
This sequence comes from Myxococcales bacterium, assembly GCA_031421915.1. Taxonomy (GTDB): domain Bacteria; phylum Myxococcota_A; class Polyangia; order Haliangiales; family Haliangiaceae; genus JABFXX01. The sequence continues at coordinate 18,565 of JANOPP010000018.1, read as the reverse complement.
GAACGTACGTGACCGTCGTCCACCGGCATGGGCGGGCGACCCTAGCACGGTGGTCGCCGCGCACCGGAGGATCCGTGATCTCCGGATTGAACCCGTTCTATTTCGACGCGGTCGCTGGTTTGACCGTCTCGTCGGCCAGTGCGCGCGCCTTCGCCCAGGCGTCCTTCTTGCCCTTGGGCTTCTCACCGATGATCGGAACCTGCTGGCGGGTCCCCGCCAGATCGATCACCTCGATGTGCGGGTTGCGGGCGATCGGCTCTCCATCCTCGTCGGTGTCGCTGAGCGCGAGCTCGACGAGCAGCGCGAACGGCTTGCCGCCAGCGAGCCGCCACTCGAGTGACGGTCCGACGAGGCCGTTGAACGTGATCGTCCGCGTGCCGCCGGTGATCGTGACGTGCGTGTCGGTCGCCGAGAAGCTGACCTCGACGTCGAAGCCCCTGACCGCCGGGCAGCGCAACACGGGATCTTGACCATCGCCGCCGGCGATCTTGATCTTGCAGGTCCTGCTCGGATAGAGGCCCGTCGTCTTGCTCGTGATCTTTGGCGGCCTGGGAGCAGCAGCCGCGAGTGACGAGATCAGCAAGCAGGCGATCAACGTGCGCGAGGGCATGGGTCTCGATACTACTCGACGCTCGCAGTGCCCCGGGTCGCGGTCGTGGGAACATCCATGAAGTTCGGGCTCAGCGAGCCCGTCACGTCGATCGTACGCGATCGGCGGGACGCAGATCGTGCGCTGGATCTCGATCCGCCGATAGACATCGGGAGCCGGAGCACACATTCACCGGGGCAGCGCCGCTGGGATGTCGCCCGCAGCCGCCTGCCGCGCAACGCACGCGTCGATCGCGGCGAGCGCGACGGCGAGAGCCTCGCGCCCCCGGAACACGTCGGCCTCGCGCGGACCGAACGCGGTGGCGACCTCGAGCCGCGCCTGGGGATCGCACAGCGCTCCGAGACCGTCGACGAGTGGTCGCGCCTCGACGCCGGCCAGCCGCGCCATCAGCTCCGGGAGTCGCTCGCGGATCGCACGCCAGGTCGCCGTGCGCGTCGCCGGTCGGTCGAGCATCGCGACGAGCGCCGAGATGATCGGGGGCGACGGGAACCGACGATCGAGCGCGGTCTCGACGACCTTACGTGCGAGGGCTGGACCGAACGAACCGAGTGCCTCGAGGAGCGCGGCCGTCAGAACGGGATACCTGGTGGTCAGCGCGAGCTTGATGATCCGATCGAACAACGCCGCGCCCTCGCGGGGGGCAGCGATCGCGAGCGCGAGAGCGAGCTGCTCCGACCGTCCCCGCCCGGCGAGCTCGGCGTCGACGATCGCCCGGGCCCGCACGAGCGCCACACGATCGGCGTGCGCGGAGACGAGCTCGATCACGGCGTCGCGGACCTCGAGCTCGACGGGCTTGCGCGGTGCGAACAGCGCGGCGCTGCGCAACCGGGGCTTCAGCTCCGCCGCGAGCCACGCGGTCCATGCGGGTCGCTGGAGATCATCGACGATCGGATCGATCTCGCGGGCGATCGACAGCCCGGCCAGCTGGGCATACGGATCCTTGCTCGCGACAAACGTGCGCACGACCCGCGCAGCATCGGCGATCGTGACCTCGCCACGTCGCACGCCACCCGCGATGTCATCCCCGATCGCGAGGCGCTCCGCGATCCCGGCGGTCGCGATCGGCGGCAACATCCGGGAGCCCGAGCCCGTGGTCTGGTAATAGCCACGCCCGTCGAGGTTCCCGATGATCCACGGTGGGCAGGTCGCTCCGGTGAGCGGGATCGCGGTCAGCGCGCCCGCGATCCCGCAGGTCTGCGCGGTCGCACCCGCGGGGAGCGGATAGCGCACGCACACCGGGATCGTGACGCCATCCCGCGCCTTCGCGATCACCGCCGCTGTCTTCTCGCACTGCAGGGTCAGCTCGACGACCGGTGTCCCGCGATGGGTCGCATACTGTTCGAGCGAAGCCGCGACCTCCGGACGCGCGAGGTGGCGCACGATCTCCACGAGCTTCTCGGTCGTCACCCAGCCGTCGGCATTCTGCCGCACCAGCTCGCGCACGATGGTGCGGAACAGCTCTGGCCCGACGATGTGCTCGAACATCTCGAGCACTGCGCCGCCCTTCTCGTACGTGATCTCGTCGAACAGGTCGTCGGCGTCCGCTGAGGTCGTGATCGACCCACGCAGCGCTCGCTTCGTCGTCGCATCGGCTGCGAGCGCATCACGCCGCGCGAGCTGCGTGCGCAGCAAAGGATCGTCATGACCGGACAGCGCGAGGGTCACCTTGTCCCCGAGGAACGTCGCGAACGCCTCGGACAGCCACAGCTCGTCCCACCACTGCGGCGTCACGAGGTTGCCCATCCATTGATGCGCGATCTCGTGACCCGCGATCCGGATGAACCGCGGCACGAAGTCTTGCTCGCGATCGTCGCCGATCAGGATCGAGCTCTCGAACGTCACGAGCCCGACGTTCTCCATGGCACCGAACAGCACCGGCACGGCGACGAGATCGAGCTTGGGCCACGGCAACGGGCGATCGAGGTACGCCTCGAGCTCGGTCACGATCTTCGGCAGCACCTTGATCGCGGTCGCGACACGCTTCGCGTCCGACGGCCACACCGCGACACGCACGGGGGTCTTGTTTCGCCCGACGGTGCCACCGTCGACGAGCGTGAACGGCCCGACCGCGATCGCGAGCAGATAGCTCGGCAACGGACCGATCGGTGCGAAGGCAACTTCGCGGCGCCCGTCCGGCAACCGCTTCTCGCTTGTCTGCGGTGCATTGCCGAGCGCGGCGAGGTCGCCGGGAACCACGAGCGTCACCGTCCATGGCACCTTGAACCGCGGCTCGTCGAAGCACGGCAGGATCCGGCGCGCGAGGACAGCCTGGCCCTGCGAGTACAGGAACCACGCGCCGCCGACCTTCTGCCGGAACAACCCCTCCTGATCGCGCGAGGTGTGGCCCGTGAACTCGATCTCGAGCACGACCTCGCCCGGTCCGAGCGGCGCGGAGAGCTGTAGACCGATCATCTGATCCTGCGTCGGCGCCGTCGGGATCGCGACGGCAATCTGCCCGCCGCTGCGGATCCGCGCCGATGCGATCTCGAGATCCACGGCGTGCAGCCAGATCACGCTGACCGCACGAACGAGCCGCGTGCGGATCTCGACGCGACCGGAGAACGATTCCTTGTCGGGATCGACCTCGAGCCGGACGTCGTACGCGAGCGGCGAGACGCCGTCGGGGAGCCGCAGCCCCGGGGCGACGGACGCCGTGCTCGCGACCGCCGCATCACTGCCCGCATCGGGTGTCGCTGGCGGCGACCGCGTGGTGACGACGTCGCGCGGACCACATGCTGTCAGCGCGGCGAGGACCAGCAGCGACGCGCGCGCGCTCCGCATTCGACTCACGCCGTGACGACGGCGAGCAATCGGTCGGCCTCGACCTGATCGCCGGCCTCGACATGGATCGCGCGAACGGTGCCGGCCTCTGCGGCGCGCACCGTGTGCTCCATCTTCATTGCTTCGAGCACGACGAGCGCTGCCCCCGCCGCGACCTCCTGCCCCGCCGTCACCAGCACCTTGACCACCTTGCCCGGCATCGGCGCCGTCAACCCACCCGCAACACCGCGCGCCGCGAGATCGGGGAACCGAGGCTGCTCGACGAGCGCGAGGACGTGGCCCTCGCTCTGGACCCAGCTCCGCGCTCCACTCCTCGCGATCCGCGCCTGGCGACGATGGCCACCATCCGCGACGAACCACAGCCGATCGCCGGCAGTCCCGAACGCGGTGACGACGGTCTGCTTGCCGCCGATCGAGAACGCGATCGCCCCTCCCTCGCCAGGCCGGTAGCCGAGCACGATGTCCGTCTCACCGAGCTTGTACGTCACCTGCTGATCCGCGACCGGGACGTTGCGCCAACCCGGTGGTGCGAGCGGCTCGGTCGGGCGCCGCGTTGCGATGCCGTGCAGCGTGAGTGCGATCGCCGCGACCTTGAGGCGATCGAGCCCCGGGGGCCGCGCCGCGAGCTCGCCCGCGTGCCGCTCCAGGAAGTGCGTGTCGAGCTCGCCGGCGAGGAACGCCGGGTGCGCGAGGATCTTCGCGAGGTGCTCGCGGTTCGTCACGAGCCCGGGCACCCACAGCTCGTCGAGGGCACGCCCGAGGATCTGCGCGGCCTCGCGGCGGGTCTCGGCGTACGCGATGATCTTGCCGAGCATCGAGTCGTAGTGGATTCCGATCTCGGTCCCCGCCTCGATCCCGATGTCTGCGCGCACCGTCAGCGGAACGTCGACGGCGAGCAGCGTGCCCGTTGTCGGCAGATAGTCGTGTTCGGGATCCTCGGCACACAGCCGGACCTCGATCGCCCACCCACGCTGCGGCGGCGCTGCGTCGTAGCCGAGGTGCTCGCCGCGCGCGATCCGGATCTGCTCGCGCACGAGATCGAGCCCCGTCGTCAGCTCCGTCACCGGATGCTCGACTTGGAGGCGCGTGTTGACCTCGAGAAAGTAAAAGTTGCCGGCCGGGTCCGCAATGAACTCCACGGTTCCTGCGCCGACGTACCCCACCACCCGGCCGAGCTCGACCGCCGCGCGTCCCATCTTCTCGCGCTGATCGTCATCGAGCGCTATCGACGGCGCCTCCTCGATCACCTTCTGGTGACGGCGCTGGATCGAGCACTCGCGCTCCCACAGGTGCACGACGTTCCCGTGCTGATCGCCGAGGATCTGGATCTCGATGTGGCGTGGCCGCTCGATATACTTCTCGAGCAGCAGCGTGTCGTCGCCGAACGAGGACTTCGCCTCGCGCCGCGCGCTCTCGATCGCCTCGACAAGGTCGCCGTCGGCGCGCACGATCTTCATGCCCTTGCCGCCACCACCGGCCGATGCCTTGACCAGCAGCGGATACCCCATGTCCTTGGCCGCCGCGACGAACGCGGAGGTCGACTGGTCATCGCCCGCGTAGCCCGGCACCACTGGGACGCCCGCTGCCTGCGCGATCCGCTTCGCCCCCTGCTTGCTGCCAAGCACGCCGATCACCGCCGCCGGTGGCCCGATGAATACGAGGCCTGCATCGTGGACAGCCTCGGAGAACGCCGCGTTCTCGGACAGAAACCCGTAGCCGGGATGGATCGCGTGGGCGCCCGTGGTGCGCGCGGCATCGAGGATCGAGTTGATCACGAGGTACGACTCGCGCGCGGGCGGCGGCCCGATCCGCACTGCCTCGTCCGCGAACCGGACGAACGGCGCATCGGCATCGGCGTCCGAATACACGGCGACCGTGGCGATGCCCATCGCACGACACGTGCGCATCACTCGGAGCGCGATCTCGCCGCGGTTCGCGATCAGGACCTTGTCGATGGCTCGCACGACGCAACGCTACAACAACCCGAGCCCGACGGGCGGGGCCGCTACGGGAAGTCGATCGAGCTAGCGCCGGTTCGCCACCTGGGCAGCGAGCTTCATCTCGTCGTTGGCCAGCTTGAGCGCCTCCTTGGCTCGCTTGGCGTGCCCACCGAGATCGAACTCGTTGGCGCGCTGCGCGGCCTCGAGCCGGTCGTATGCCTGCCCGACGAGCTGCTGCGCCGCCGCGAGGTTTGGATGCCGGCGACCGACGTTGGTCGACGGGTCCTTGGCAAACGCGACCGTGAGCGGAGCAGCGATCGCAGTGACGATGACGAGGGCGCGGACGAGGGAGGTGGACATGCGTGACTCCTTGAAGTTCGAGATGGGACGGGCGATGGAGGCTAGAGCAGCCTCCGTGCCACCGCTCGACGCGCTCGGAGTGCGCACGGACGACGCCGGCGCTGCTCGAGGTAGCGGCGCGCGCCTGCGATGTGTCGGCTCGAGCCGACAGCAGCGTAACCGTCGGACCTGATAGGCTTGTTCACGGGTGAGTCAAGCCGGTCGATACCGTGTGGTCCGGCGGATCGGGGTCGGCGGCATGGCCGAGGTGCTCGAGGCGATCGCCGTCGGCGAGCACGGGTTCGAGCGCAAGGTCGCGATCAAGCGGATGCTCGCGACCACGGGCGAGGAGGCCGCGATGTACCAGCGGATGTTCCTCGATGAGGCCCGCATCTCATCGCAGCTCCACCACGCGAACATCGTCGCCGTGGTCGACTACGGGATCGCCGATGGCCTCCCGTTCCAGGTGCTCGAATATGTCGACGGGGTCGACGTCCGCGCGCTGGTCGGGATCCCGGATCGCCCCCTCCCGGTCGAGCTCGCGCTCTATATCTGTAGCTCGGTCGGCCACGCACTCGAGTACGCCCACGGCGTCGCGGACGCACGCGGCCAGCCGCTCGGCATCGTTCACCGCGACGTCACGCCGGGCAACATCCTCGTGGCCTGGTCCGGAGACGTCAAGCTGACGGACTTTGGCATCGCGTTCGCTCACGAGCGGAGCGAGAAGACCCTCGACGGCACGACGAAGGGGACCCCGGTGTACATGTCGCCCGAGCAGATGCTCGGCGACACGATCGATCTCCGGACCGATCTGTTCACGCTCGGCTGCGTCCTTCACACCATGGTCGCTGGATGGAGTCCGCTGTCGAAGGACGAGCAGCGCTTTCATGTGATCGCCGGCGGCGAGCTCACCCTCGCGGATGATCTTCCCGACGATGTTCGGGCGATCGTCGCGCGTGCGACCCGGCACGCACCACGAGATCGCTACGCGAGCGCGAGCGAGCTCGTTGCGGCCCTCGCCGTTGCGATCGCAAAGCGAGGGATCGTCGATCCCCGTTCGTCGCTGCGCACCTGGATGCACGGCCTCCGGGCCCACCAGTCCGGCGTGTCTCCGGCCCCCGCGAACCCGCCCGCACGCGGTCGCCTCGATGCCCTGCTCGATGTCGCGTTCGTGCTCGACGGTGCCGAGGACAGTGTTCGGCAATTTCACTCGGTCGCTGGCGCAACGCTGCCGGCTCGACCGGGCGGTGCATTGGCCCACGATCCGCCGACGCACCGCCTACCGCCACCGGTGGAGCCACCGCCTGCACCCGTGACGGAGGTCGGTGGCCCCGTGCCCGGACGGATCTCGCCATGGTGGTGGCTTGCACTCGCGGTGGGTGCCTGCGCGGTCACGCTCACGGTCGTGCTCGTACTTCGCAAGCTCGACGCGCTGGAGCCCGCACGGATCGCGGAGGCAACGCCCGATGCCGTGACCGTCGCCGTCCCACCTGCGCCGCCCGATGCCGCCGCACCACCCGATGCCTCCGCATCCGATGCCGCCGCACCGCCTGATGCCGCTCCGCCCGCCGATGCCGCGCCCTCACCGCGGACCGTCGTGACCGTCGCGGACCGTCCACCCGTGCGCACGACGCCGTCGACTCGCGATGACCGCGTCGTGCGCGAGTGGGGAGCACACCGGCGCCGGCGCATGCTCGGGGAGCTCGACGCCTGGATCGATGCGCATCGTTCCGCCGCGATCGCCCTCAAGAGCTGGGACACGAAGTACGAGAACGGTACCGGCGAGCTCGTGGCGTGGGTCGCCGCGAACCCGAGTGGCTCGTTCGACGACTACGTCGCCGCGAACCCGAAGAGCTCGTTCGCCGCGCTGTTCAAGCGCCATGGCAACGACCTCGAGACGCTGCTGCCATGGCTCCGCGACAGCCTGCGGCCGATGCAGAACCTGGTGCGCCGCGGCCAAGGCTTTCCGTGGGCGCTCACGAGCCTTGGCGCACACCCACCGTTGCGGTGAGCTTCACTTCAGGCGGTGTCCGGATCGGGATCCCACTCGCCCGTGGGGAACCGTCGCGAACGAGTCGCTCATCGATCGGACCGTATCACGCCGGCTGCTAGAGACCGCTGGAGACGTCCGTGGCGGGCGGGATCGGGTGCGGGACGTTGTGGAGCTGGACCGGCTTCGTCTTGCGGGTCGTGCGGATGTTGATCATCTCGACGAAGATGCTGAACCCCATCGCGCCGTAGACGTAGCCCTTGGGCACGTGCACGCCGAACGCCTCGGCGACGAGCAAGAGGCCGATCATCAGGAGGAACGAGAGCGCGAGCACCTTGACCGACGGGTGGCGCTCGATGAACGCCCCGATCCGCTGGCCGAGCAGCAGCATCATCACGAGCGCGATGACGTTCGCCGCGACCATGATCCAGATGTACGGCGTCATCCCGACGGCGGTGATCACCGAGTCGAGCGAGAACACCATGTCGAGGAGCATGATCTGGACGATCACACTCGCGAACGTGATGCCGACGCGCGGGCGCGACGGATCGTGTGCCTCGTCGCCTTCGAGCTTGTCGTGGATCTCCTTGGTCGCCTTGTAGAGGAGGAACAAGCCGCCGACGAACAGGATGATCGCCTTGCCGGAGAAACCCTTGTCCCCGAGGTAGAACAGCGGCTTGTCGAGCTTCACGATCCACGAGATCGTCCCGAGCAGCGCCATGCGCGTGACAAACGCACCGGCGAGACCGATCTTGCGGGCCCGCTCGCGCTGATGCTCCGGGAGGCGCCCCGAGAGGATCGCGATGAAGATGATGTTGTCGATGCCGAGAACGATCTCGAGCGCCGCGAGGGTCGCAAAGCTCAGCCAGACTTCGGGTGATTGGAGGAGCTCGACCATGAAGAGCACTATGACCAACTGCGGAGACTTCGCATTCCGCGCCGAGCGACTTTTTTCACTCGTGGCGGCCTAGTGCCGGAAGACACCCCAGCTCGTCGTGCCCTCGAACGGCTTCGAGTAGGCCGCTGACAGAGAGATGGCAATCACGGTACGCGTGTCGCGTGGATCGATGATGCCGTCGTCCCACAGGCGGGCTGTCGCGAAGTACGGGTCGCTCTCCTTCTCGATCAGGTTCTCGGTCATTGCCTTCATCATCCCGAGCTTCTGCTCGTCGACGGTCTCGCCGCGCTTGGCGGCTGCGTCGCGCTGGATGATGTCGAGGACGCCGGCGAGCTGCTTGCCGCCCATCACCGCGATCCGGTGATTCGGCCACGTGAACAGGAACCGCGGCGCATAGGCGCGGCCACACATCGCGTAGTTTCCGGCGCCGTAGCTCGCGCCGGTCATGATCGTGATCGCGGGGACCTTGGAGTTGGAGACCGCGTTGATGAGCTTGGCACCGTGCTTGATGATGCCGTCCTGCTCGACCTGCTTGCCGACCATGAAGCCGGTGATGTTCTGGAGGAACACGAGCGGGACGCTGACCTGGTTGCACAGCTCGATGAACTGCGCGCCCTTGTTCGCGGACTCGGGGAGCAGCACGCCGTTGTTCGCGAGGATGCCGATCGGGAAGCCGTGGAGATGAGCCCAGCCGCAGATCAGGGTCGAGCCGTAGAGTGGCTTGAACTCGGAGAACCGCGAGCCGTCGACGATGCGCGCGATGACCTCGCGCTGATCGAACGGCACCTTGATGTCGGGCGAGATGATGCCGAGCAGCTCCTCGGCCGAGTACTTCGGCTCCTCGATCGGTCGCGGTGCCTTCGTCGCGCCCTTCTTCCACTCGAGGTGCGCCACGATCTCGCGACCGAGGCGGATCGCGTCGTGCTCGTCGCGCGCGAGGTAGTCAGAGACACCGGAGATCCGCGAGTGCATCTCGGCGCCACCGAGCTCCTCGTGGTTGGAGTCCTCGCCGATCGCCATCTTCACGAGCGGCGGGCCCGCGAGGTAGACCTGCGCCTGCTTCTCGACCATCACGACGTAGTCGGACATGCCGGGGAAGTACGCACCACCCGCGGTCGAGCTGCCGAACACGAGGCAGACCGTCGGGATTCGCTGCTCCGAGCGGCGCGTGAGATCGCGAAAGCCGCGGCCTCCTGGCACGAAGATCTTCGACTGGTTCGGTAGGTCGGCGCCGGCGGACTCGATCATCGAGATCGACGGGAGGCGGTTGTGCTCGGCGAGCTCGCTGAGCCGACCTGACTTCCACGCGGTCATCTCGCTGATCGCGCCGCCCTTCACCGTCGACTCGCTCGCGGTGACGAGGCACTCGACGCCCGAGACGCGGCCGATGCCGCCGATGATGCCCGCGCCCGGCGTGTGACCGGGAACGTCCTTGCCGGCGAGCGGACACAGCTCGAGGAAGTACGAGTCGCGATCGAGGAGGAGCTCGACGCGCTCTCGCGGCAGGAGCTTGCCGGCCGCCTTGTGGCGGCTCGTGTACTTCTCGCCTCCGCCGAGCGTGGCCTCCTGGAGCGCGGAGCGCAGCTTGTCGATCGCAGCGCGGTTCGTCGTGTCGTTCGCGCGGAACTCGTCCGATCGACGATCGGCACGCGTCGCGATCACGGGATAGGGCTGCGCGTCACTCGGGCGGTCCACGGCGCGAATGTAGTACGTTCCGCGCGATGGCGAACCACATCGAAGAGGCGAAGTCGGGTCGCGCGAGCTGTCGGACGTGCAAGAAGACGATCGACAAGGGCGCACTTCGGCTCGGGGTCGAGGCCGCAAACTCGTTCGGGGACACCCCGAGCATGCAGTGGCACCACGTGCTGTGCGCCGCTCAGAAGCTACCGGCCGAGCTCAAGGAAGCACTCGTCGCCTATGTCGGCGACGTGCCCGACCGCGACGCCCTCGACAAGGCGATGGCCGACGCGATCGCGAAGGGCACGGCCAAGCCGGGCGGCATGCCGTACACGGACCGCGCACCGACGGGCCGCGCCAAGTGCATGGAGTGCAGCGAAGCGATCGCCAAGGACTCGCTGCGCGTCGCCGTCGAGCGCGAGCTCGAGGTCGGGGCATCGATGCAGACCGGCGCGGGGTACCTGCACCCCGCGTGCGTCGGCGCGCATGCCGAGGCCAAGGGGAAGGACAAGGCCGAGCTGATCGCCGGCCTGCGCACGAACTCGCGGATCCCCGCCGACGACCTCGAGAAGGTCATCCTCGAGATCGAGAACGCCTGACTAGCGGCAGGCGTGATCGCCGGGAACGCCGACGACGAGCTTCGCGTCGGGGAGCCGGGTGTCGACGGTCACGGTCTGCGTGTTGTCGATCCAGCGCGGGTCGCGGCATTGCGCATCGGCGCACACGCCGAACCGGACCACAAGCTTGGTCTCGGCGTCCTTCGGGAGCTCGGCGGTGACGGCGCGACCGTCGCTCCAGCCCCCGGCGTGCGTCATCCGCAATGTGCCGCCGTCGCGCTTGGCCTCCATCACGATCGGGTTCACGAGCTGCTGATTGGCCCCGGTGCACGGCAAGCCGACCACGGGGACTTGCTCGAAGGACGCCTTGCCGGAGCAGGCACCGAGCACGAGGATCGAGGCGAGGAGGAGCTTCATGCGCGGTGTTGTGATACGGGCCGCGGCCCAAGTCACTCCCAATCTCGGGGGTGCTCAAATACTGGCGCGGACTTGGCGGCGTGACTCACACTAGTTACGTGCGCAGTCTCGTCGCGTCGGGCCTGTGGCTCGGGCTCCTGGTCACCCCTGCGGTCGCGGGGAGGCACACCGTACAGCGCGGGGAGACCCTCGAGCATGTCGCGAAGGTCTACGGCTGCACGACCGAGGCCGTGCTGCGTGCGAACCGCCTGAAGACGACGCTGGTCAGGGCGGGCACCGTGGTCATGGTTCCAGCGTGCAATGTCGGCGCGCGGGCGAAGACGCGCTCGCGACCTGCGGCCAAGCGCGAGCTCGATGACCTCGACGCTCGTGCAGAGCGCGCGCTCGCCGTGATCGACGGAACGTCCGTAGTCACCGCATCGCGCAGCTCGGAGATCGATCGCGACGAGCCGAGCGAGTCGATCGGAAAGCCATGGAACGGCCGGCTCGAGAACGCGGACAAGCTTCCGATGGGTCCCGGCTACGAGATCCGGCGACCCCACCGCGCGTTCGGAGCGACCCACGTCGTCGAACATCTGCAGGGCGCGATCGCCGGCGTGCGCGCGATGTACGACGTCCACACGCTGGCGATCGGGGATCTGTCCGCCCGGAACGGCGGCAAGATCGGCGATCACCACTCCCACCAATCGGGGCTCGACGTCGATGTCGGGTTCTACTTCCACAGCGCACCGGAGGGCTATCCGGCACGGTTTGTCGCCGCCAACAACGATCTCGACCTCGATGCGATGTGGGCGCTCACCACCGCGTTCGCGCGGACGACCGATCTCGACACCGGCGTGCAGATGATCTTCCTCGACTACGCCGTCCAGGAGCGCCTGTACAAGTTCGCGCGCAAGCGCGGAACTCCCGATGACGATCTCGCCTCGATCCTCCAGTACCCACGAGGCAAGGACAGCCTCACCGGTCTCGTGCGCCACTGGCCAAACCACGCCGACCATTTCCACGTTCGCTTCAAGCCCGGTCCGTAGGCGCGGTCACACGAACCGGCAGGAGGCCCGCTACGGATCGTTCTGGAGTTGCGCGCGAGCCGCGCCCGTTCGAGAATATCGCATGAGATTTCATAGCTCCCATGCCCTGATCGGATCGGCTCTCTTGCTCGCAACGGTGGGCTGCGGTGACAGCGTCCCCGATTCCACGAAGCTGTTCGATCTCAGCACGGCGGAAGCCAAGGAGGTTTGCCTCGAGCTCGTGGGCGACTACCCGGAGCGCAGCGTGACCTGCGGTGCGGCGACGATCAAGATCGGCCTCACGACGGCCGAGTGCAACGACAATGAACCGGCGCCCGCGAGCTGCACCGCGACGGTTGGCGATGCCCGCGACTGCAACGCTGCGCTGTACGACAAGACCGATGCCGAGTTGTGTGCGGACGAGCCACTGCCCGCCGTATGCGCCAAGCTCGTGGGCTGCTAACCACGACGTTCGGTTCGAGGGCGCAAACGGTCGCCACGAACGCGGTCCTCTGCCAGCCTTGTCCGGCATGGCCAACGACGATGACGACGTCTCCTCGGGCCTCAGTCGCCGCGCCTTCATCGGCGGGACGACCGGTGGCGCAGCCGCAGTCAGCCTGATCACGCTGTCGGGCAAGGCCCGCGCAGCCGGCACCCCGCGAGTCAGCGGACCGGACCCTGTCCGGATCACGATGAACGTGAACGGGGCACCGCGCACGCTGAAGGTCGAGCCGCGCACCACCCTCGTGCACGCGCTCCGTGACGAGCTCGGTCTACGCGGCACCAAGGTCGGCTGCGATCGTGGCGCGTGTGGCGCATGCACCGTGCACCTCGACGGGGAGGTCGCGCTCGCGTGCACGACGCTCGCGCTCGAGGTCGGCGATCGCGCGGTCACCACGATCGAGGGTCTCTCGAAGGGCACCACGCTTCATCCGGTGCAGCAGGCGTTCATCGAGCAGGACGCGATGCAGTGCGGGTTCTGCACGCCCGGCATGGTGATGAGCTGCGCGGCGCTGCTCGCCAAGGAAGCGAAGCCGGATCGCGCGACGATCCGCAACGCGGTCTCCGGCAACCTGTGCCGATGCGGGACGTATCCGAAGGTGTTCACCGCGGTGATGACCGCGTCGGGACAACCGGCCAAGGGCTGGACGCTGGAGACGCGCACGACCGGAAATCCGGCGCCGCCGCCTCCGGGTAGCGCGTGGGTCGGTATCGCAGGCGGCCAGGTCACCGCACAGCTGCGGACGATCCCGGAGACCGAGGCGAAGCCGTGGCCGATGAACGACGGCCTGAACGTCGTCGGCAAATCAACCTCGCGGCTCGACGGTCGCGCGAAGGTCACCGGCGAGGCGCAGTACACGTCCGATGTCACGCTGCCCGGAATGTTGCACGCGAAGCGCGTGGTGTCGCCGCACCCGCACGCGATCGTGAAGCGCGTCGACACCAGGAAGGCCGAGAAGCTCGCCGGCGTCAAGGCCGTCTTCGTCGTCAAGAAGCAGGAGGGCGCGACGCTCGTCGATCCGAGCACGGAGAAGAACGGGACGTTCCCGCGGATCCGCTACGCGGGTCAGTGCGTGGCCGCCGTCGCCGCGACGACGCTCGAGATCGCAGAGGAAGCGGCGCGCCTGATCGAGGTCGACTACGAGGTGTTGCCGGCGGCGACGACCCTCGATGCCGCGATGGGAACGAACGCGCCACTCGTCTATCCCGTGCGCGTCAACATGGGCGGCAGCGCGGGCGGAGGTGGAGCGGCCAAGGATCTCGCACAGCGCGGCAACCTACGCGGCCCGACGCAGATCAGCGAAGGCGATGTCGACGCCGCGCTCGCGAGCAGCGCGCACAAGGTCAGCGGGACGTTCCGCACGCAGGTGCAGACGCACTCGCCGATGGAGACCCACGGCATCGTCGCCGACTGGAAGCCGGCCGAGCTCACCGTCTACATGTCGACGCAGGGCACGTCGACGGTGCGCGACGATCTCGCGACGGTGTTCGATCTCCCGAAGGCCAAGGTTCGCGTGGTGTGCGACTTCATGGGCGGTGGCTTCGGAGCCAAGTTCGGCGGCGGCCACTTCGGCGTTGTCGCCGTCGAGCTGTCGCGCCGCGCGAAAGCACCCGTGCGGCTCGTCCTCGATCGCCGCGAGCAGCACACGGCCGTCGGCAACCGGCCGAGCACGCTCCAGCAGCTCACGCTCGGTGCCACGAAGGACGGCGAGCTCAACGCCGTCGATCTGGTGAGCCACGGCACGAGCGGCATCGGGACCGGCGGTGGCGTCGGCTGGGCGGCGCAGCGGCTGTTCCCCGCGGGCGCCGTGCGCACTCGCCAGTACGACGTCTTCACGCACGCCGGGCCTGGCGCCGCGTTCCGTGCTCCGGGCCAGCCGCAAGGCGTGTTCGCGCTCGATCAGCTCGTCGACGAGCTCGCCGAGCGCGTCGGGATCGACTCGCTCGACCTTCGCGATCGGCTCGACGTCGACGAGCGCGACGGTGCTGCGACGTCACCCGAGCGCGTCGCGCGCAGGCTCGAGCGCCGGATCGGCGCCGACAAGATCGGGTGGAAGAACCGTCACGCACCAGGTGCCGAGAAGGGTCCGATCAAGACCGGTATCGGCGTCGCCACCTCGACCTGGCGCCGGATCGTCGACATGGACTCGGCGTGCGAGGTCAAGCTCGCCAAGGACGGCTCGATCCAGCTCCGCTCGTCGGTGATGGACATCGGCACCGGCACGCGGACTGCGCTCGCGATGATCCTCGCCGAGGACTTCGGGCTGCGGCCCGAGGACATTCACGTTCACATCGGCGATACGCGGTGGCCGATCGGTCCGTCGTCGGGCGGAAGCAAGACGCTCGTCGGGATCACACCGGCGGTGCGCCAGGCCGCGCACGAGGTCCGGACCAAGCTGTTCGCCGCGGTCGGCAAGAAGCTCGGCGTCGAGCCGAAGGATCTCCGGATCGTTCCCGGCCGCGTCGAGTCGAGCGTGGATCCGAGCAAGGCGCTCACGTGGAAGCAGGCGTGCGCGACGATCCCGACCGACGAGATCGGCGCGATCGCCAGCCGGCCGGCGGACTGGAACGGTCCCAAGGCGGACGCGTATGGCGGCGTGCAGTTCGCGTCCGTCCAGGTCGATACCGAGACCGGGGTGATCCGCGTCCTCAAGGTGATCGCCGTGCAGGAGTGCGGGCGGCTGATCAATCCGCTCGCCGTGCAGAGCCAGATCAACGGCGGCATCATCCACGGCATCTCGTGGGCGCTGTTCGAGGACCGTCGGCTCGACGAGAAGACCGGGCGGATGCTCAACGCGAACCTCGACCAGTACAAGGTGCTCGGCGCCAAGGACACGCCGTTCATCGACGTGATCCTGCTCGACCAGTACGTCGGCCTGACGAATACCGATGCGCACGGCATCGGCGAGCCAGCGAACGTCGCGACGGCGGCCGCGATCGCCAATGCGGTCTACAACGCGATCGGCGTCCGGATCCGCGAGCTCCCGATGACACCACGAACCGTGCTGGCAGCACTGAAGGCGGGAGGCCGCTCGTGAAGAACTTCGAATGGGTTCAGCCCGAAACGGTCGCCGACGCGGTCACGGCCCTTGGTCATCCCGGCGCGATGGCGCTCGCCGGGGGCGTCGACCTCCTCGACCGGCTCAAGGAGCGGCTCGAGAGCCCGACCCGCCTCGTGAGCCTGCGCAGGCTGCCCGGCTTGGCCGCGATCAAGGTCGATGCAGGCGTCGCGACGATCGGCGCGAACGTCACGCTCGCGAGCCTCGCCTCCGACAAGGCGCTGCGCGGGTCGCATCCGATCATCGGAGATGCGGCGGGCCACGCCGCGACGCCGCAGCTCCGCGCGATGGCGACCATCGGCGGCAACCTCGCCCAGCGACCGCGCTGCTGGTACTTCCGGTCGGAGGACTTCGTGTGTCGCAAGAAGGGCGGCACCACGTGCTTTGCCCAGGACGGCGACAACTCGATGCACGCGATCTTCGGCAACTCGCTGTGCGCCTCGACGCATCCGTCCACGGTGGTCACCGCGCTGATCGCGCTCGGTGCGCGTGTCACGATCGCGGGCGCCAAGGCACGCGAGGTCGAGCTCGAGAAGTTCTTCGTGACGCCCGAGACGGACGTTCGCCGCGAGGTCGATCTCGCCCCCGGCGAGCTGATCACGGGCCTCACGGTCCCGGCGGCACCTGCGACGCTGAAGACGGCGTACACCAAGCAGGTCGCCAAGCAGTCATTCGACTGGCCGCTCGTCGATGTCGCCGTCGCGCTCGTGATGGATGGGCGCACCTGTAAGCAGGCGACGATCGTCCTCGGCGCGGTCGCACCGACCCCGCATCGTGCGATCGAGGCCGAGCGCCTCCTCGTCGGTGCGACGGTGGATGTGCTCGCGGCAGGGCGTGCCGCCCATGCGGCGATCGCACGCGCGACGCCCCTCACGCACAACGATCACAAGGTCCCGATCCTCGAGGCCGTGCTCGCACGAACGATCATGACCGCCGTCACCGGGAGGGCGTCATGAGCCAGGACAAGTCCCCTGCGCGGCGCGTCGAGCTGCCGGTCCTCTGCAAGTTCTTGCGCTGCAAGTCGGGGTACGGCGCGATCGAGAACAACACGGCGTGGCAGCTCGGTACGTCGACGACCGAAGCGTACTGGTGCCTCGCGACGATGGAGGCGTTTGGTCCCGACGACTCGTACGCGCACGCGACCGTGTGCCAGGGCGGTCGTAGCTGCTATCGCCGCGACGACGATTGATCAGTCGGGCGGGCGGAGCGTCGCCGTCGGCAGGCCGGGTTCGCGGCGAAGCGCATCGGCGGCGAGTGCGCACAGCTTCGCGACCATTGCGATCGCGTAGAGGCCCGCGCCCGCGGCGAGGAGCGTCATCCCGAGGAACGAGCCCTGGCTCTTCGCCTTGGGCAGCCCGTACTGCTGCACGAGCAGGCTGAGGAGGATCAAGCCCACGAACGCGAACGTGCGCGACACGACCTGAGCGCGCAGGTCCTCGAGGTTGCGCTTCCTCGCGAACCCCGCGATCGCGGTGCTCAGCACCACGACGCCCGCACTGGCGACCAGCGGGATCACGAGCGCGAAGGTACCGAGGAGGTCGCGACCGTGGTCTCCGCCATAGCCCTCGCCACTCTTGAACACGAGCTCGTACAGCCACGGCAGCTGCACCATCATCGCGCCGGCGGCCCACAGCGACAGAGCGCCCGCGAGGTACAGCGTCACGCTCGAGAAGTCGCGCACACCGCTGCGCGCGGTCGTGAAGGCCCCGAACCCGAAGCTGCCCAGCGCGAACGCGTTGATCACGGGTCCAGCGACCAGCGCGAACTGGAGCATCGTCAGTGCCCCGCCCCGCCCGGCCGCGATCGCCATCATCGACATGGCCGCGAACACGGCCGCCGCGATCACGCGCAGCCACAAGGCCCGGGCCGCTCGCCGCAGGCCGCGCTCGCCCTCGCCGAGATCCTCGGCTGGCTCCGCCCGATCGTGGGCCAACGTGAGCAAGAGGACGATGCAACCGAGCGTGACGAGCCAGCACAGGCTGAACACCATCGACGCGCCGGTGCGCCCGAGCGCGCTCTGGAGCGCCTCGTAGAGCGGCCCGTTCAAGAACGGTGGGCCCCGGGCGATCACGACGGCGACGACAGCGACCGCCGCGAACGGTGCGGACTTCCTCCAGCCATCGGCTGCCGTGATCAGCGCTGCGATGCCGCCGATCATCACGATCGACCACGCGTAGGCCTCGATGTCGTAGAGGAGCTTGCTCGTGCTCGAGTCACTGACGCGCTGGATCTGCACGAAGTCGACGATCACCCCGACCACCGTGAGACCCAGCCCGACCGCAAACACGATGCCGGCGATCCGCGCTGCCTGCGAACGCTGCCCGGTCGTCGTGCGCGCGAGGTCGAACGATCCCGCCGCGAGCAGGGCGAGCGTCGCGAACCCCATCCCCTGTGCGAACAGGCTCCACGACCCCGACGCCATCAAGGACGCCTTGCTGTTCAGGAGCAGCGCGAACCGCAGCCCGGTCGTCAGGGCCTGGAAGATGATCGCGAGCAGGAACGCGGTTGGCAGGCGGCGCACCCGCCTATCATGCCATCAGTAACCTTCGATCTTCGCGATCACTTCGTTCATGATCTCGCGCGTACCGCCACCGATCGGGTACAGGCGGGCGTCGCGATACAGCCGCTCGACGAGCGTCTCGCGCATATAGCCGTAGCCGCCGTGGATCTGCACCGCGTGATCGCAGACGAAGCTGCACATGTCGGTCGCCGTATTCTTGGCCATCGCCGCGAGCGCCGCGGGCTGCTCGCCCTTCAGGACGCGGGTCACGCACTCGCCGGTCAGCGCG
>JANOPP010000017.1:0-45783 GCA_031421915.1 Myxococcales bacterium | reverse complement strand
TCTCGGCGACAGCAAGGCCTTCCCCGTCGCCTCGCGCTTCTTCGAGCTCGTCGCCTCGATCGCCAAGGAATACGGCGGCTCGCTCGTGAAGACGTTCGGCGGCCTCGCGCTCGCAGGCTTCGAGCGCCCGGGCCCCGCCGTCGAAGCAGCGATGGCACTGCAAGCCGCCGTTGACGCCGACCCGGTGACGACAGGCCTTCGCTGCCGCGTCGCCGTGCACCGCGGCCCGATGATGGCGCTCACCCACGCGGGCCGCCTCGACTACTTCGGTCAGAACGTCGAGCTCGCGCTCGCTCTCGCAGCGTCGACGCCCCCCGCGGTCGTCACGGTCACCCAGGCCGTCTGCCAGGACGTCGCCGTTGCGGAGCGCCTGCAGACCATGCCCGATCAGCTCGGCATGCAGCCGCTGCCGGGCAACTCGTGGGCGCAGCAGTTCGGCGCGAAGCGGGGAAATCCCCGCGTGCTGCCGGCGGTGGTCGAGAGCAGCGCGACGACGATCGTGCAGTGATGGACGTACGTCCGGTACTGCAGCGGGCCCTCGACGGGCGCGCCTACGTCGAGATCCGCATGGACTATCGCGCCATGCGCGGCTTCGTGCTCGCGGTCAGCGATACGCTCGTCCTGTTCCACCGGTACTCGGAGCTCTTCCCCTACGGCTACTCGATCGTTCACCTGCACTCGATCGCGGAGGTCGATCACGACGATCCAGGCCTCCGCTTCTTCGCGAGCATGTTGGCGGCGGAGGGACTGGTGCCCACCCCGCCCGCGTTCACGGTGCCGCTCGACTCGTTGCCGCGTGCGCTCCAGGCCCTCAAGGAGCAGAGGATCCTCGTCGAGCTTCAGCGCGAAGACTACGACAGTGAACACGGGCTCGAAGTTGGACGATTGCTAAACGTCCACGAACAACACACGGTCCTTCAGCTCGTGAGTGCAGCCGGAGAGCTCGTTCGCGTGGGCTTCGGCAGTCCGTGCATCGGTGCGTTCGGCAAGTACTCGACGACGGCGCCGCGCTGAGCTGCAGCTTCCTGGACCGGCCGGTGAGAACGCCCGCTCGAGCCGTCCGCGCTCTCGTCGGTCGTTCGAGGCGTAGAGCGTAGGTCGTCGCCAATCGAGGTGAAGCTCAGCTCGTCGGTCTTTCGAGGCGGATCGCAGCTCGCAGGCCGGTCGTGGGTGCGCAGCTCGTCGCGGTGGGGTGGGCAGAGCAGACTCATCGTCAGATGCGGCGTCGGACGCGATTCCGTTGACCGTCGACGCGTAGAAGCGCAGGGCGTCGGCGGTCGATCGGTGGAGGAGTGGCGGTCTGGCCAGACCAGTGGCACGTGGGCCGGCTGCGGGCACGCATGTAGTCTGAATGTTGTTCGCTTCTTCATGCTGCCAGAGAGGACGAAGGCTGGATCAGGGAGGTCAACGTGTAGCATCGGATAAATATCGGCGAAATAGTTGTCGGATCGATTCGCGTCTGGTAGGTATGCGGGTGCTCGGCAAGTTGCGCAGGGTAGGTGGATCGAGGTCGGCGGCGGGACGCGCGCGACCGCAGCCAAAGCAGCGACGGCGGCGTTGGCGTCCGCTGAAGCGCCACATCCAGCTCGATCTGCTGGCGAAGCCCAAGCGCAGGGCGGGCAAGGGTAAGCGCCTCGGGCGGCCGCCGAAGAACGGTCGCGCCGGCTCGCCACACAAAGCACGGCCCACGCTGAAGGCGGCGAATCCCGTGCACATCGTGCTGCGGGTGCTCGAGGCTGTGGGCAGTCTGCGTCGCCGCGGCATCTATCAGGCGATGAGGTGGGCGACGATCACGGCGGCGAAGCGCGAGGGGTTCCGGATCGATCACCTCAGCCTGCAGCGCACGCACGTGCACTTGCTCGTCGAGGCGGCGAACAAGCAGGCCCTCGCGCGCGGGATGCAGGGCTTTCAGATCTCGGCGGCGAAGCTGATCAATGCGGCGATCAGCAAGAAGCGGGACGAGCGGCGGCGCGGGACGGTGTTCCCGGACCGCTATCACCAGGAGATCATCACCACGCCGCGCCAAGCGCGGCATGCGCTCTCGTACGTGCTGAACAACTGGCGCAAGCATCGCGAGGATCGGGGCCGGCGCGAGGCGAGGTGGCTCGTCGATCCGTTCTCGACGGGCGTCTTGTTCAACGGGTGGAAGGAGCTCGCGGACAAGGACGTCATGTGGAAATGGCGCGACACGTACGAACCCATGATCGTGTGGCTGCCGAAGACGTGGTTGCTCAACGAGGGGTGGCGACGCTACGGGTTGATCGGGTGCGACGAGGTTCCGAGCGCGCGCGCAGCCGCCTCGCGGCACTGAGCGTTAGCACGACACGGCAGCGCGGTACCCGGTCGCGCAGTAGGGGACCGTCGCGGGGCGCTAGCGTCGATGATGTGGTCGGTCGTTGCGCTGCGCGAAGCTCGTCGGCTCGTCGACTCTGCTCGGCGGCACGGCAGTTCGGCGGCACGTCGGCTCGGCGGCTCGTCGACTCTGCTCGGCGGCACGGCAGTTCGGCGGCTCGTCCGCTCGGCGGTGGTCGCGCGATCGTTGGGTGCATAGAGAGGAGTACGCTCGCGAGATGCGAAGCTGGGTCGCTCTGGGTGTTCTCGTGGCGGGTTGCGGCAGCTCACCGCCACCACCGGTTGCGCCGATCCCTGCGCCGACCGACGACAAGGTGCCGCAGCTGACGACGATGGAGGTCGCGCGCGAGCCGGCGAAGGTCGCGGAGGCGGAGGCGCCGTTGCCGCCGGCGCGGAGGTTTCCGATCGCGTGGCATACGGCGAGGGCGGGCAAGAGCACGCCGGGTGGGAGAGCGGTCGCGTTCCGTCCTGATGGATCACTGGTGGTGACGGGGCAGGGCGAGGCGGAGCGGTGGGCCGGGAAGCCGAACAAGAAGCTCGATCGGCTGTATCCGCACTTCGTCGCGTCGCTGGGTGCGGATGGGAAGGCCGAGTGGGTGCGGACGATCGATGTCGGGAACGGGGGGGCGGAGGGAGTGGCGAGCGGGCCAGACGGATCGGTGATCGTCACCGGGTGGTTCGACAACAAGCTGCGGATCGCGGGCAAGGTAGTTGCGACGTCGGCCGGGGAAGTCGATGTGTTCGTCGCGCGCTTCGAACGCGACGGCAAGCTCGCGTGGGCTATCCGTGCGGGCGGGCCGGGCCTGGAGCTCGCGAGCGGGGTCGCGGTTGCGAGTGATGGGACGTCCTACGTGACGGGCACCATCGGTGGTGCAGCGAAGTTCGGCGAGCTGGACGCGCAGCACATTGGTGATCGAGATGTGTTTGTCGCGCGGTTCGATCCGCAGGGCGCGGTGCAGTGGATCAGCATCGGCGGAGGGAAGGACAGTGATTCAGGAGCAGCGATCACGCTGACGAAGCGCGCCGTGTGTGTGACAGGTGAGTTCAGCGGCGTCGTGAAGTTCCAGAGTGTGACGCTGACGATGCCAGAGCCCGAGCCCAACAAGGTCGCGAATCCGTCGAACGTGTTCGTCGTGTGTCACGGGTTGAATGGCGACGTGTTGTGGGGGGAGCGACTGGGAACGCACACGTCATTCGATCGAGCGGCAGACATCGCGGCGCTGAGTGATGGGTCGGTGGTCGTGACGGGGGAACACTCGAAGCGGGCGTTCGTCGCGCGGTTCTCGTCGGGTGGCAAGAAGCTGTGGGAGAGGCACGCGACCGGAGATGCGGTTGGACGGGGTCTGGTCGCGCTCCCGGGCGACGAGGTTCTCGTGGCGACGTACCTGGTCAGCGGCGAGCTGGAGCTGCCGGGCCGCTGGCGGAAGAAGACCGTGAAGGCGCGCGGCGCGGACACGGTGCTCGCGCTCTACACGGCCGAGGGCGAGATTCTCGGGGTTGGGCAGATCGCGGGCGAGAAGTCACGGACCGGCGACGAGCGCAACGAGCACGAAGTCGACACGGCGCAGCTGGCGGCTTCGTCCACGGGGCGTGTCGCGCTGGTCGGGCGGTTGTGGGGGAACGCGGTGGTCGAGGCAGGAGACTTGCTCGTGCCGTCGAAGGACAAGATCACCGGCGCATCGGGGATGGACCTGGTGCTGGTCGTCCTCGACGCACTCGTCGCGGTAACCCCGTGATCAGTTGCAGAGCGCACCGGGGAACGCGCATGCCTTCTCCCAGGTCAGAACAAGCGCCTCGGCACCCTGGAACATCGGGCCGAGCTGTTCGTTCGTGATCCCGACGACGCGCGCGTCTTGCAGCATGTCCGGAAGCATTCCGTAGTGCGCGAGCCCGTCGTAGTTGAGATCGAAGGTGCGGTCGGCCGTCACGCTGGGAGTCAGCGGCGGAAGGGGGCTCACCGTCGCCATCGAATCGGTCTTCAAGATCGCGTACGGCGCTACGCTGAACTGTTCGTTCGCCATGTTCGTCTGGTAGTCGCGTGGATCAAACGTCGTCCTGAACCGTCCACCCCGTGGCGGTACGCTTCCGTAGTGCACGTAGTTCAGGCCGGCGGCCGCACTCTCCACGAGGCGCTGCGCCCCCGCGGTACCACCGGGCAAGGCGATGATGTTCGCGCGGTAGTTGATCGGGACGTCTGATGCCGAGCTCACCATGACCGACGCATCGGCGGCGAACATCACCGAGTGCGGAATGTTCCCGCGTGCATAGCAACCCTGCGTGCCGAACCGCGGATTCAATCGATCCTCGAGTCCGTTGATATCGGTGCCCAGTGTGATGCCTTTGCCGTTCATCCGGCGAAGCGCGTACAGGTACGATTGCGCGAACGTCTTGCTCGAACCGGCACAGTCGTTGGGCACCGTCTGCCCGAACAGATTGGGCCACGCACCAGGCGCCGATTCGCTGGCGCTCTTCGTGTCGGCGGCCGTGGTTCCGATCCCGACCGTTCCGCCGACTGCGCGGATGCGAGCGATCATCGCTGCGGTCAGCCCGCCCTCGTTCGTACCGTTCCCCATGACGTCCGCGGGTGGCGTCATCTCGCGAAGCCCGGCGTGGCTCGAGATCGCGGGATACGCCGACTGCTGGCAGAACGGGATCGAGAGATCGCAGCCCTGGCTGAGCGGCGATGTCGTCGCGTTGGCGCCGAGGCCGAGGACTTGCTCGCGGCCGAGCTGCCCCATGTGGGCAAGGTCCAGGATCATGCCGTGCGCTTTGATCGCTGCGATCACAGTGGTGCCGCCGCCGCAGGTGCCGGCAGTCGCGCACCCTGAGGTGAAGCTCGTCAGACTCCGCTTGTTGATGTGGCCGCCACTTCCGTAGGGGTATGGAACGTTCGCGCCCGCGTACGGAGTCACGGACTCGATCGCAGCACTTCCGAGCAAACCCCAGGTAATCGTCCACCCTAGCTCGCGCGGGTGCCAGCTGCCCATGAAGGGTGCGGGCTTCTCCGGGAACACGTACTCGACCGTGCTCGAGGGCTGCACCTCCATGAACACACCGCGCATGAACCGGTTGTTGGAATTGAACTTCTCGTCGTAGATCGCGCTGCCACCGAGGTCGTTGTCGGCCAGGTGTACCGGCATGATCACGCGGTAGCCGGCCGCATAGAAGTGGGGTGGAGCGGACTCGCCTGCGTCTGCAGGACGCGCGCCGCCGTGACGTTGTCACCGAACGTCGGCTGATTCATGAACGCGTTGCCCGACATCGTCCATGCGCCGAAATCGTGCAGACCGGTGGTTGGCTCGAAGTCCCAGCATTGGGACGTCGGTGGCGCAACGCAGTTGCCCCATCCGTTGCTCTGACACAGGTCGTGGATGAAGACCGCGAGCTCGGCGTCCGCGCAACTCTGCACTTTGACCGCGGTCTCGGCACGAGCAGACTCGGCCATGGCGCCCCCGGCAAGGATCAACAGGGCAGCGAGGTGGCGTGGGGGCGCGCACGCGAAGCGCGGATGACTTGGCGTGTGTACCAGAGCAACGTCCACGGATTCGTCGCACCGAAATCGACCTCTGCCAGAAGCCCCAAAGGATCCGGCGCGTTGACGCGCGGTTCTGAGCAGCTACTCGCAGACGAGCGCGGTCGTGAATGCGCGGACGTCGTCGATCGAGCCGTCGAAGAAGGCGCCGGAGGGTGTCCACACGACGTTCTTGCCGAGGCGCGGCGAGAACGTCGAGACGAGACGCATCGCGGGGACGTCGAAGTCGCCAAGCTTGCGGCCGTCGAGGCAGATGTTGACCTTCCCGGCGGTGTGCGTGATGCGGAGGAAGTGCCAGGCACCGTCGGCGGGGTAGGGCCCGCTCTCGAGGGCAAACGTCGGCGAGTTGCATGGCGGGCCGGTACAGGTGCAGGTGACGACATCGAGGGTGCGGCCGCCTCCGGGCGCGTCGTAGATGACCGCGCCAAGACCTCCGCCGCTGTTGAGATCCTGGTCGGAGAAGACCCAGGCGCCGTACGGATCGACGAGACCGTCGTGCTTGACCCACATCTGGATCGTCGAGTCGCCGATGCGGTCGAGCGGAGTGAGCGCGGTGCCCTTGTAGTAGTGATCGGGCGTGATGTCGGCGGCCTGACCGAGCTCGGTGTACGGGCCCGTGCCGAACGTGGGCGGCACGGGTTCCGTCGTCATCGAGAAGTCGTTGTACGTGAGGTCAGCGCCGCACTTGTTGTCGACGTCTGTGCCCGCGGCAGAGGCGAAGTCGAGCCCGAGCTGACACTTCGACGGGAACACGGCGCCCGTTCCACTGAGGAAGATCTGCACGCCGACGTCGGCGGCGCCCATGGCGTCGGGCGCGATCGCGAGGAGGTACCGATCGCCCTGGAAGGCATCGAGCGTGATCTCGCGATCGAGCGTGACGCCCGGCATCGCGGTGGTGGTAGCGAGCACGTCCTCGCGACTGTTGCGATAGATGCGGACGATCTGCGCGGGTGAGCCTGTCGGGACGTGGATGCGCACCGTGAGCTTGTCGATGTTGGAGAGCGGGACCGTGACCTCGATCGCGGGGTCGGCGGCGCTGGTCGCGCCCGCGGAGGAGACGAGGAGCGCGCCCGGCAGCGCGGCACACGCGTCGGCGGTGGGGTTCTCCGCGCACGACGTGATCTTGTTGTTGGGGTCGGCGCCCGTGAAGGTCAGGCCCGATGCGGTCATCGGGGTCCATGTTCGGGTGCGGCGATCGTCGAGGTACCGCCAGCGACCGGTGGAGCCGGTCGGGGTGCCGTCGAAGTCCGTGGCGGCGTCGGCGACGCACGGAGCCGGGCAGGTGGCCGCGACCGGACCGTCGGTGCCACCGTCGCCGGTACCGCCGTCGGTATCGCCGCGGTTGTCGAACAGCGACTGGCCGCACCCGGCTGCGGCGAGCATCGCGAGGACGAGGACGCGGATCAGAACCACAGCTCACCTCCGAGGAAGGTCGGCACGGTGGTGCCGTGCTCCTTGCCGGCAAAGCTCGCGAACGACTCGAGTCGCAGCGCGAAGCCCGGCACCGGGCGATAGCGAAGGCCGAGGCCCACTGCACCGGCGACGAACGTCTCGGACATCTCGCCGTCTGTGAACGAGATCGGTACCGCGCCGACGGCGTGAAGGGAGAGGGCGGTGCCAGCGATGCGCACGCGCACGGCCGGCATGACGGTGTACGCGACGAACACGACGTCGGCGCCGAGCTCGAGACGCGAGCCGAGCGCGACGCGAAGCCCGACCGAGGGAGCACCCGTCTCACCGACGCGGCGCAGGTTCGTGCCGAAGCCCGCGCCGATCCCGAAGCGTCGGTCCTTCGCGGGGGAAGGTTTTCGCAGCGAGGTGTCGGCGACCGCGATGTCCTTGATCGGATCCGGTGGCAGCTCGACGAGGTTGAGGTCGACGGTGAGCTCGTCGCCCGACGCGACGCGCACGCGCCGCTCGGTGTCCTTGCGTCCGGGAGCCTGCGCGACGAGCAGGTGCTCGCCCGGCGAGAGGATGAGCGGCATCTCGATCAGCGTGCCGATCGGCGAGCCATCGACGAGGAGGGTGGCGCCATCGGGCGAAACGGTGACGGTGACGCGCGCGATGCGGGCGAGAATGCTGTCGAGCTCGGTCTGTGCCGCGGTGAGGCGTGTGGCCGGGACCTGGCCTTTGCCCTCGGCGAGGAACTGCGTGTACGCCTTCACGGCCTCGGCGTACTGCGAGAGCTCGCGGTGACAGCCCGCGATGTTGTAGAGCACGAGCGGGTGCGGTGCGATCTCGTACGCGCGCTGGAACTCGGCGAGTGCCTCGGAGTACTTGGCCTCCTTGTAGAGCGCCACGCCGCTCTTGAAGAACCGATCGGCCTCCTTCTGCGCGGGAGGCGCTTCCTTCGTGACGATGATCGGCTTGCCCGGCGGCTTCGGCTTCTTCTTCGGGCGTGCGTCGCCGATCGAGGGAGCGAGGGACAGAGCAGCGGCGATGCTGAGCAGGAGCTTGGTGTTCATTGATAGGGGCTCGTGCTGTCGATGCGCTCGGTCTTGCCGCCGGTCTTGCCGCCGGTCTGTCGGGGGTTGGGCTTGAGCATGATCGCGATCCGCTGGCTCTCGTCGAGCGCCAGCGCCTCGGTGTGGGCGACGTGGCCGGACGCGGTGATCTTCAGCTCGTGCTTCGCGTCGTCCTTGGGGACCGCGACCTCGAGGCCGGTGATCGGCTTGCCGTCGATGAAGACCTTCGACCACGCGGGCTCGACCGCGAAGCGCAGCGTGACGGTAGTCGGCGCCGCCTCGACGGGCGGCGTCACCACGGGCGGGGTACCAGTGGTCGTCGTGGGTGTTCCGGTGCCCGGGGGCGGGGTGCCAGTGGTCGTCGTGGGGGTTCCGGTCGTCGTGGGTGTTCCGGTGCCCGGGGGCGGAGTCCCAGTGGTCGGCGTTCCAGTGGCGACCGTCTCCGTCGTCGGCTTCGGATCGGCGCCGCGGTCCTTGCCGAGCACGACGATGGCGGCGGTCGCGATCCCGGCGACGAGGCCGAGCGCGAGGAGCAACCACAGCGCCTTGGACTTCGTCGGTGCCGCGGCCGGAACGAACGCGGGCATCGGGGCAGGCGTCGAGCCCGGCGGTGCGACGAGGACGGTGCGCTCGGTGCCGCTCGGCATCGGCGCCATGCTCGGTGCCTTGGAGCGCGGCATCGTCGACGCGGAGATCCGCTCGATCGTGTGCTCGCGGAACGTCGGGCGACAGAACGCGAGCAGCGCCTGCTCGAGCACGTCGGCACCGGCGGGGCGCGTGCGCGGATCGAGTGCCATCGTCTTGAGGATGATGTCCTCGAGCGCGGGCGGGAGATCGGGGCGGTGCTGGCGCGGCGGCACGAACTCGCCCGACATCACGCGGTACATGAGCTGGTTGTAGTTGTCGCCGTGGATCGGGACAGCGCCGACGAGCATCTCGTAGAGGATCACCCCGAAGGCGTAGATGTCGCACGCGGAGGTGATGTAGCTGTCGCCGCGCGCCTGCTCCGGGGACATGTAGTACGGCGTGCCGAGCACGAGACCGGTGGTGGTCAGGCGGAACTCGTTCTCGAGGCCCGCGGTTCGCGAGATGCCAAAGTCGAGCAGCTTGACCATCTCGCCGCGGCTCTGGCGGACGAGGAACACGTTGTCGGGCTTGAGATCGCGATGGACGATACCGGCACCGTGTGCGGCAGCGAGTGGCGAGAGGATCGCGCACCCGAGCTCGCAAGCTTCCTCGACCGAGAGCGGCCCCGTCGTGCGCAGTCGCGCCGCGAGCGACTCGCCCTCGAGGTACTCCATCACGAGGAACGGCTCGTTCTGCATGCTCGTGCCGATGTCCGTGACCTGCGCGATGCCCTCGTGGCCGATCTGCGACGCCATGATCGCCTCGCGGTTGAACCGCTCGACCATCGCGGGATTGCTGATCTCGGGGTTGAGCACCTTGATCGCCACGCGCTTGCGCAGCTTGATGTGCGTGCCGAGGTAGACCGCGCCCATCCCGCCCACGGCGAGCAGGCGCTCGATCCGATACTTGTCGTCGAGCATCGTGCCCGGCGCCAGCTCGCGCGTTCCGGCCGCTACCTCCACCTGTTCGAGGATAAGCCACGGGAGACCCGAATTCATCCTTATCCGGGCCACTCGACGCGCTTCTCGATCACGCAACCGGGGCGGGACGCGTGCTACCACCTCAGGGATGCGGTTCTCCCCCTTGATGCTCGTCCTCGCGCTCGGATGCTCGAAGAAAGAGGCGCCGAAGCCCGCGGACACCCCGCCCCCGCCGACGCAGCCGACGAAGCCGGCCTCCGAGGCACCACCTATGGTGACGAACACGCGGCCACCACCTCCGCCTGTGACGGCGGACGACATCGTCGCGCGCCGGCTGTTTGCCGACGATGTTCCGACCGACAAGCTCGCGCTCTCGGTCGGCATCGAGGGCGCCGACGGCGCGAGCCGGATCTTGATCCCGCGTGGCACAGCGCTGCCGACGTCGGTCGTCGAGCTGTTCACGACCTCGGCGGACAACCAGACCTCCGTCGAGGTTCACGTCGTGCAGGGCGAGCGACAGCTGGCGGCGGACAACCGAAGCCTCGGCAAGTTCACGCTGATCAACATCCCGCCGGGCGCTGCGGGCGTGCCGCAGATCAAGGTCACGTTCGCGATCGACGCGAAGGGCGTGTTCGAGGTCAACGCACTCGACCTCAACAGCAACACGAACAAGCGCCTCGAGATCAAGAGTGGCACCCTCGGCGCACGCTTCGATCAGTCCGACGTCAACAAGGCGCTCGCGGCCGAGAGCATCGCGAAGCAGGCGCAGGAGAGCGCCGAGGCGTGGGTGTTTGGCCGCGCGAAGCTCGAGGAGCTGGTCGTCACGATGAAGGCGGCGCTCGACAACAACGCCGCGTACATGTCTCAGGACATCCAGCGCGAGCTCACCCAGGCGCTCAAGAAGACGCAGGCGTGGCTCGATGCGAACCCGAACAAGGAGACGGGCGACGTCGCGGCCGTCCAGGCGGCGACGCGGGAGCTGATGAAGGTCTCGGCGGCCGCGCAGGCCGATCTGGCGAAGTCCGGGAAGTAGGGCGACGTGTTGTTCCAGCGCGCCTCGGGTGATGCGTCGCTTGCGGGCTGGGCCAAGCGTCCGTGGACTCCGACCGTCGAGCGGGGTCCAGGAAGCCAGGATCGCCACGGTGTGTACGAGCGCATCGTCGCGACCGAGCCGCCCGGACCACCGATCGCAGACGGTCCGCACCGTCGCGCGGCGGCCGCGATCCTCGCCTACAACATCTTTCCCCCGAGCGTCGGACGTGGTGTGGTCGCGCGCAGTCCCGTCGAGGTCGGCGACACCGTCGGCCTGCGCTATCGGCTCGCGCTCGGTGTCGAGATGTTCTTCGCGTCGCGCGTGATCGCACGGTTCGACGAGCAGCGCGGTGACACGTGGCACACCGGCTTCACCTACCGCACGCTCGCGGGGCATCCCGAGCTCGGCGAGGAGACGTTCTCCGCCGAGAAGAACCTCGCCACGGGCAAGGTGATGATCGCGCTGCGCTCGTGGTCGCGGCCGGGGATTCTGCTCACCAAGCTGACCGCACCGTTCGCGCGCTACGCGCAACGCCGCGGCAGTGACGCCGCGCTCGATCATCTCGAGCGGATCGCTACGGCAGGTAGTTGATCACGAGCCGCGTGGTCGCGGCGGCCGTGCTGCCGAACCGGATCCAGCCGGGCGGCGTGTCGAGGTGGACGCCGACGACGAAGTCGGTTCCGAGCTTGGCCTTCACGTCGAGTGCGGCCTGCGCGCTGAGCGGGATCGTGACGGTGGTATTCAGCTGCGCGGACGTCAGCACCTGCGTGCCGTAGCTCGTCCCGGTCATGAGGTCGGAGTGGATCGCGGCGTTCGTGGTCGAGTTCTCGACGGTGGTGGCCGCGGTGGTGACGTCCCAGATCGAGAACGTCTCGGTCGGGTCGCCGGTGGCGTTGGCCTCGTAGGTCAGGACCAGCGACACCGAGACGACCGAGGTCGCCGTGATGCCCGCGAGCGGGAACACGAAGTAGCTGTTGTAGATGCCGCTGTTGAAGTCGCCGGTCAGCGTGTAGTCGTTCGTGGTCGCGTGCGCACTGTTGCTCGCGTACCAGCCACGCCAGAAGTTGGTGCCGACCTGCTTGAGATCGACCGTGCGCGTCTGCGTCTCGCAGCCGTCGGGCATCCCGTTCATGTTGACGTCGATGCGGTCGTCCATGCCGGGGCACTCGTCGCAGCCGTCGGCGATCGTGTCGCTGTCGGAGTCGAGGCGATCGTCGGAGCCGGGGCACAGGTCCGCGGCGTTGCACGCGCCGTCGTTGTCCATGTCGGGGCACGCATCGATGGGGACCTCGACGCGCGCATCGACCATCGGGGTGTTGCTGCCGCCGGTGTCATCGCCACCGCCCGAGCCGGGTGCACCGGCGCTCGCGCACCCAGCACCGACGACGATCGCGATGATCCATGCTCCCCGCATCAGGGGCGAGGATAGCAGAGCATGGCCCGCGAGCGGCGACCGATACGATCGGCCTGAGGTTAGTTGGCCGCGAGGTACGTCACTACGAGGCGCTGGATCCGCACCTCGTCCATGCTGAAACGGACCCAGGCGGGCGCCGTGTCGAGGTGCACGCCGAGCGCGAAGTCCTGGCCGAGCTTGGCCTGGAGGTCGGTCGCCGCCTGGGGAGCGAGCGGGATGGTCATCGTCATGTTGACCTGTGCCGCGGCGAACGTGTGCGTGCCGTAGCTCGCGCCGGTCATCAGGTCCATGTAGATCGGAATGCTCGTGGCGTCGGCCTCGAGCGTCGCGGTCGGCGTGGACACGTCCCACACGGAGAGCGTCTCGGTCGCATCCGGTGTCTGATAGAGCTCGAGCTCGAGCTCGAGTGTCACGGACTTGATCGAGTGGGCCGTGAAGCCCGCGGCCGAGAACACCAGGTAACCGTTGTAGTTGCTCGTGCCAAGATCACCGGCGATCACGTAGTCGTTCGCCGTCTGGTGATTCGCGACGTTCGAGTGCCAGCCGCGCCACTTGTTGGTGCCGACGATCTTGAGATCGAGGATGCGCGTCTGCAGATCGCAGCCGTCGGGGATCCCGTTCATGTTCTCGTCGATCCGATCGTCGGCGTCGGCGCAGTTGTCGCAGCCGTTCGGCACGGTGTCGGCGTCTGCATCGGCGCGGTCATCGAAGCCGGAGCAGCGATCGCAGGCGTTCGCGACGGTATCGTTGTCACCATCGAGTCGGTCATCGCCGGTCGCGCAGGTGTCGGCCGTATCGCAAACGGTGTCGTTGTCGGTGTCCGTGCACGGGGCATCGACGCTGCCAGCGGGTCCCTTGACCTCGCCGCAGGCGGCCAGCACGCACAGGAGAACGACGCCCCGCATCACCACTCAGCGTAGCACCCCGACGAGGGGACGGGTCTGGACGATGTAGAGCGTCTCTCGGACGAAGACCCACTCGATGTCGAGGCGGTCGTTCCTGAACACCTTCGTGATCTTGCGCGCCGAATCGGCGAGGAGGATCGCCATGGCGTTGGTCAGGACCGGCTTGCCCATGTCGGGGTTCGGGACCTCGCGGATGCCGCCCTTGTCGTCGAACACGAGCTTCGTGGGCTCGGCGGAGCGGGAGAGGATCCGGATCCCGTGGTTGTACCAGCTGACGATCAAGCTCTCCGGGACCCTCTTGCCGTCGACGACGGACATGCCTAGGCCGCTCTTGGCGTTGATCGTGTAGTTCTTCTCGTCCGTCGGATCGGTCGGGTGCTGCGTGACCAGCACGCCCGCGGCGGTCGCCGGTACACCGATCTGGATCAGCACCGCGCTGTAGACCGTCTTCGGATCGATCCCCGCGCGCTGGCGATCCTCGAAGGCGACATAGTTGAACGTGCTGCCCCACACCTGCTTGATCGCGGTGAGCACGGCGTCGGTGCCGCGCATGTTCGGCACCGTGTCGTAGAGCCCCGCGCCATTGAAGTCGTCGAGATCCTCGGCGTTGCCGGTGCTGCGCACGAACACGCCGCCATCGGCGCCGGGGAGGGCAGCGAGTGCCGCGTCGATCCTGGTGCGCAGCTCGTCGGAGGCGGGGGCCTCCATGATCGCCTGCTTGAGCTCGGCGAGCCGCTTTTTGCGAACCGCACCGCTCTTGATGAATGCAGGATCCGCGAGCACCACGGCGATCTTGTCGTCGAGCTTGTTCGCCTTCAGGTGCTCCGCATAGTAGCGGTACGGCACGCCAAAGCCGGGCGGCACCTCGAAGCCTGGGAGCTTCGCCGCGATGATCTCGCCGAGGTTCACGGCCTTCGCGCCGTAGGCGACGATGTCCTTGACCCGCATCGCGTCGAGGGTCGCGAGCGCGTCGATGGTGAGGTCCGCCGTCGGGATCACGACCGGCTTGGTGACCTTCTTGTGTTGGTTGTCGACCTCGCCGGGCGTCGCGGCGCGCAGCTCGTACGTGCCGCCCTTCGCCTCGAAGTAGACCCAGGTTCCATCGAGGTCACCGTGCTTCTTGCGCGCGTCGCGCAGCCCGATGTTCGGGATCCCCCATGCGCGAGCCCGCAGGCTCACGTGCGCGAGTGGCGTCGAGAACGCCTCGGAGATGATGCCGGCGACCGGCGTGATGTCGGGGAGCGGTGCCGTCAGCACCACGATCTCCTCCGGCGCAAACGTCAGCGCGTCGACGTCCGCATCGGGCGGCACGATGCGCAGCTTGCCGATCGCCATGCCCTCGTTGAACGCCTGGTACGTCGCGGCCTTGTACAGCGTGTCGTTGAGGACGAACGGCACGTCGATCAGCTTCTTCGCGACCTTCTCCTGGTAGCTCGAGTCCGGCCGGTACTTGACCTTGTCGCCGAGGAAGAACGTCTCCTTCATGCGCTTGTACGCGCGGGTCACGTGCTCGGTCGTCGCGAGGTCACCGTCCCAGAACGCGAACGTCCAGACGTCCTGCGACGTGTGATGGACGAGGTAACACATCATGAAGTCGACCTTGTTCGCCGTGTAGTTCCGGTCGAACACGCGCACGGCTTCCTTGGTCTTGGGCTTCTTGTAGAGCTCCTGGAACACGAAGTCCTTGTGGACTGCGTAGACGCCGACGTCGAAGTAGTAGATGGCGTCGGATTTGAGGTCGATCACGAACTTGGCGAACCGCTCGCCGCCGAGCTCCTTGGAGTACGCGTCGAACGTCTCGGCGTCCTCGAGCTTGCTCGTCCACAGGCGGCGCGCGGGGGCCGTGACCGGGATGACGACCGGGGCCAGCTCGGAGGCATCCGGCGGAATCGCCGCGGCGTCGGCGGGAGGCGGCAGGGGCGGGGGCGGCAGGCGGCGAACCGGAGCATCCTCCGACTTCCCGCACGCCACGCTGGCTGCCGCGACCGCCACGGCCAGACCGATCCACGATGCCCCCAGGAGGCGTCTCATCCCGGGAAGCTACGCCGGATCCCGTTGGCGGGGTTCCCTAACCATGCCGAGTATTTGCGTTCCGATGCCGGTGGGGGTTATCACTTATCGATGGCGGAGCGCGAGCCGGCCCTTCTCGGGGATCAGGCGGAAGGGTCCACGGGCTCCGGCGCGCCGCCGGCCGAGACCGCTGCGCCCGCGCCGCGCGAGTCGTCGCGCGAACCGTCTCCGCCGGTACGGCCGTCGCGTCGCGAGGCACCCGCGGTCCACGTCGTCGGGTTCTGGAAGCGCGCGGCCGCGGCCGCTGTCGATCTCGCGATCGTGATCCCTGCGGCGCTGCTCGTCACGCTGATCGCGAGCAAGGTCGCGGGGATTCACCTGCCACCATCGAACCTCAAGGTCCTCGACGTCGACATGTGGATCGATCTCGTCCTCGCGACGGATCCGGCTCTCGTGATGGGCATGGTCATGCTCCTCGCGATCGGCATGATCTACCTGCTCGTGTTCCAGATCGTCGTCGGGCGAACGCTCGGCATGCGGCTACTCAAGATCAAGATCATCGATGTGTACGGCGATCGTCCATCGCCCGGG
Source organism: Myxococcales bacterium (assembly GCA_031421915.1). Classification (GTDB taxonomy): domain Bacteria; phylum Myxococcota_A; class Polyangia; order Haliangiales; family Haliangiaceae; genus JABFXX01. Next base: position 29,934 of record JANOPP010000017.1, on the reverse strand, counting down.
CGCTGTGTGGCGCGCTGCGCGGGCTACCTCGCCGGCGTCGCGACGCTGTTCCTCGGCTTCCTGTGGATGGGCTTTGACAGCGAAAAGCGCGGTCTGCAGGACTGGATCGCCGGTACCTACGTGATTCGCGCATGAGGCTGGCAACGAGGGGCCACTAGATGCCTTCGCGTCTGAGCTCGCTCCTGGTTCGCGATGGCCTCGTCGGCGTCAAGCGCATGGAGAAGGCGTTCCAGCGCCAGGTCATCTACGGCGGCAGCCTCGATACGATCCTCCTCGAGATGAACCTCGTCCCCGAGGAGCGTCTGACCCAGTACCTCGCGCTCGCTTCTGGCCTCCCGCCCGCAGCGCGCGACGAGGGCATCCAGATCGAAGAGAACGCGATCAGCATCATCGCGCGCGAGATCGCCGAGAAGTACCGCGCCGTTCCGCTCGCGATCGACGGTGAGACGATCCGCCTCCTCGTCTGCTCGCCGCTCGAGATCACCGCGCTCGAAGACCTCGCCGATCAGCTCGACCGCCCGCTGCAACCGCTGATCACGCCCGAGTATCGCTGGCACCTCGCCTACGCCGCGGCCTATGGCCTCGATCCGCCGGCGAGGTTCACCACGCTCGCACGCTCGCTCGATGTCGATGCGACCGTCGCGCCGGTCGGCCGCGCCAAGACGATCATCGTCGACGCCGTCGTGCGCAACGATGCCGCACCTCAGGGCGTCGTCAGCGGTGACATCACCGAGAAGACCGAGCTCGCCGATACGACGTCGAAGATGCCGGCTGCGCCGCCGCGCCACACACCACCGCCGATGCCGTCGCCCGATCAGTGGGCGACGCCGCCCGAGCGCACCGGTCCGATCCCGCGGTCGAGCCCGCTGCCGGCGCCGCTGATCCCGACACCGTCGCATCCGACGCAGCCGCTCGTGCCCGACACCGCCGCACCGACCGCTGCGATCCGCGATCGCCGCGCCACGATCGTCGGGGTGCAGCCCGCGCGGACACGCGACACCGATCCCGGCGCCGTGATCGGTCCGCCGCGCCGCCCCGCTGACGGTGTCCCCGCCGATCCGCTCGGTCGCCCCAAGGTCACGTTCGTCACTCCGGCCACCGTCACGGAGAGCCTGGGCATCCCCATGCCCCTCGACGAATCGAACCGGCAGAAGAAGCCGAGTGGCAACATGCGCGCGCTCAAGAACAAGCGCCCGGCCACGCAGCCGATCGCGACCGAGGGCCGCGACTCTCCGTTGCCCGTCGTCGCCGCGCGCGAGCTGCTCGCGACCGCCGAGGATCGCGACTCGGTGTTCCTCACGATGCTGCGCGCGGCTCGCTCGCGTGCGCGCTGGGCAGGCCTGCTCACCGTCCAGGGTGGAGCCGCGATCGGACGCGTCGCGCTCGCCGAGCCGGGCCTCGACATCGCCGCCGTCAACACGATCCTGATCCCGCTCGACACCCTGTCGCCGTTCCGCGCAGTCGTCAGCAATCACCAGCCTCACGTCGGGCCGCTGATCTCCGGCGATCCGGGCATCGACTCGATGGTGCTGCGCATGGGCGGCACGATGCCGCCGTCCGCACTCGTCATGCCGATCGTGCTTCGCGATCGCGTCGTCGCGATCGTCGTCGCGCACCGCGTGCACTCCGATCTGCGTCTCTCCGATGTCACCGAGCTCCTCCCGATGGCCAACTCGGTCGCCGACGCGATCGGTCGCCTGATCGTCAAGCACAAGTCCGCTGGCTATCGCTCGCCGACCGGGGGTGTCCCCGACTTCACGATCGAGGCCGACACGGTCGACACCAAGCGTGTCTCGCGCCCGGACGGATTGTGGACCACGCCGGTGGCACCGCCCGAAGTTCCGAGCTTCGAGGCCGCCATGGAGATCGCGATCACCCAGGACCCGCCGCGCCCGATCGAGACCGTGATCGACGAGATCGAGGCCGCTCGCGAGGGGCACGCCGAGGACGCGATCGCTGACGCCGTCGAGCGGCCGGGCGAAGCGCTCGGCGAGTTGAACCGCCGGTTCCCCGGCAAGCTGCGCGTCGATCGGTTCTCGGTGTCCGGTCGTCCGCTGCGCGCGTCGCAGTACGGCGGGCTTCTCGAGCTGGTGATCCGCCTCGGCTCCGTCGCGGCCGACCTCCTGATCGAGAAGATGGCCGCTCCGCAGCGCGACCTCCGGTTCTACGCTGCCGTCTGCACCTCCGAGCTCCGTCCGCGCAACGCGGTCTACGCGCTCGCCGAGCGGCTGTTCGATCAAGACTTCGGTGTCCGCGCGTGCGCGATCGAAGCGCTCGCCGGCTATCCCGTGCAGGATCTCTCGACCGCCCTCGTTCGCGCGCGCCGCGCGGTGCACTCCAGTGATCCGGAGGTCGTGGGCGCCGCTGCCGCTGCGGTCGTCGAGCTCGGCGACACCGACGCCGTACCAGATCTGATCGGCGTGATCGAGCGCAACGATCGCGCGGGCGATCACGCGCGCCGCGCACTCGTCTCGCTCACCGCGCAGGACTTCGGCACGAGCGAGAAGAAGTGGCGCAAGTGGTACGACGGCGCGCGTTCACGCCATCGCATCGAGTGGTTGATCGAGGGCCTCGGCCACAAAGAAGACGCGATCCGCGAGGGTGCGATCAACGATCTTCGCCGCCTCACCGGCGAGTACTTTGGTTACCACCACGACCTCCCGAAGCGAGAGCGCGAGGCCTCCGCGGCTCGCTGGTCCTCGTGGTGGCGCGACGCCGGTCAGCGTCGGTTCGTGATCCGCGAGGACGAACGTCATCGTCCCACCGCGCTGCTCCCCGTTCGTCGCGACCCAACCTAGCCCCAGCGCGCCAGCAGCGCTGGATCGTCGCTCACGAGCTCCCGGATCAACGTGACGCCGTGGCCCCACCAGCGAACGAGATCGTCGCTGGCCTCCGCGATCGCGGGGAGCCCGAGTGCCGCTGCGATCTCGGCGCCCATCGCTCGCTCGAGGTGTAGCGACTGCATCTCCCGCTCGCGCAGCACCTCGGTCAGCGCCTGCGCGCTAGCGCGCATCTCGGGCCGCTCCCGTGCTCGCTGCGTCTAGAGCCTCTGGACGACGGATCCAAGTGCCATGGCGGTCCGACGATAGTAGGCAATCTGCAGCCGACCGCGCGATTTCGCTGGACCGTCATCGAGTTATCGCTAGCCTTGCGGACATGCGCTCTGCCCTGCTCACCGCGTCCCTGATCGTCCTCGCAGCGGGCACCGCACACGCTGACGGCCCCACCGCGCGCGTTGGCGTGACCATCGGGCTCGCCGACCAGGGAGCGCCCGAGCAGTTCCAGGTCGGCCCGATGCTCGCGATCGGCATCCCGCTCGGGCGGTTCATCATCGAGGCCGACTACGCGCTCCTGTCGTTCATGGAGCCCGACGTCGTCGATGACGGCAACATGCACCGGTTCGGCGTCAACGTGCGCGCCGAGCTACTCCGCCCGGCCCACCGCTGCGTGCTCCTCGTCGGATGCGTGAACGGGCTGGGTGGTTACGCCGAGATCGGAGCCGCCCTTCGCCACGGCCAGTGGCACCTCGACGCCAACACCAAGGCGCCCGCGAACGCGAACCGCCAGCGCGAGCTCCACGTCGGCCTCGGCTTCGAGCTCGACAATCGCTACGTGCGCTGGCAGCTCGGCGTGCGGTTCGCTGCCGCCCCCCGCGACGACCTCATGCTCGCGTGCCGCGGCACCGGCTGCCCCGCGGGCGCCCAGCCCGGCAACACCGACCAGATGGATCTCGCCGCGCTCATCGAGTGGATGTTCGTCTTCGGCCGCTGAGGCGGATGCCGATCCTGTTCCTCGACATCGACGGGGTTCTCAACCGCACCGGCTACAAGCCGCGCGAGTCCGTCGGCCTTCGCAGCTGGATCGAGCCCGAGCTCGCGCAGCGTCTGTGCACCGTGCTCAGCACCACCGGCGCCGAGATCGTGCTGGCCTCGGACTGGCGTCGCGGTCGCGAGCTCGATCATCTGCGCAACGAGCTCCATGCGGCGGGTGTCGAGGGCTTGCTGATCGGCACCACGCCCGTCCTTGGCGGCGCTCGCTGGTGCGAGATCGAGGCCTGGCGGGACGAGCATGACGTCCCTCTCGATCACATGGTGATCGTCGACGATGGCTACGAGATGGGCCCGCTCGCTCCGCGCTTCGTGCGCGTGAGCCCCCTCAACGGGCTCGACGACGAAGCGGCTCGGGCGATCGTGGCGCTGTTCGCGCGGTAGCGATTCGGCGCCGAGGCCCATCGCACCCCTGGATGGCGTCGGCTCGGGTGCTAGCTGCGCCAGCCCATCCTCGCGCGCGTGCCCCGTGCTCGCTCGATCGACCCAGCACAGAACGCGAGCCGGCCGAGGAGGCTGCGGACCGGGAGGGCGACACTTGTACGGCGTCGGCTCGGGAAAGGGCGGTGGCCTGCCACCGCGCTGTCGCGCACCGTAACGAACCCGGTGCGCGCATCGTGCTCGCTCGATCGACCCAGCGCAGAACGCGAGGCGGCCGAAGAGGCTGCGGACGCAGCGAGGGTTGATCCTCCGCATCGATATGTCGCTAGAAGCCCAGCACGGCATCGGTGAAACGTGCGAGTGGACTGTCCGATGCTCGGACACGTGCGCTCGACACACGGGGCGGCGTGGTCGATTTTCAGATCGAGTCGCTTGACAGGGTTTCGGCGTGCATCGAATCGCACGGCTCGAGACGCCGGTAGATCTCGTCGAGGAGCTCGCTCGCTGCGATCTCGTACTCGTTTCGGCGCACGACCTCATCGGCGCAGGGCACGCGACATCTGCGCGCGTACGCTGCGAATCAGAGCGTCGCGATCTCGCGTGCTAGAAGAGTCATGCGCGTGCGCGTCGGAGACGGCTGGAGCACGCGACGGAGGTAGCTATGTCGAGTACCGCGGGTGCAATCGCGTTCGAGGAGACGAATCAGGCGACGCAAGCAGCCATGTCGAGTGTTGCGGGTGCAATGACGTTCGAGGAAACCAATCTGGCCGTGCAGGTCGAGTACCGCAGGTCGATTCATCAGCGGCTGAGCGCGCGGGCGCGGCAGCGCGTGGTGCTCGAGGCCGAGGAGGCGCGGGACCTCGTGTTCGCCGAGGAGGCCGAGATCTGGCGGGACCACGGCTACATCTCCATGCTGGAGTACATGGAGCGCGAGCTCCACTACGGGCCACACGCGGCCAAGGAACGGCTGCGCGTGGCGAACGAGCTGTTCGAGCTGCCGCTGCTCGCGGAGCGGTTTCGCAACGGCGAGGTTCCGTTCTCCGTCGTGCGCGAGGTGACGCGGGTCGCGGTTCCCGAGAACGAGCACGAGTGGCTCGCGAGCACCGAGGGTAAGACCGCACGTCAGGTCGAGCGCATGGTGTCGGGCCTCGCGAAGGGAGCGGCACCCGATGATCGCCCCGATCCGAAGCTCGAGCGTCACCGGATCATCCTGGAGGTAGACGGTGAGCGCTATGCGAAGTGGCTCGCTTACCGCACGTCGCTCGACGACGAACGGGGTGAACGGGTCGACGACAACTCGGTGGTGGATGCGATCGCGTCGGCGCCCGACAGCGACGGCACCAGTCGGCCGTGCCAGCACGCGGTGACTACCTGCCGGGTTTGCAAGCAGAGCTCGTTCGTCGCGGGCGGCATGGAGGTGCCGCTCACAGAGGCTGCGCGCGAGCGGCTGTTGTGCGACTCGGCGGAGGTCGGAGATCTCGAGGGGGATGCGCTCGTGCCGCTGAAGCCGGACATCCCGTCACCGACGCGGCGGAAGGTGTTCATCCGCGACGCGTTCGCCTGCTCGGTGCCGGGCTGTCGATCGCGGCGGCACCTCGACGTGCATCACGTGATCTTTCGATCGCGCGGAGGAACGCATGCGATGAGTAACCTCGCTGTGTTGTGCGGCGGGCATCACGACCACGTGCACGCGGGGCGCCTCGAGATCACCGGGCGCGCACCCGATGGGCTCGTGTTCGCGTTTCGGCGCGCAGGTGACGACGAGCCGCACATGGTCCTGACGAGCGCGCCGGTCGTGTTCGACGTCTTCGATGAAGAGGCGAGCTCAGTCCCACGTGGGACCGGATCAGATCCCGGCGGCTGCGCCTCGTGATGCGCGCTGCCTGATGCTCGAACCATGACAACCGAATAGTTGAACGACGAGCGTCAGCCGATCGGGCTCGGCTGACGGATCGATCGCACGAAGCCGCACCCATCGGGTGCTCAGCCCGCTCGCGTTCTACGTTGGACGGGTCGTGCGAGCACCGCCTGGTATTGGCGTGTCTCGGCAACGTCGAGCTCGTTCGGGCCGGATGTGCGCGCGGTCAGGTCGATCATCGCTCGAACACCTTCGCGCACGACCTATCTAGACCAGGCGCAGGGCGGGGCGGGGCAGTGCCTTCAGCCAGACCGAGGCCAGGATCATCTCCTCGGTGCGGAGGTACGCGTAGCCCGTCTGTCCATCGTCCTCGAGCGTCAGCTCGCGGTCGGTTCCCGGCTCACGGACCTCGATGAGCAGGTTGTAGATCGTGGTCACTACTCCGAGTAGCCCATCTGCATGCCCCACGCCTGTCCCTTGTTGTCGACGACGATGAGGACGTTGCTCGACCAGTCGCCCTGACGCGCGAAGTAGAAGCGCTTCGTGATCGACGACTTCTTCAGCGCCGTCGCGATCGGCTTGAACGCGGGGTCGCCCTCGGGGCCCTCGTTCGCGGCGGCGAAGTCGCTGATCGCGGCGTAGCCGGTCGACTGCAGCGTCAGCGTCTTGAGCGGGAACGCCGCGCGCAGATACTTGAACGCCTGGGTGCCATCGAGTGCACCGGCGGGGAACTTCACCGGGTTCAGGTAGGCGCGATCGAGTGTGGTCTCGTCACGGACGTCGTCCCATGCGGTGCGGATCGCGGTGAGGCTGACGCCGGTCGGGTTGACCTCGAGCGCGCGCGCGTTGGCATCGCGTACGGCCATGATGTCCGAGTAGAACAGCAGGGGCGCCTTCTCGGCCTCGACGTAGCCGTCGGTGGTGGCGGCGGTGAGCTGGGGCTTCACCCAGCCGGTGATCTTCGAGATCAGCTGCGTTGGCGTCGCGTCCGTCAGGCCGTTGGTGTCGAGCACCCCCCCGACAAGATCGGAGAGCGTCGACCAGTCGTCGCAAGCGCCATCGGTGGTCTGGATCGCGACCGTGATGAACTGGCTCGCGACGTTCTTCGAGAGGCGTGTTGCCGTGGCATCGATCCGCTGCTGATACGCGGTGAAGCACTCGGTGAGCTCGGTGCTTCGCTTGGCCTTGAACGCGGCGGTCACCTCGGTGGGCGTCGCGCGCTCGAGCCGCGTGATGCCGGGGAGGCCGTCGGCCTTGCCATCCATCGTGGCGGCTTCGTCGTCAAGCTCGAAGAGCTCTGCGTCAGAATCGGCACAACCGGAGAGGGTGGCCAGGGTCGAGATCGCGAGCAAGGAGAGGGTGCGCATATGGGCCGCCCGGAGCAAGAGACTGGCCAGCGTGGATGCGAGCGATCTCGGTGATCTCCGACGGCGCGGCATGGCTCGGCAGCTTGCCGTGGCCACTCGGCTAGACGCGTCGCGCAACCGATTGTTTGCAGTCAGGTGCGGGTCGCCGCGCGGATCAACGCGACCGCGATCACCGGTGCGGTCTCCGCACGCAGCACGCGCGGACCGAGGCCGATCGACGAGAAGCCGAGCAGCGCGTCGAGCTCGTTCGGAGCCAGGCCGCCCTCGGGACCGCTCACGATCGTGATGTCGGTGGCAGCGGGGTCGGTGACGAGTGGTCGATCACTCGTCGGATCGAGGACGAAGCGCGAGCCGGCGGGCAACGTGAGCAGGGCGGCGGCGAGATCATCGGCCCAGGCGATCGTCGGGACCTGCGCGCGGCCGGACTGCCGCGATGCCGCCTGTAGCGCGGCTTGATACTTCGCGATCCGCGCCTCGCGGCGGTCCGCTTCGAGCTTCACGACCGAGCGCGCCGCAGGCCAGACGACGATCGCGTCGACGCCGACCTCGACGAGCTTCTCGAGGCAGGTGTCCATGCGGTCGCCCTTGATCAGCGGGACGAGCACGCGGATGAAGGGCAGGGCGGCGGGGATGGTCTCGGGTGCGGAGACGGACAGGGTCGTCGCCGACTCGCCGATCGTGAGGATCGTCGCGGCAGCGCGGTGGCCGTCGCCATCGACAAGCTCGACGGCGTCGCCGACGCGCGCTCGGCGGACGCGCATGAGGTAGTGGTGCTCGTCGCCGCGAACGGTGAGCTCGCCGGCGGTGAGCGGCGCGAGGAAGATTCTCATCGCCGCAGCGTGACGGAGGACCACTGCGGATCGTCGGTCGACGGGCGCACGCGCACGAGGCGGAGGCCCGCGGCGACGAACTCGTCGGCGATCGGCTGGGCTTGCGGAGTGAGGAGGCCCGAGAGGATGAGGGTGCCGCCGGGAGCCGTACGCTCGACGAGCGCGGTGAGGAGCGCGCGAAGGACGTGGGCCTGGATGTTCGCGAGGACGAGCGGGAAGGCTTCGGTCAGATCGCCGGCAGGCGTGAGGGACGCCTCGATGCGATCGGCGACGCGGTTGATCGATGCGTTGTCCATCGTCGCGTCGAGGGCGAGCTGATCGTTGTCGACAGCGATACAGGTCGAGCCGGGCCAGCGCTTGACCGCGGCGATCGAGAGAATGCCGGAGCCGCAGCCGACGTCGAGGATGCGACCGGGCGAGATGTCGCGATCGGCGAGGTCCTGGATCTCTTCGAGGACGAGGCGCGTCGACGCGTGCGTGCCGGTGCCGAAGGCCATGCCCGGATCGAGATCGATCACGACCTCGGAATCGTGCGCGACGTAGCGCTCCCAGGACGGAACGACGACGAACTGCCGGGTGAGGTGGGAGACCTTGAAGTATTTCTTCCAGGCGTCGCGCCACTGCTCCTCGGGGAGAGCGGTGGCGAGGCGAACGCGCGCGGCATCGACGGCAGCGCCATTCGCTTGCCAGCGCGTGACGGCGTCGCGGGTCTCGGCGAGGGCCGTGGCGGCGTCGGCCTGGGAGACCCAGAACACGACCTCGTCACCGCGCTGCTCGGTGCCGGCGGCGGCCGATGGGACCTCGGAAGCGATCAGAGCCGCGACGTCATCGACGTCTTGCGCTCCGACCGGCACGACGATCTCGACCCAGTCCACGGACACCGATGCCAGGTATCACAAAATACAAAGCGCGCCCAACCCGAAGGTGGACGCGCGTTTGTCGTACGAACAACGAAGCGAGAGTTAGCGAGCCGGAGCCGGGGTGACCCGGCGCTTCATCTCGCGGCGGAGGCGCTTGCGTGCCTCGCGGGTCTTCCGCTTCTTCTTGACGCTGGGCTTCTCGTAGAAGCGGCGACGCTTGAGCTCCTGCAGGATGCCCTCTTTGGACATCTTCTGCTTGAGGATCTTCATCGCCTTCTCGAGGCTGTCGCGAACCTCGACTTCGACGGGCTTTCCGAACGAATTTTCCATAGCGGGGCACGTGGGTAACCGATCGACGGAGCCCGGTCAAGGGTCGCCGACGGGGACCCGGCGGATCAGGCCTTGTTGTGCTTGTAGAACAGCGTGATCGTGAGGCAGTGGAACTCGGAGTCCGAGCTCTGCGTGACGATCTTGTCCACGATCTCGTGGTCCGGGTGGCTGCGAATCCAGTCCGTGATCAGCTCCCCCAGTAGCTCGCGTTCCTTGGCCTTTGTCGCCGAGAAGACCTTGACGCCAGTGACATCAATCATCCGCCCGTCCTCCTGCTGATTACCGGTTTGCTGCAGTCGTGCCACGTCACTCCACCTTGGTCAGGGCGGCGTTCGCCGCGTTGGTTTCAGACACTCTGGGACGAAGGGCGATTCCAGTCAAGTGGTAGATTTCCGATATCGGTGAACTCCCGAGTAGTCCGTCCGCGGAGTTAGCTTCAAGAGGCGTAAGTGCGCCATTGCTGGTTCGATCGAATGGCAGGGGACCTTGGCCCTGCTAGTGTCCGCGCTCTGCCGAAGGAGAATTCATGGCTCGCCTGCTCCAGTTCGTGACCGCGGTGGCGGTCGCGACCGCTCCCCTCAGCGCGCTTGCGCAGCCCAAGGCCCCGGAAGCCAAGGCACCTGCCCCCAAGGCGCCGGAGGCCAAGACCGACTCGAATACGGTCAAGCTGCCGTCGATCGAGACCTTCACGCTCCCCAACGGGCTCCAGGTCGCGGTCCTACCCATGGACAACGCGCCTGTGGTGGCGGTCCAGGTCTGGTACCACGCCGGCAGCAAGGACGAGGCGCGTGACCGTCGTGGGTCGGCCCACATGTTCGAGCACATGCTGTTCAAGGGCACGAAGAACGTGCGCGCCGAGGCGCACGCGCAGTTCCTCAACGGCATCGGCGGCTACGTGAACGCGCAGACCGACGAGGACGCGAAGCACTACATCAACACGCTGCCGTCCGATCACATGGACTTCGCGATCCAGCTCGAGGCCGAGCGGATGCGAAAGCTCCTGTTCCGGAAGGACATGATCGACACCGAGCGCGAGGTCGTGAAGGAGGAGATTCGCCAGCAGGAAAACTCGCCGATCGCGAAGGGCTTCCTGCGCTTCCTCGAGATCGCGTTCACCAAGCACCCATACGCGTGGACCGCGGGCGGCACGATCAAGGATCTCGACGCCACGACGATGGCGGACCTCGAGAAGTTCTACGCGTCGTACTACCAGCCGGGCAACGCGATGCTCGTGGTCAGCGGCAAGACGACCGTGGCCGACGTCAGGGCGAGCGCCGAGAAGTGGTTCGGTCCGATCCCGAAAGCGGCGGATCCACCGCGCCCCGCAAAGGATGCGCAGGAGCCCAAGCAGACCGCGATGCGCCGCGAGGTCGTCGAGCCCGGGCAGATCGGGCTCGCGCTGATCGGCTATCACCTCCCACCCGCGAAGGACAAGGACATCTACGCGCTGCAAGTCGCGTCGATCATCCTCGGTGCCGGTGAGTCGTCGCGCTTGAAGATGCGGCTCAAGACCGCGGACCCGAAGACGAAGAAGGTGCTCGCGCTCGACGCTGGCATGGAGGCGCTCGTGCGCGAGGATCCGGGCATGACAATCGCGCTCGGTGCGTACCTCGATCCGGCCGGTGGGGACGCGATCGAGGCGGCGATCTTCGTCGAGATCGCGAAGCTCGGGACAGACGGACCCAAGGGCGACGAGCTGCGCAAGGCCAAGAACCAGGTGCAGTCGGGTTTCGTGTTCTCACTCGAGAACGTGCAGGGGCTCGCGGAGGCGATGGGCCGGTCGTGGATCCACACCGGGACGCCGGGCTCGTTCATCAAGGACGTCGACCTGATCGAGAAGGTCACCGCGGACGACGTCAAGCGCGTGGTCAAGCAGTACCTGTCGCCCGCGAACGCCACGATCGTGATCATCCCGCCGAAGGGGACCAAGTGATGAAGCGCTCGCTCGCACTCCTGCTCGTGCTCGCGTCCGCCTGCGGACCCAAGCCCACGCCTGCGCCGATCGCTACCCTCCCCGGTGATGGCGACACCAACACCGCCAAGCCTCCGGAGCCGACGGTGCCCGCCGTCGTCGACGCGTGGACGGGTCGCACGGATCTGATCGCACCTCCGGCACCGAAGGCGCCCGCGGCCGTCGTGCTACCGGCGATCGAGGCGTTCAAGCTCGCGAACGGTCTCCAGGTCTACGTGATCAAGAGCAGCAAGCTGCCGGTGGTCTCGATGCAGCTCGCCGTGCGCGCGGGGCGGATGCACGAGCCGCGAGCACGGCTCGGCGTCTCCGAGCTGACCGCGGACATGCTGGTCAAGGGCACCAAGAAGCGTGATGCGCTCGCGCTCGCCAAGGCGATCGACTTCGTCGGCGGCACGATCGCGGCGGACTCGACGTTCGAGGCAACGCTCGTGTCGTGCAGCGTGATGTCGCGCAACACGAAGACGTGTCTCGAGCTGCTTCCCGAGCTGGTCACGCAGCCGAGCTTCCCGGAGGCCGAGCTGGCCAAGGCACGCGAGCGGCGCGTCGGCGAGATTCGCCAGCGGCTCGACGACGCGGGCTCGCTCGCCGCGGTCCACGTGCAGAATCTGTTGTGGGGCAACGACCACGTGCGCGGCTGGATCGACAGCGAACCGTCGGCGGCTGCCGTACAGCGCACGGATCTGATCGCGTGGCACAAGTCGTGGTTCGTTCCGGGGAACTCGCTGCTCGTCGTGAGCGGCAATGTCGGTCCCACGATCAAGGCAGACCTCGAGCGCTCGTTCGGCACGTGGGCCAAGGGTCCGACGCCGCCGGCGCCGATGTTCAAGGAGCCGGGCCTGTCGGGCAGCCGGATTCGCCTCGTCGACAAACCGGGGCAGACGCAGACGCACATCCGGATCGCGCAGTTCGGGATCAAGCATGACGATGCGCGGTTCTTCGATTCGCTGGTGTGGAACTACACGCTCGGCGGCGGTGGGTTCAGCTCGCGGCTGATGAAGGTCGTCCGCGTCAAGGGCGGCAAGACCTACGGAGCGAGCTCGAGCTTCGATCGCAACCTCGATCGCGGCTCGTTCGTGTCGCAGACGTTCACGCGCAACAGCGAAGCGGTCGCCACGACCAAGATGATCCTCGAAGAGATCAAGACGATGGCCAAGGATGGCCCGACGCAGGAAGAGGTGAACGCGGCGATCGCGAACATCGCCGGTGGCTACGGCATGCGGTTCCAGTCGGCATCGGACGTCGGTGCGGGATTGATCGGTGCCGAGCTTCACGGCTTTGGCAAGGAGTACCTCTCGAACTACCCGCTCGCCGTCGGCAAGGTCGACGTCGCGTCGGCGAAGCGCGCAGCGAGTGAGATCCTCGATCCGAAGTCGTTCGTGATCGTCATGGTTGGCGACGCGAAGGATCTCGAGCCGCTGCTCAAGAAGGAGGGCTGGCGCTACGAGAAGGTGATGTTCACCGATCCGATCACGCCGGTGATCGAAGCGCCGGCGGCGCCGGTCGATGCGAAGGCACTCGCCGCCGCGCGCAAGTTGATCGACGAGGCGCTCGCCGCGAAGGGCGGCAAGGCGAAGCTCGCAGCGATCAAGGCCTTCCGGATGATCGCGGTCGGCACGACCCCGATCGGCCCGCAGAACGTCCAGGTCGAGACCGAGCGCCTGTTCCTGCTCCCCGACAAGATGCGGATCGACGCGACGCTCGCGCAGCGGATCAAGGTCGTGATCGGGATCAAGGGCACGACGGGCTGGCAGATGGCGCCGAACCAGCAGACCGGCAAGATCGAGGTCAACGACATCTCGGCGGCCGACATCCAGATGATCGACTTCGAGCGCTGGCGCGAGCCCGAGCTGATCCTGCTCAAGGCAGCGGATCCTGCCGCGAAGCTGACGCCCGCGCCCGACGAGAACCTCGACGGCAAGCCGCACCACGTGGTCAAGCTCGCGTCGCCGTACACCGTCGATGTCGCGCTCTACATCGACAAGAAGACGAAGCTCGTCACCCGGATGACGTACTCGATCGGCGGCAACGCCGAGACCAACGACTTCTCCGACTACAAGGACGTCGGCGGCATCAAGATCGCGCACAAGCGCAAGAGCACGGGCGCGGGCAAGGGCGGCGGGATCACGGATCTCGAGCTCAAGACCGTCGAGCTCGATCCGAAGGTCGATCCCACCGTGTTCGACAAGCCGGCGGCACCCGCGAAGTGACGCTGCGGCGGGGTGACCCCGGGCCCGGGAGTAAATCCCGGGCCCTCCATCTTGGGCTCGGGCCCGAGAGTAAATCCCGGGCCCTCCATCTTGGGCCCGGGCCCAAGCGTGAATCCCGGGCCCTCCATCTCGGGCTCGGGCCCAGGCGTAGATCCCGGGCCCTCCATCTCGGGCTCGGCGTTCTCGCCTGGCTCGTTGTCGCGACCACCGTCGCGGGCGCGCAGCCGGCGCCGCTGTCCGAGGAGGATCGCGCGAAGATTCCGCACGAGACCGAGGCGCCGTTCGTCGACGTCCTGACCTTCGGGATCGGCGACGTGATCTTCGAGCGCTGGGGCCACACCGCGATCTGCCTGCGCTACCACCAGGAGGAGCACCGGCCGGTCTGCTTCAACTACGGCGTCACCGACTTCGCCGATCACGGCGGCCTGGTGTGGCGATTCGTGCGTGGCGAGCAGGAGTTCTGGAGCGAGCCGTCGGCGACGAAGACGTTGATCTCGTTCTACGCCGACGAGGATCGCGACATCTGGATCCAGACGCTGTTGATCGACGACGCGCAGGCGCGCAAGCTCGAGGCGCGGTTGTGGCGGGACGTCGACGAGGACAACCGCGGCTACATCTACGATCACTTCACCGACAACTGCACGACGCGGATCCGCGACATCATCGACGACGCGACCGGCGGAGCGCTGCGCAAGGGCAGCACGATCGCGTATCCACTCACGCTGCGCCAGCTCGGTGCGCCAGGTCTCGAAGAGACGCCCCTCCTCCTCGGTGCCACGGACTTCCTCCTCGGGCGCTCGATGGATGCCGAGCTCACCATCTGGGAGGCCATGTTCCACCCGGATGTCCTGCGCGACCAGCTCGAGGCCCAGCTCGGCGTCGTGCCGCGTGTCGAGAACGCGCAGCGCGTGAAGCGTCAGGCCTACGACGGTCCGAGTGGCCGCGTGATGTGGCTCGGCGTCGCGCTGCTGTTCACCGCGCTACTCGGCCTCGGCGTGTGGAAGGCGAAGGTCGCGCGCGGAGCCCTGATCGCCGCGTCGCTCTACCTCGGGCTGTGGGGCCTCGTCGTTTACGTCGCCGTGATCCTGTCGACGATCCCCGCGCTGCGCTGGAACGAGGTCATCTGCGTGCTCGTCCCGCTCGACCTCATGATGCCGTGGCTGTCGCGCGAGTGGCGCATGCGGTACGCGCGGCTGCGCATCGTCGGGCTGCTCCTCGTGTCCGCGCTGTGCGCGCTCGGCGTGCTCCACCAACCGCTGTGGATCCCGATCCTCACCGCGCTCTTGCCGCTTTCGCTGATCGGCTTCGCGGAGCGGGCGCGGTGAAGTGGCTCGCCCTCGCGCTGCTCGTGGGCGCGAGTCCCGCGCATGCGGATCTCCGGGTCGGGTTTGGCAACGACCTGTTCACCGAGCTCGATCCGCCCGTCGACGATGATGGCTTCACGCACGACTTCGACATCTCCTTCACGCGCCCGTACCGCGAGTACATCGTTGGTGGGAGGCTCTATCAGCGCTGGATCACCGAGGTGCCGCGTTCCGGTGGGCGTCGAACCGATCTCTTCGAGCTCGTCGCCTCGTTCGAACGCACGTGGTGGTCGGGACCACTCGGTCCACGCAGCAGTGGCCGCGTCACCAGCGTGACTCGCGTGGGGCCGTCGCTGGTCGGCAACCTCGGTGGCCGATGGATGCAGGATGGCTGGCATCGCCTGTGTGACTGTGGTGCATCCGTCGGGCAGGGCCTGCAGAAGCGCTACGAGGGCAGCACCGGCATCGGCGCGCTGATCGGTTCGCGGGTGCGCGGCAGCCTGGGCATCCCACAGGTTCAGACCTACGGCGTCGTCGACGCCCAGGCCGTGCTCGGTGCCGGCGTCACCTTCGCCGATGCGGCTGCTGGCGTTCAGCTCGCGACGCGGCTCGGGGACGTCGAGCTGTCCGCGCACGTCGAGGCGGCCGTGATGCGCTTCCACACCAACGACGATCGGCTCGGACTGCGCGGTGGCTACGGCTCCGGCTGGCAGACCGCGTACCGGATCGGCGCGCACGTTGCGTGGAGCCGATACCGCGTCGAGTATCAATACCGCGCGAACGAGGGTGGATCGGGCGAGCCGATCGGTGTGCTCGCGTTCACGGTCAAGCAAGCCGGAACCCGGTACTGAGCCGCCGCGGCTCTAGAGCGTGCCGTGTCGGAGCTGGAGCCGCGCGATCGCCGAGTTCAAGCGGTGCGCCGAGCTCGCGGCCGACACGATGCAGAACACGTGGAAGATCAGGCCGGGCAGGATCAGGTAGTAGCCCGCCGTGACGACCATGAACCACAGCAGCGCGGCGATGAACCGTCCGGAATAGAGCTGACCTGCGCCCGGGATGAACAGGCTGAGCAGCGCGGCGAGCCCCGGGTTCGCCTCGCGTCCGCCGCGGATCGCGATCGGCGCCGGCCTGACCATCGTGAGCGCGCGATCGGCCAGTAGCGGCGTCTCGTTGCGCGGCGTCAGCTTCTGCCGATCGGGAAGGTCGTAGAGGAGCGTCCCGTCGTCGGCGATCTCCATCGAGATGCGCTCGCGCGCGACCAGGTTATCGAGAACCTTCTCGGCGTCCTCGATCGAGCACATCGCGTAGTAGGCCAGCACCGGCGCCGTGATCCGCGCATCGGTCGTGTAGGCAAGCTCGAGAAGGCGGTGCTCGATCACGCCGGGGTCATTCGTCCTCTGCATCATCGGGATCCTTTCCCAGCGAGGTTTTCGCAGCTGTAGAGCGGCGGGCGGGCCATGGACGAGAGGGATGCATCCCCGGTGCCACGACGTCAGCGCGCGGTGTGCTCAGCGCGGGCGGATCGCGGCGGCGAGCTCGTCCACGGGCAGCGCGTTGAGCACTTGCTGCTTGCGGATGCGTGCCCGTCGCGCCATCGCCACGGCGAACCGCGTTGCTCCGAGGCCACGCGTGGAGTGCGCGTCGCTCGACAGCACGAACTTGATGCCGCGCGCGGAGGCCTTACGGGCATTGATCGGATCGAGATCGAGGCGATGCGGATCACCGTTGATCTCGATCGCGACTCTCGACTCGGCGGCGGCGTCGAGAACCTCGTCGAGCCGCACGTTGATCGGCTCGCGGCGCAGGACGAGGCGGCCGAGTGCGTGGCCCCAGATCTTGAAGAACGGCTGGCGCATCGCTGCGACGAGCCGGCGGGTCATGCCGTCCTCGTCGAGCGAGAACCGCTGGTGCACGCTCGCGATGATCACGTCGAGGTCGTTGATCATCGCGGGTGGGACGTCGATGTTGCCATCCTCGAGAATGTCGGCCTCGGTACCGCGGAACACGCGCGCTTCCGGATCGACGAGCCCAGCGATCTCGGCGGCCTGCAAGCGGAGCTGGTCGAGGTCGAGGCCGCTCGCGTAGCTCGCAGCCGCGGAGTGATCGGTGATCGTGATCGCGTCGTAGCCGAGCTCGGCGGCACCGCGCACCATCTCAGCGACGGTGTTCTTGCCGTCGGAGTACGTCGTGTGGCAGTGCGTCGCGGCGGTCAGATCGTCGAGCGTGATCAGATCGAGGAAGTTGTCGCCAGACGCGGCTGCCGACACCTCGTCGGTGCCATCGCGCACCTCCGGCGGGATGAACGGCAGGCCGAGCGCGCGATAGACATGCGGCTCGTCGTTCGCTTCGAGGATCTGCATGCTCATGCCGCGATCCTTGGCGCGCTTGCGGAGGAGGGCGACGTGCTCCGGTGAACCGGTCGCGACGATCTGCGCCCACCCGAGGTGAGCGGGCGAGGCGAGGTAGACCTCCGCACGCAGACCACCCGCCAGGAACGCGACGATGGGCGCATCAGGGCTCGTGCGCTGTCGCTCGATCGACGTGACGAGCGCGAAGCTCGCGACGCGGTCGATGACCTTCTCGGGCTCGAGCGTCGCGACGGCGTACGCGAGGTGATCGATCACCTCGACGAACCGCCGCACCGGGCCGCAGATCTCGACCTGCAGCGCAGCGGGCTCGCCGCGCAGGTGCGACGCGAGCGAGAGCGCGTGGCCCTCGGCATCGAGCAGCAGCACCTGCGCGCCCTTGAGCCGGCGCTCCTCGATCGACTGGAGGATCCGCTGCTCGCTGACCTTGCCGAAGCCCGGGAGCTCGCTGATCACGCCGGCACGACAGGCGTCCGCGACGGCCTCGAGATCCTTGGGCGAGATCGCCTGGAAGATCTTGCGCGCCTTGGGCACTCCGACCTTCGGGAGCTGCGCGAGCTCGATCACGATCGCGGGCCACGCAGCGCGCAGGCGATCGAGGACATCGACGGTGCCCTGGCGTGCGAGATCCGCGACGACGCGTGCGATCGACGGCCCGACGCCAGGCAGCTCTTCGAGGCGACCTTCGGCGACGAGACGATGCAGCCCGTTCGCGGCCTCCACGGACTTCGCTGCGCGGTCGTACGCGTAGGCACGGTGCTTGTCACCGTCCAGCTCGTAGTAGACGGCGAGCTCGCGGAGCTGCGCAGCGATGGTCGCCGGTTCCATGGTGTCTGCTTACTAGCGCCTACCACCCTGCGTCGAGGGTGGCGAGCCAGTCCCTGCACACACGCGCAGGCGGGAGCGGTTCAGCGCAGTGGACGCGCGGCATCGCCGGGGATCGGGATGGTCGCGTCGGAGACGGGCGGCAGACCGGTGACACCGCTGTCGCCCGCGTCGGGCACGCGGCCATCGCGCGGAGCGACGGGTGCGGCATCGACGCGGGTTGCATCGACGGGTGCGGCATCGACTCCGGTGGCCGCGTCCGTGCCCGGTGCGTCCGGGCGTGCCGCATCAACGCCGCCATCGCGAGGCGCCTGCATGGTCGAGACGGACGACTTCAGCTCGACGCGAGTCGTGACAGGACCCGTCGGAAACGGCGAGATCGGACCTGGGCCAGCGTCCTCGCGCGGCGCGCTTGGTTCAGGCGTGCCCGGATCGGGCGGATCGAGCGGATCGGGCGGGCGCGGAACCGAGTTGGTCGGCTGACCGATCTCGGGCCGCGGGGCGAGCGGTGGTGCTTCTCCGGGCGTGGCGGCACGACATGCGATGACGAGACCACTGGCTGCGAACGACGCGATCAGAAGGCGCTTGATGGCAGTGAGGCGAGACATGGCGTGCTCCTGCTGCCGATCGAGTGCGATCGGCGTGCCGAGCTTCTCGGTGCGCCCGTGCGCACGCCGAGCATGGGCGCACGCTCAGTCTGCGGTGACTTGTGCGACGCGCTTGAGGAACGGGACGACCTGCCGCGAGGTGACGTCCTCGGCGACGGCCTCGAGGCAATCGCGGACGCCGCTCGCGATATCGCGGTCCCGGCTGCCCGTTGTCGCCTTCGCCGAGCCGCTCGCGGACGCCGCCTTGTTCGCTTCCCAGCGCTCGCCGCCGTCCTTGCCGCTCCACGGCGCAACGCGGATGGAGACCGTGCATGCGATCTGCGTGGTGGCGCCGGCCTTCGTGATGTCGATCTTCTTCACCGTCGACGCGATGATGAACGCGCGCGACCGGTGCGATGACAGCTCCGCGCTGGTCGGCAGACCGCCGGGCCAGCTCGTCGCGTAGCCGGTGCGCTCGACGCCGGTCTTCACGATCTTCATCAGCCGATCGCTCGAATCTTTGCTGAGCTTGTTCGACTGATCGATCGTTCCGTCGATGTTGACGAACACCGTCGGTTTCGGATCGCCGCTGCCCTTCTTGCGCTTGAGACCAGCGAGCGTCTTGAGCGATGCCTTCGCGGTGCTCCTGACCTTCGCGTCCTTGTCCTTGGTCTGCGCGTTCTCGAGCGCGATGAGGCCGAGCTCGCGCGCATCCTCGGCAGTGCGCGAATCGATCATCTTCTCGAGTGCGAGCGCCGAGACGCGACGGATCGTGGGGTCGGTATCGTTCTGGAGTGCATCGGCGAGCGCGATCACGGCGCGCGCATCCTTGGATTTCGACAGCGCGAGGGCTGCGGCGAGCCGGATCTTGTAGCTCTGCGACGAGGAGAGCTGCGTCACGTTCGTGGTCACGGTGTCGGCCGCCACTGTGCGTACGCACAGCATCAAGCAGCAAGCGGCGATCACCGCCAGCGACCGCGACATCAACGTGAGCGTAACACGTGGCCCAGATTGCCAAACCCGCGCACTCGCACCACATCTCCCACCTCCGCGCACGTTATGATGCCCACATGTCGATCCTCGACAGTGTGCGTGTCCTCGGCGCGATGGCGCGCGTGACTGCGCCGTTGCTCGTCGACATCGTGCGGGGAGATCTCCGGCGTGACACCGTCGATGACAAGACGCACTGGTTCGGGCAGAAAGTCATCGAGCTGCTCGATATCCAGCTCTCCGCGACGGGCGCGGAGCGCGTGCCGTCCGGGCGCGCGTACGTCTACATGTCGAATCACCAGAGCCACCTCGATATCCCCGTGCTCTACGCGACGCTGCCGTCGCCGACGATCCGGATGCTCGGCAAGACGGAGCTGTTCCAGATCCCACTGTGGGGACGCGGGCTGCGTGCCGCCGAGTTCATCGAGGTCGATCGCTCGAACTCGGCCGCCGCGCGCAAGTCGATCGACTACGCGGCGCGCCTGGTCAACGATGGCGTGAGCATCTACCTCGCACCGGAAGGCACGCGCTCGCGCGACGGCCGGATCGGGAAGCTCAAGAAGGGCGGCTTTCACCTGGCGCTGGGGACCGGAGCGCCGATCGTCCCGGTGGCCGTCGAGGGCACGATCGACATCCTCCCCAGGGGCGCCAAGGTCATGCGGACGGGCCAGAGCGTACGGGTCACGATCGGTGCGCCGATTCCCGTCGAGGGCCGCGATCTCGACGGACTCATGGAGGAAGTACGGGAATTCCTGGTCGCAACTGTCGAGGGGGAAGGCCGGTAAGGGATGGAGGCACGAGCGGTGAATTCAGGTAAACTGGACCTGTGACCTGGGTCGTCCCGCTGGCGCTCGGGGGCCTCGCCGTCCTCTTGATGGCGGTGTTCACGATGCTGTCCGCCCGCAAGCGCCATTCTCAGATGGTCGCTCCGGCGGTGACGGTTGGTCCGCGCATCCTGGTTCACGACATCAACGACGACCGGTGCACCGGATGCGACGCGTGTGTGGCGGTGTGCCCGACCAACGTCCTTGACCTGGTCGCGAACAAGAGCCGCGTGCTCCGGTTCGAGGACTGCATCCAGTGCGAGGCGTGCATGTTCGCGTGCCCGACCGAGGCGCTCGTGATGTTCCCCGAGGGTGCGACGCCTCCGCCGCTCAAGATCCCCGAGATCGACGAGAACTTTCAGACCGCGGTTGCGGGCCAGTATCTGATCGGCGAGGTCGCCGGCAAGCCGCTCGTGAAGAACGCCGCGAACCTCGGCCGCGCGGTGGTCGAGCACATGCTCGCGACCGGCATGCGCGGCGGAGCGCTCGGCCGCGGTGACACGACGGTCGACGTCGCGATCGTGGGCTCGGGTCCCGGTGGCCTGTCGGCCGCGCTGACCTGCGTGCAGAAGGGGCTGTCGTACGTCGTGCTCGAGAAGGAGCAGCTGATCGCGTCGACGATCGCACG
This sequence comes from Myxococcales bacterium, assembly GCA_031421915.1. Lineage (GTDB taxonomy): Bacteria > Myxococcota_A > Polyangia > Haliangiales > Haliangiaceae > JABFXX01. The sequence goes on along the minus strand of JANOPP010000017.1, from coordinate 8,778 downwards.
CTACCCCAAGGGCAAGCTCGTGATGGCCGAGCCCTACGACACGCTCAACCTCTCGCTGCTTCCGGTGTTCGATTCGGCGAAGGAGCAGCTGATCCCGATCTGGCGCGAGTTGCTCGATCGCGTCGGCATCAAGATCCGGCAGGGTGAGTCCGTCGAGGCCGTGCAGAAGGCGGGCGACGGCACGTTCGACATTCGCACCACCGTCGGCGCCTATCGCGCCCAGCGCGTCGTGCTCTCGATCGGAACGCGCGGCAAGCCGCGTACGCTGCAGGTCCCCGGCGAGAACCTGCCGAAGGTGTTCAGCCTCCTCGAGGATCCCGACGAGTGGCGGGGACGCGCGGTGCTGATCGTCGGTGGTGGCGATAGCGCCGTCGAGGCCGCGCTCGCACTCGCGGACTCCGGCGCGAAGGTCATGATCTCGTACCGCGGCAAGGGCTTCAATCGCGCCGCGCCGAAGAACAAGCAGACGATCGAGGCGTACGCGTCCGAGGGCCGGATCAAGGCCAAGCTCGGCTCGCAGGTCCTCGGCTTCGAGAACGACACCGTCACGCTCGCGCTCGCCGACGGGTCACAGAAGCGTTACCCGAACGACGCAGCGTTCGTGCTGATCGGCGCCGATCCTCCCGTGCAGTGGCTCGAGAAGATGGGCATCAAGTTTGTCGAGCGTCCGCACCAGCACCAGATGGGCAAGAGCGACGACATCGTTCGCCGGCTCGTGCCGCGCGCGGTCGAGTGTCCCGAGGATGCAGCGCGCGCGTGCGCCCAGGTCCTCGGCGGCAGCACCGGGATCGCGCCCGTCAATCCGTCCTCGTCGGTGTCGCTGCCGATGCCGATGGGCGACGTGGCGGTCTCCGGACCGCGCAAGTGGCTGCGCTCGGCGACCAGCATCTTCTCCAGCAAGTCGCACACCAATCCGGGCGTGCAGAACCCGCTGTCGAACGTCAGCGATCAGAAGACCGGCGGCGCGCAGGGCTCTCCGCAGCGGGGCAAGAAGTTCGACGCGCCCGTGCCGCTGTCGGAGTTCGCGAAGCGCGGCAAGCCCGGGGCTGCGCCTGCAGCGAACGACGCCTCGTCCTCGCGCGGTCACACCAATCACACAGGTCACGGTCGGCGCGATCAGCTGTCGGCCGGCGAGCGCACTCGTATTCTCCGCATGCTCCGCGATGAAGGTGGTCGCATCGCCGACGAGGATTCGGAGGTCTACATCGGCGCGGGGCCGGGCCGCAAAGACTACGACTTCGACTTCGACGAGGATGGCGTGGCTCCGGCTCCGGCGCCGGCGCCGATCCAGCGTCCCGACGTTCCCGCGAAGCCCGCCGTCGTGGTCGGTCTCGCGCAGGCGCAGGCCGGCAAGAATGCGCGGAGCAAGCGCTCGACCGCGGCACCATCAGCCCCACAGCCAGCGCCCCCCTCGCAACCGCCACAATCGCTCGTCAGGGATTCCCCAGGGTCACAGGCCCGGCGCCCCAACACCGTCGCGCCGCCGCTCCCCGGCGTGAATCAGCCGGCGCCTCCGCGCTCGCGCAACGAGTCGCGGCCGCCACCGCGTCGGGTGGTGCCGCAGCCGTTCGCCGAGGAGCCGACCCGCCAGGTCGACGACGAGCTCCTGACCGCGCTGCGCAAGAACGAGCAGCAGCATCGCAAGCAGGCGCCGACCCACCTGCCGTCGAAGGCCGTGGCACCGCCGGTGCGAGGGTTGCCGCCATCGAAGGCGCCGCCACCGTCGCGCGTGGAGTTCGACGAGCCGACGCGGATGGCGAACATCGACGCGCACCTCAAGCATGCGTTTGACGAGTCGAGTACGGATGGCGGTGGCGACCGGCTCGACAAGTTCCTCGCGCAGGCGCCGGCGACCGATCCGAGCAACGCGCCGGTTCACCTCGACGAGCACGACGAGGCGACGCGGATGGCGAACATCGACGGCATCGCCGGGCTCCGGTCCAAGGGCATTCCGCAGGACGAGCGCACGCGCGCCGTCAACATCCGAAACGACCAGAGCATCAGCGACATCGACTGGGATCTCGACTGAGCGGCGGCGGTTGACGCGCTAGACTCGACAGGATGGGGTCGAACGGGTCCAGCGATGGGGGCGAGAACAAGCCGCGCTCGCGCGGCGGTCTCGACGACACCGTTCCCGCGAGCGAGCCGCCTCTCGACATCCACGGTCAGCCGATGCGCAGCTCGCGTGCGTCGATCCCGCCAATGAGCCACGAGCGCTACCGGCTGGGCACCGAGCTCGGTCGCGGCGGCATGGGCCGCGTCGTCGAGGCGTTCGACACCCAGCTCGGCCGTACGGTCGCGCTCAAGGAGGTGCTGCCGAAGGGGCCGAGCATCGCGCGCCGGTTTCTGCGCGAGGTCGAGATCACCGCGCGCCTCGAACACGCGTCGATCGTCCCACTGTACGACGCAGGCACGTCGCCCGATGGGCGTCCGTTCTACGTGATGCGCCGCGTGAGTGGTCGCCCACTCGACGAGGCGATCACGCGTGCGCGTGGCCTCGGCGAGCGCCTCACGCTGTTGCCCGCCGTGCTCGCCGCGATCGATGCCGTCGCGCACGCCCACAAGCGCGGGATCATTCATCGCGACATCAAGCCCCAGAACATTCTCGTCGGCGAGCTCGGCGAGACGGTCGTGATCGACTGGGGGCTCGCGAAGGTGATCGGCGAGGAAGACGACGACGCGACGGAGCCGACGGTCCCGACCGCCGCGGACAGCTTGCAGACGCAGGCGGGCGCGGTGTTCGGCACGCCGGGCTTCATGTCCCCGGAGCAGGCGCGAGGCGAGTCGCTGAGCCCGCGCAGCGACGTCTACGCACTCGGCGCGACCCTCTATTACCTGCTCGCAGGCTCACCGCCGCACGCGGGCGACAGCGCGACGATGGTGCTCGGCCGCACCCTCAAGCACGATGTCGTGCCGCTCCTCGTGGCAGCGCCTGGTGCGCCACCCGACCTCGTGACGATCGTGACCAAGGCGCTCGCGTTCGAGGCCGAGGATCGCTATCCGAATGCTGGCGCACTCAGCGACGACGTTCGCCGGTTTCTCGCGGGACAGCTCGTCGCCGCGCATCGCTACACGCCGCGTCAGCGGATCACTCGGTTCGCGAAGCGCCATCGCACGTCGCTCGGGATCGCGGCTCTAGCGGCGGTCGCCGTTGCCGGCCTCGCGTGGTTCAGCGTGCATCGGATCATGCAGGAGCGCGATGTCGCCGATGCCGCGAGCAAGTCGGCGCTCGCGGAGAAGCGACTCGCCGAGGAGCGGCTCGCCGAGGTCGCAGAGCGCAACGACGCGTTGCTGCTCACGCAGGCGCGCTACCTGCTCGAGTCCAATCCGACCGAGGCGCTCGCCGTGGTCAAGCAGCTGCCAATGACGTCGGTGCGGTTGCCGGAGGCGCGTGCGATCGGGCAGGCCGCCGTCGCGCGCGGTGTATGGTGGGGGATCCAGAGCACCGAGGAGCTGACGACGCGGATCGAGATGTCGCCGGACGGTCAGCAGCTGCTCCAGGTATCGCGCGACCACATGGTCCGGGTCTGGGATCTCGAGCGCCGCCGGCTCGTGATCGCGCGGCAGTATGCGACCACGGTGACGGCGATCTGGATCGAACGAGGGCAGGTCCTCGTGTTCGGTTCGGCCAGCGCCCCCGAGATCCTCAATCCATCTGCGAACGTCTCGACGCCGCTTCCGCTCGCTCCGTTCGCCGACGTCGACGTGAGCGACAACGGTGAGCAGATTCTGGTCACCGACCAGGCTGGCGTCGCGTCGTGGCTCGAGCTCGACACCAACGTACTGACGCCGCTGCTCGGCGGCCGCAAGGTCAAGCACATCGACGTCGCCCCCGAGGGAACGTGGGCCGTCGTCGCCGACGACACGATGGTCGTCGCGGTCGACGCGAACGGCAAGGAGCTCGTCCGCATCACGGAAGAGCCACTGCGAGTCGTCACGTCGCGCTACCGCACGTTCGCGGTCGCCACCCAGAAGAAGCTGATCGAGTGCACGCTCGATCCCACGCCGACGTGTGTCGAGCTCGGCTCGCCGCTCGCGCCGCGGCCGCTCGTCATCGATCTCAACTACCGCGGCCGGGAGCTCATGATGTTTTCCGCGACGGGCGACGTGATCGGCTGGATCGGCGGCTCCATGGCGATCCGCGATCGCGTCGATCAGTTCATGAACCACCTCAACGAGGCCGCGGACGAGGTGATGGTCGTCCCGAGCTTCACCGGCAAGCTCGTCCTCCTCGGTCGCAACCTGCGCCACACGATGTACCTTCCGGTCCCCGTCGCGCACGCGCGCGTCGCGACCCGCCCGAAACACCCGCGGGTCGTCGTCGTGGGCGACGGCCAGATCCTCGTCGCCGATCTCGATAACGTCATCCCGCGCCGCTTGCCCGACACCGGGACCAGCCAGGCGGTCTTCGCCGATGACAAGACGCTGCTCATGCTGCGCGCGTCGAACGTCGCGTGGGCATGGGTCGATCTCGCGACCGGCACCGTCGAGCCGGTCGCCGAACAGGCGCGCGGCATGCCGTTCATCCTCGACGTCGTCGAAGGGCGAGTCCTGATCTTCGACGATCGCGGTACCGATGGGCGGCTCGTCGTGCTCGAGCGCGGCAAGCCACTGCTCCAGATCGCCGACGGCATGTTTCCATGGGGGCGGCTGCTCACAGGTGGGACGACGATCTTCGGCGTCTCGACCTCGCGCGACGGCACGACCCCCGGAGATGGCCGGATCTTCGCGCGGACCGGTGCGGGAGAGCCGCGCGAGCTCGTGAAGGTCGACGGCGAGGTCATCTCGGCGACGCGGCTCGGGCCCAACCGGTTCGCGGCGATCAGCAGCCGCGGTGAGCTCGTCCGCGGCGACGTGACGACGGGCGCGATCGAGCGCGCGAACGTCGATACCGGGAAGACCAGCTTCATCGGTGGCGAATCGGGTGGTCGAGCGGTGATCGCGATCGATGACCGCCTCCTCCTGTGGGACTCCGCGCCGCGCGAGATCGCCAAGTTCCCCGACGTACTGAAGACGATCGCACGCGGCGACCGCGGTCGCATTCTGGTCACGCTGATGAACCATGACGTGTTCGTCGTCGAGCTCGAGCCCGGTGCGAAGCCGGAGCGGCTCCTCAACGGTGGACAGACGGAGCCGATTGCCAGCGTCGACGGCACGACCCTGGTCGCCTCGGTTGCTGGGCGGCAGCTCACGATCGTCGAGCTCGAATCGGCGAACCGGTGGACGCTGCCGATGATCGTCGCGGCGACATCGATGCTCGTGATCTCGCCGGGCTCGCGCCACGTCGTGCAGGGCACCCATAACGGCATGATGGTGTGGACGCTGCCGACGGCCGCGAAGGATCTGGCGGTCTGGCTCGACGAGCACAGCAACGCCGTGAAGATCGGTGACAACGCACTGGCCTGGCCCTGGCAGGTCCGCACTCCCTGAGCTGGGCTAGGATGGCCCCTTCGTGGAGCACGTCTACTTCACCTGGCCCGATCGGCGGTTTCGGTACGAGTGCCGCGGGTGCGGTGCGTGCTGCAAGGGCCACGGGATCGGGCTCGATGTCGTGGGCGGCCAGCTCGTACAACTCGTCGCTCGCCGCCCCGAGATCGCCGCGTTTCTCCGCCGTCGCGGGGACGCGATCACCGCGTTCAACCCGCGCGATCGGTGCTGGTTCCTCGCCGATGACGGCATGTGCCGCGTCGAGGTGGAGGACGGTCGCGATGCCAAACCCGCCTCGTGCCGGCTGTTCCCGTTCAATCGCGTGTTCCGGATCGGCGCGTACACGGTCGTCGACTACAACAGCGTGATCTGCCCGGTGTTCACCGTTGGTGACGACGGCATCACGCACACCGAGGTCCTCGCGGAGATCGCGACGATCCAGGACCCCACCATCGTCGGCACGCGGCTCCCCGCGCAGAACCCCGAGGCCGAGGGCAAGGCGTTCGTCGAGAGCGAGCGCGCGATCGCCGAGGCTCTGTTCGCTGCACCCGGAGATCTCGCGATCGCGTGGGGCGCACAGGCAGATGCAGCCGCTCTCGAGCTCGAGACCGCGACCGCGACCGCGGCGTTCGAGGCGATTCTCGGTACACCGTGGCGCACGCCGAGCGCGACGACGCTACAGGCCCTCACGTGGCTGACGCCGTCGATGCGCTTCAACGAGCTCTACGGTCCGCGCCAGTACGCGCCGCGCTCGTCGATGTCGCCGGTGCTCGCGCGCATGTGGCTCGCGTGGGTGGGCTTCGCGGCGCTCGGCGAGCAGCTCGCGGGCCGTGCGCTCGGGCTCCAGGAGCTGACGACGCTGTGGTCCGAGCAAGCGCCGCTGCTGCAGGTGGTCGCGCGCTGGCGGGAATCGCCATCGCTCAAGCCGGGCGCGATCGAGCTACCGGGCGTCGATCCGGGGAGTGTCGTTCGCGGCCTCGCGCAGGCGCTGATCGACAATCGAAAAGCCAAGAAGCAACTCGGCGCTCTGGTGTCCGCGATGCCCGCGGATCCGACGACACGAGTCACCGCGCTCAAGACCGCCGAAGCGATCCTGCGCGCCGGGTTCGCTCGTTAGTTAGCGCTGACCGATCGGACGCGAGAAGTCGCCGTGGTCCTGCTGCTGCGTCGTGTCGGTGCGCGCCGGACCGCGAGCACCACCGCTCGTGACGCGGGCGGAGCAGCCAGTCGAGACGAGAACCAAGAGGACAACCGCGGCGAGGCTCTTCATGGCCGGCACCGTAATCGAAACGTGGTTCGACGTGGGAGCACGAACGTGCTCGGCCGCACCAACATCGAGGAACAGACTGCTGCTGTGACGCCGCATCAGTCGGTGGCTGGTCGAGGGGCCGCCCGTGCAAACAGTCGTGAGCGATCTCGCGTATCTAGCGGGGCTTGCAGGCGATCCGCCACGGCGGCTTCTTGGACACGGTCCAGGCCGGGGGCGAGATGTCGAGATCGCCGTTCGCGCGCGGCACGATGTCAACGACGTCGCCGAGGGCGACCGGGGCCCGGAGGTTGGGGTAGGGCGAGTCGGCGAGCTCCGCCTCGGTCGGGCACGTCCCCTTGCGCAGGATCTCGAGGTGGATCCGTAGCGCGGCGATCCGCGCATAGCCGGCCGCCCGCTTGGCGGCGTACGCACCGAGCGAGGGCTGCGCGATGCCCGCTAGGATCGCGACCAGCTCCACGCGGATCCGGCGCGCGCTCGCGAGCAGGTCGCCCGAGCCGACGGCCGTCATCAGATCGCTCCACAACCGCTCGGCGGCGGCCTTCGGATCGATGGCCTTTGTGGTCTCGCCGAGCGTGGTGAGTCCCTTGTGACAGGCCACGAGCGTCGCAGTCGCGGGACACGCTTCCTCGCGCGCCTTCGCCATGACGCTGGCCGTCTCGAACATGATCCCGGCCTCGTCGTGCGGGTGCTTGGTGACCGGCATCGCTTTGAACGGCGATTCGGCGTCGGGGTCCGGACGTGGCGCGTTCAAGCTCCAGCCGCCCGGCGGAACCCAGTCCTTGCCCTTGAGCTGCGGCATCGCGAGGTAGAGATCGAAGTACTCACGCTCTCCAGCGAGCGTGTCCGCGAACGGTTGCTCGGAAGCTAGCAAGCCATCGACGCCGGCGATCAGCGCCTCCAGATCCGCGGGCGCGAGCTTCGCGGTCGTGAGGATCGCACGTGCCTGCTCGAGCAGGGTGTCCGTCGAGGCGACCGCGATCATCGCTCCGATCAGCCCGACACGACCGCGCCCGAGATCGCGAAACGCAGCGGCGCCGTTGATCAGCATCCACAGTGCGGCGTTCGGAGTGCCCCGCTCGGCGCTGAGGCGCGCGTGGAGACCGAGGAGATGCGCGCTATAGATCACGTTCATCCAGGTCTCGGGCTCCTTGCTAACGCCGAGCTGGAACGGGGAGCACGCATCGCGATGCGCAGCTGCCTTGCGGACTGCCTCTTCGAGGAGCGGACCACAGGTGCCCGCGAGCGCGACGACCGCCGGGTCTCGCGCCTCGATGAGGTCGCCTGCTTTTGCAGAAGCGCCCGAGGTTGCGAGCTTGCCGAAGGCCGGACCGCATGCGGTGAGTGGACCCGTCGGCTCGACGAGCTCGACGAGATCGGGCCCGGCGGGCGTGTCGACGCCGGGCTCGCGGACGATCGGACGCACGCACGTCCGTGTTGCGGTCTCGGCGAGCCGCGCGAGGAGCGCCTTCTCGTACGTCGCGAGCTCGGCCGCGGTGTAGAGCCGCGGGGTGTCCGTCGTCGTCGTCGTCGTCGACGGCTCGTTCGCTCGCTTGCTACAGGCTGCAGCGATCAGGAGCAGCGCGAGACGACCATGCATCGTGGCAGCGTACCCCGGTCACCAGACGACGCACTGCTTCGCCGGGATCATCTTCGCGTTCGCCTTGCAGCGGAACGCAGTCTTGAACTCCGGCGTCGCCTGGAGCGCGCCATTGACGCGCCACTTGCCGGGCGAGTGGACGTCGACGGTGGCCATGAGCTTCTCGAAGTCGGGGCGCATCTTGCTGCACCACGCCTGACCAAACCCGAGGAAGAACTGCTGATCCTCGGTGTAGCCGTCGGCGACGACGGTGTCGGGAGCAGGAGCGCGGAGCGCGCGGTAGCCTGCGAGCGCGAGCTTCACGCCGCCGATGTCGGCGATGTTCTCACCCACGGTGTTCGCGCCGTTGAGCTTGCCGCCGCCGATCACGTCGTACTGGTTGTACTGGTCGATCACGCACTGCGTGCGCTGCTTGAACTGCTTCTCGGTCTCCGGCTGCCACCAGTTCGTCATCGTGCCGATCGCGTCGAACTGCGCGCCCTGA